>JAOUFI010000136.1 GCA_029858305.1 Candidatus Thorarchaeota archaeon
GCGTTACTAACTAAGATTGGTTAAAGAACATTTGGCAATCTGAGGCCCTGTGTGAAAAGTCACTTCCCATCACACTCTAGGAAGTCCAAGCGTTCGATGTCGTGAAGGGATTGCCTTCTTGAATTGTAGAACATCACGTACCTCTTTATCCCTGGGATCAAGATGGTGAAACTCACACCACCGACGAAGGACCGCCATCTCAGTATTGAACGTTGCAGGGGCCAACGTCTGTGCTCTTTCAGTCACAATTCTCTCCAGGTTTCGAAGGTCAACACTGTCCAATTGGAGACCATACTTCCTGAATAGGACATCTAGCACCTGACCATATCTATCAAGAGTCTTAGGACTCATGGCCCTCTTTGATCGGCGTTTGCAGAAGTTCTTGAACGCCTGCATGATCTCTTGAGGGGAAGTATTGGTCATTAGAGAGTTACTGCGGCCTTTCATACCGCGCACTCTCCTAACGGGATTTCACTAAAATCATTCTGTTTATTCTCAAGTACCTGTATCGCTTGTATATTGTTTACTGTTAAACCAAGTACTCTCGTAGACGAAGAAAAAAGTAGTCGATTCAAGGGTGCATTCTTCAAAGATTACAATGCAGCATCATCAACACAACAACGAAAAAAGTTGAGCTCTAAAACAGTTATGGGCCCATAATTGGAATCAATCCGGTTAATTGAATCTAGCACTTCGCAATCATTCTCTAAACCTCTCGCAGGTACATCTCTTGATTTTACACAGTTTACCGTCGGAATGATCTATACGTGCATGGCCGCAAGTCCGACACGTTTTCAGGATAGTTGCTGAGAGTACTGCATCTAGGTTGAGATTATCGCTAAGTGTATTCACCAAGCTAAACTGAAGTTGAGTTCGATTATTTAAATATCAAGAACTTGACTAATTCTTCCACACCCGTATCTCTGTTAGTATTTTATCATCTACCTTGTAGATAACATAGATATACTACTACATCTCGACCAGCCGTGGTGATTTCTAAGCCATGGACCTTCAACTCAAAGATAAGACCATACTCATTACTGGTGCATCAAAGGGGCTAGGTTACAGTGTGGCGAGGATACTAGTTCAAGAAGGGGCACATGTAATCATCTGTTCTCGATCGGAAGAGGCATTGAAAAAAGCTACTAATACATTGGGTGACAAATCTCGATACATAATTGCTGACTTGACAAAATCAGAGGACATTCATAACCTACTCCGCCAAGTGAAAGAAATAACTCCCAAACTCGATGGATTGTTTGTCAATGCAGGAGGACCACCACCAGGTCGTTTTATAGATATTACTGATGATGACTGGAAATCTGCAATTGAATTAGTACTTATGAGTACTGTACGACTGACGAGGAACGCACTTCCTCTTTTGCGCAAATCAGAATCACCCTCTATCCTCTATAATACTTCTAGCTCGGTAAAACAACCGACGGAGAATTATCTTCTTGCCAACTCTTTGCGGTTAGCAGTCATTGGTATGATGAGAACTTTAGCGGACGAGTTAGGTCCTGAGGGCATACGAGTAAACGCAGTTTGTCCCGGTGCCATTCAGACACGAGGCGTCTTGGATCTTTCGGCTATTTCAAAATCAGCAAACAGTACTGCTAAAATCGATACTAAGCCAGTAAAAGCTCATGGTCGTGCGGGGAATCCAGATGAATTTGGGAAGCCCTGCGCATTTCTACTTAGTCCAGCGGCTAGCTACATTCATGGGACAATGTTACTAGTTGATGGTGGGCTCTATCGTGGGATGATGTAGCGATAATTCAACTGAATGAACGCGCAGATTTTTTTCTGTTTCTTTGTCGCTAGGATTCTATCGGTTCATGGAGACTGCTTGCTCCTCATCACACACCTCATTGGATTCTTTTGGCATCAAGCGATACACAGGAGCTAGAAAGCCAATAAGTGACAATCCCACTATTGCGACCCATAACTCCAGACTTAGTTGTGTTGTTCCAAAGGCGATAGAAAGAGGTGTGTAGAGCACCAAGAGCGTCAGGACAAAAGAGAATGCCACAGAAATGAATAAACCTCTGGATTCTCGTACATTTGTACGCCAGACTGGATTCCACTCATCTCGAACATTCCACACCCATAGTAACTGAAAGAGTACCATTGTTGTGAATGTTGCCGTTTGTGCTAAAACAAGGGTTTCTGCATATTGAGGCAACAACCAATCGACAGAAGGCCCTGTGATTTTTGGGATATGACCGATACCTGCCCATAGGACATAGAGGTAAATTGAACTTGCAGCAATGGTTGCAAGGAAGCCTCCGACCAATATCATTCTAACCATACCTTTGTCCAACATTCGAGCTCCGGGTTTTCGTGGGCATCGACTCATGATTCCTTTTGGTGGAGGGTCAAATCCAAGTGCAAGTGCAGGAGGACCATCGGTGACTAGGTTGATCCATAGAATCTCTACAGGTGTCAGAGGGATGGGAAGTCCAATCATGACCATGACGAAGACTATGAGCACTTCACCTGCATTAGCTGATAATAGAAATCTGACGAATTTCCGAATATTTGCATATATCTCTCTACCAATTTCTATCGCTGATACAATCGTAGAAAAATTATCATCCGTCAGAATTAGATCCGAAGCTTCCTTTGTCACTCCAGCGCCGCGAATGCCCATTGAAATACCTACATCTGCTGTCTTGATTGCTGGAGCATCGTTTACACCATCTCCTGTCATTGCCACGACCTGATTCTGTCGTTTTAATGCTTGAACAATTCTCAGCTTATGCTCTGGTGCTACACGAGCAAAAACATCTCTCTCTCCAACTATTCTATCCAGTTCCTCGTCACTCATCTCGTTGAGCTCAGCACCAGTGACTCCTTCGAGTTCAGATTGAGTGAGACCAACACTCTTTGCAATAGACCTTGCAGTGAGAGCGTGGTCTCCTGTAATCATGATGGGTCTTATTCCAGCTCTGCGTGACTTGTTTATGGCCTCGATAACTCCTTCTCGTGGTGGATCTATCATGCCAACAAGTCCAAGAAAAACGAGACTCGATTCAACCTCCCCTTCAGTCCATTCCCCAGTATTTGCATCAAGTTTTCTAAAAGCTAATGCCAGAACTCTCATTGCGCAACTTGCCATGATGGAATTAGCTGAAAGTAATTCGCTTTGTTTCTCAGTATTAAATTCAACAATCTCTCCGTTGATGTAGATTTTTGTCGATAGTCCTAGAATTACTTCTGGTGCTCCTTTAGAAAATGCCCAAGTCTGGCCATTTTTATCTTTTAAGATGGTTGTCATCCTCTTTCGCTTAGAATCGAACGCGAATTCAGTCAGTTCCTCATATTGCGACCGAGTTTCATGGAGATGCAACCCAGCTTTTTCAGCTGCAACGAGAAGAGCACCCTCTGTAGGATCACCAACAACTTTCCAATTTGATTTATCATTTGAAGCAAGAGAAATATTAGCAGTTGAACATAACTGACCCGCCTTTAGTAGCATTTTCAGATCTACACTTTTTTCTACATCAAATGGATTATTGACATCTGGCTGTGCAATACAATCTTCTGGTCCAGATGATTTATGGAATTCTCCTTCTTTGGAATATCCAGTTCCAGATATTGATACTATGGCAGAGGAAAGGTGTATGTATCGGACTGTCATCTCATTTTTGGTTATTGTGCCGGTCTTATCAGAGCAGATAACCGTGATAGAACCCAAGGTTTCAACACTAGGTAGTCTCCTGACAACTGCATTTCTTTTCACCATTCTCGTGACACCGATAGCAAGTGTCACTGTCACGATCGCAGGGAGTCCTTCAGGGATAGCTGCCACTGCAATCGCAATTCCGACAAAGAGAGCTTCATTCCAGTCATAGGTTGCATTAATGAAGACAAGAGCAATAAAAACGAGAATAGAAATAATAAGCACGACACCTCCTAGTCTTTTTCCAAGGTCTTTCAAATCCAATTGTAACGGTGTAGGCTCTTGCTTGCTTTCCTGTACCAACTGTGCTATCTTCCCGAATTCTGTCGTCATACCTGTAGATGTAATTACTGCTGTACCTTTTCCTGCTGATACAATTGAACCCTGAAAAACAAGATTCGTCCTATCCCCAAGCGCGGGATTTTCCGTTGTAATCACTTTACTGCTCTTTTGAACTGCTATTGATTCTCCAGTAAGTGTAGATTCATCTGTTTCTAGACCAGCGAAGTTCAATATCCTTCCATCTGCTGGTACGATATCTCCAGCTTCAAGAGAGACGATATCTCCGGGCACAAGAAAACGAGCTTCGATCTCTTTCCATTCACCACTCCGTTTTGCAATTGCTTTTGGAGCAGACAAGTCTTTCAGTGCTTCCAAAGCTTGTTCAGATCGATACTCTTGAACAAAGCCAAATACTGCATTAATCAGAACAATAGCTGTAATGACAATGGCATCAATGAAGCCCTCTCCTCCATGACTGCCCTGCAACGTGACAGTAACAACTGAAATAAAGATAGCAAAAAGGAGGATTATGACCATAGGATTAGCAAATTGTTGAAAGAACATTCTGAGAGGACCAATTCGTCCCACTTCTTTGAGTTCATTGAGTCCATATTCGTTGATTCTCCTCTCCGCCTCATTATCACTTAAACCATCCATTGAACTATTAAAATGCATCAATGTAGAATCAGATGTTTCTTTGAACCACTCATGCTCTCTTACTGACATTTTGTTCTAATCCTGTTGTCTTGTATTTTGAACAAGTGGATATTTTGTTTGTGTTTAAATTCAATGGTTCAATATACAGTAAATACAAATTTCCACAAATGCTTAAAGTGGGTTTTTTGATAAATCTATATCATGGGAGTCGCGAGGTTTAGGAGACATAGAGTGCTATCAATAACTGGAATACTTCTCATGTTTCCTATATTCATGCTGTTTTGTTCGCCAGGCAGTGTAGTTGCGCTTGAACCTGATGAACCACATCACGCAAACGCGT
>JAOUFI010000137.1 GCA_029858305.1 Candidatus Thorarchaeota archaeon
TCAATAAGAAATGGGAATGGGATCACATCAAAGTGGCCTACATGGCTCTATTTGCCTTCATCATCCCTATGATCATTGGGCAAATACTTGCATTGGTTCTCTTATCACCAACTGCTGCCTTTGTTGGTGAGATGATGCTTGAGATACCTCTTGAATCTGTACTACTAATCCTTGGAATCATCGGATACCTGAAGCAGAGTTGATAGATGAAGAATAAACATGAAGAGAGGAGGTATAATCTCCTCTCATTCTATTTCTTTTTACATATGGCAAGAAATCCGGTCCAAAAATCTCACGAACCATGACGACTATGATGATGAAACCCTCGCAAGCTCCTTCAATTGATCCAAGATTTGCTCTCGAAGCGATTTCACAGTCGGTTGGTTTGAAATTTCCAATGCTGATTCTAGAGTTTCACGAGCTGCATCTATCTGATTGAGCTTCATCCTGAAATCCGCCTTTAGCAATGCGTGCTGCATTAGAATTCCTGTAAGCCGCTTTTCAGTCGCTTCCTTTTCAAGTCTAATCATCCAAGGGCCAGAATCTCTCGGATCAGAAATACTGTCATTGATTTTGTACGCCAGAATCTCAGCATTGGTCAAGGCAATGAGGGCTCTATTAATAGAGGTCTGCATGTCCAGTCGTTCGTATATTTCAAGAGCGCTTTGAACCAGCTGCATTCCGTTGGCTATATCTCCTGTAGCAATTTCATGCTGTCCTGACACTAGGTAGTATCCAGCAAGCCATGGTTCCCATCCGCTCTTGAATGCGATTTCCTTAAGACTATCAATGTGCTTCGAGGCTTCACCTGTCCTCTTTAACAGAAGAAGAGCTCGTGCCATCGTGATGTCTGGACAGCCATGAACGGACAGACTTGGATGACCATGCTTGCCCTCAGGATCATCGAACATCAATGCCCAATTTAACGCCTCTTTTCCATCTCCAAGGTCAGAATATACCATCGATACATCCAATGGAAAGTGACTGTCCGTGTAGCGAGGCGAAGTCTTTTCTTCGACAGCATCAAACATGCTCCTGAGAGCAAGATCATACTCCCCAAGTTTGTGCGAGATGCTGGACATACTATCAAGTGTTTTTCTCATAAGAACAGGTATTGCAAGCTTTCTAGAGATTCTATACGCCTCATTGACTAGCTCCATTCCCCTCTGAAAGTCAGTCAGAGCTATTTTTTTCCCAATGTCAAGAAGTAGAGTTACGATGAGCCACTGGTCATCCTGCATTCTGGCCCGTTCTAACACATCCTGATAGAGCTCTAGAGCACCCCTTGTGTCGCCCTCATAGTCCTTGATTCGTGCATCTGCAAGTAGAATGTCTGTCTTGAAGCACTCGAGTCTTGGTGTTTCTTCCAGAAGCTTCTTTGCAGCCTCATATGCTTCCATTCCTTCAGGAGTCGCCGCCTGAGCAGTTATGCTTCGAAGATGCAGGTGCATGAGAACCCAGTCCTCTGGTTCGCTCGCTATTGCGTCATCTAGAGCTTTTATCATCTTGGTCTGAAGTCGGGTTCCCTCAAGTGGACTCATTCTAGGCAAGGTCCATGGTCGAATGACTCCAGTGTCCTTGTACCTCTCGACCAGTCGATCTTCTGTTTCTACAACCCTAGCTAGCCTTGACCAGACTGTCGCTAAGAATGCCAGTGATAGGGGAACATCCTCAGAACAGACTTTTTCTCCCAAGCGAACTAGAAAATCATAGAAATTCTCGGAATTGTGCATGAGTGAGTCAAGTGCATTTCGCGTTTCTTTATCCACCAATGGATAGTACTTCGTGACAGTTCCAGTAGGTTCCATTCCCATAGAACTCCTAACCAATCAAGAACGTGGATAATCGTCAATACTTTGTGAAGAATTTAATGGTTTTTTGAAACATCTTGAATTCTCAAGAAAGAGTGAGGAGAGAGGAAGACCCTCTCTCGGTTTGAAAATTAAGACTACATCCGCTTCTCTTGTCTGTATGGCAGATAATCCGGCCCAAAAACCTCACGAGTCATGGCAATTTGCGAGTCGACTTTGTTCACTCTTTCATTCGGAAACTAGTTAAGGCATGCCTGAGTAGGTATAGGTCTTACTGCGAGGGAGATGGAAGGCAATAGCACGCACCTGCTTTTGGGGTGCAAGAGGAAACCTCGACTGCGTCCGTCGCAGTTGAGGAGAGCATGCTGATGTGCAGCAAAAAATGGATCTATCTGTCTGCTATTGCACTGGGATTCCTCCTAGTTCTGGGAAGTGTCGCGCCAGTCATTGAACTAGATGGTGATGAACTCGATTCAACTGAAATCATTACAGAGCCACAAAGGAGTGGATTTCATAGCGGTACACCACATGACCCCATCGTTATCGATGGAGATGTCGACTTCAGGGCCAGTGCACAGGCGGAGGGCTGGCCCGGTAACGGCACATCTGAAGATCCCATCATCATTGAGAGCTTGGACATTGACACTAGCGGGGCAGCTACTCATGGTATCCGTATAAGCAGCACTCAGGTGCACTTTGTCATCTGCAACTCTAATCTGACTTGTGCCAGTGCGTCATCATATTTTGGGATCTATCTGAATAACGTTAAGAATGGCGCGCTTATCAACAACACCTGCACTAGCTACTCCAGGGGCATCTTTCTCACAGTTTCCGATTTCAACACCGTGGCGAACAACACCTGCACCAGCAATCATGATGGCATCTTCCTCGATAACTCAGATTCCAACACCGTGGCGAACAACACCTGCAGCGGCAACAGCATTAATGGCATCTGCATCTCTTATTCATATTTCAACACTGTGGCGAACAACACCTGCACCAGCAACTTCAATGGGGTCTACGTCTGGGGCGCCGATTCCAACACCGTGGTGAAGAATACCTGCAACAGCAACACCTATGGCATCTATCTCACAGGTTCCGATTCCAACACCGTGGCGAACAACACCTGCACGAGCAGCAGCGTTGGCCTCCGCACCGATAGTTCGAGTTACATCAATGATATCCAGTGGAACGTCATTGCAGACAGCATTTTCGACAATGGCTTTGATGAGGGGACTTCCAATGTGTTTGACCACAACTACTGGTCGGATTATGCAGGCACTGATGCCAATGGGGATGGTTTTGGCGATGCACCCTATACGTTCAACTTCAACTCTGACCCTCATCCATTGATGTTTCTACCAACACCCCCCAGATGGACCGAGACGCCTGTAGATCAGATTATCGAAATTGGAACATTTTTCAGCTACAATCTCAATGCAACGGCTCCAGCGCCAATATTCTGGTCTGTAGACGATACGACTCGTTTCACCATCGACAGTCAGGGTGTTATGGCCTCGATTGGAATCCTGTATCTAGGAAACTATAAGGTACAAGTAACAGTGGCCAACATCTATGGTGTCAGTATTTCTGCAGCGTTTAACTTGCAAGTAGTACTGGCTCATGAGACCACAGCCCCAGGTTGGGTAATTACACCCATCGATCTGACGATAACTTATGGTGAGGGAGTCGACCTTCAGATTCCTGCTCTTGACCCCTCAGGCATCGACCACTGGACTCTCAATGATACCGCCCACTTCTCGCTGAGTGCTACTTATTTTGAGCTTGGTAGCACTGCACGGATTACTAACAATTCAGTTTTGGAGCCAGCTACATATGGTCTGAATATCACTGTCTTCGACACATTTGAAAACTTTCTCTCCGCCATCTTCACAGTCACAATTGAACCTCCTGAACAGGACACTTCACCACCTGACTGGGTGACCCTTCGCATCTACCAGACTCTCGAGTATGGTGAAGCGTTGCAAGTGCAGGTTGTGGCATGGGATGAATCAGGCATTGACCACTGGTGGCTCAATGACACAATCCATTTCACATTGGATGAATATGGAGTAATCAGTAATGCCACAGTCCTTGAGCCTGGTTTGTATAGGCTTGAGGTGAGGGCATACGACCCGTATGACAACTACAGCTCAGCGACGTTGGTTGTCACTGTTCTTGAAACTCCTTCAATAACAGTAACCACGACTCCAACATCACCAACCACAAGCACAACCCGTGACGATGTCGACCCAGTGATGACACTTGTTTTGGGAGCAGGAATCGGAGCTGTGGCAGTATTGGTCGTTTTTATTATTTTGCTCAGGAGGAAATCGTGACAAGGAGATTAGCAGCTTCTCGCGTCCTAGGAAAAATCCAAGCATCAGGAGTTCCTTGACAGGCACAGGTATAGGCTTTGATTCACTCCAAGTTGAAATCTCCAAGCTACATCTGCTTCTCTTGCCTGTAGGGCAGATAATCCGCTCCGAAGATCTCACGACCCATGACGATTGAATTTCATCGATTACCATAAAACAGCTAAATTGTTAGTTAGTATTGAGTTGACTAGGTATCGACAACGGTCTTTTCTGGAAGTAGTTTTTCACCTAAAGCTCTTTGCATAATATACATTTGAATTCCACCAATCGCTAGAAGTGCAATGAAAAAGGATGGTTGTATACTGAACATTCTGAAGACATCTGTTTCAGGATTGCGCTCTGTAATTGGTAAATAATTGGCATATCCAATGACTGTACCTAGAATTGCAATCAAAATGAACAATATTGTAGAACCAAGTTTAATCCTTAATGCTACCTTTTCGCTCCATCTCATCTTTCTGAGATCATCATCTGTCACATATTCCTTAATCTTGTATACGATAACCATACTTGAAGCATAGTACATCAATACATAGAAAATCATGAATACCGTAGCAAGTATCCATGTTATTACGAATAGTTCAACATCACTCAACATATCAGAAACCTCCCTCGAAATGCCAACTATTCCTCCATTATTTCTACTTTTCAATATGCTGTAACAAGATAATTAATCCGAAAAAGAAGAAATGAGAGAGGAAGACCCTCTCTCGATTCATGTTTGAAACTACATCTGTTTCTCTTGCCTGTAAGGCAGAAACTCAGGTCCGAA
>JAOUFI010000138.1 GCA_029858305.1 Candidatus Thorarchaeota archaeon
CAAATCACTGATATTCAAAGCACCTTCCCTGAAAGAGTGGAGATTCATGATGAAAGAAAATCTACCAAGAGAACAATTAGTCAAGTTAATCGACATATATGCAAAAGCCTGGCAAGCAATGGATAGTGCGTATTTCTTGGCTCTCGAAAATAAATATGGAATCGATATTGCTATCGAGATGGATAAAGAAGCTTGGAAGATTTTTTCGCCCATTGAGGCAACAAGAATCATGAAGGAGTTCCAAATCAACCCAGGGGGTGGTCTGCAGTCACTGGAAAAGGCACTTGGTTATCGGGTCTATGCAGCTCTCAATAAGCAATCCACAAAATGGGTTAATGAAAAGACTCTTCACTTCACTATGGAAGAATGTCGCGTGCAGGTAGCAAGAAAAAGGAAAGGTCTACAGGATTTCCCCTGTAAACAAGTAGGAAATACTGAGTATAGCTATTTTGCCAGTACAATTGATCCGAGGATAAAAACACAGTGCGTATTTTGTCCCCCAGATAGCCATCCTGATGATGCATACTGCAGTTGGGAATTCACCCTGGAGAAGTGATTTTTCTGCAAAATGTCCTTTTTGGACCTGCAGGTTATCCGGAAGCCGCGCAGGGCAATTTGAAGAGAGTCTTTGAAATACTTGTAGATGCTGGCGTAAATGCACTTGAATACGCAGCAGTTCATGGATTGAGAACAACCGAGGAAAAAGCAAAGCAAATTGGCAACCTCGCTCAAGAGAGTGGGATAGCCATGAGCATGCATGCCGCATATTACATCAACCTAGCATCCAAAGACCCCGAGATAAGAGAACGCTCTAGACAACGATTAATTAAAGCTCTTAAATTCGCACCTCTGATGGGTGTTCAACGAATTGTCTTTCATCCGGGCATTCAGGGTGGAATGACACCTGATGAGGCACACATTGTTGTGAGAGATTCCTTGAGAAGTATTTGGGAGGAGATAGGGTCCCAACCTCGTGGAATATTTCTTGCTCCAGAAATTGCTGGTAAGATTGTCATGTATGGTTCAGTAGAACAGATAATTGGGCTTTGTCAAGATGTGGAGGGGTGTATCCCTACGGTAGACTGGGCTCATTTGTACGCAAGAAGTCAAGGTCAGATGAATGATGGAGAGAGTTATCGAAAGGTCTTGACAAAATTTGAGGATGCGCTTGGGAGTCTTTTCATCAATAATATGCATTTTCATATCAGCGGAATCACATTCACTGAGAGAGGGGAAGCCTCACACAAACCGTTAGGTGAAGAATGGGGCCCTGATCTATATCCATTGATAGAGATTATTCATGAAGTTGGTTACAAGCCTACTTTCATATGTGAATCTCCAAATCCCCTTCGTGGTGCATTATATGCCAAGTACATATTCGAGCAGATAGAGAAGGGAAAATAATGAATGAATACGCGTTCGTCCTAGGGTCAAACTGGTTACTCAGTATTGCAGAGCTGCTAGTCTATGTCCAGGACAGAGGCTTCAAAGCGACACTAGTTGATCACTCTAGACATATTGCTATCCTAGATATTAAAGATAAACTAGACAATGAGCAAGTCGTCGAAATGCAAGCAGCTCTAGGAGGATGCTATAAAGTAAGTCGTGTGCTCCATAGATATGATAGCGATACTGTTAGAAACGCGTTTCCTACTGCTGGTCAACCACAAAGAGAGGACCGTGAAGCTCTCATCAAATTTCCCTGGCTCTCAAAAGTATGGCAAAATCCAAAGGGCAAGAAAATCAGATTCGGTCTAAGCACCTATCCAGAGTTCGATGGAAAATCTCCTATCCAGTACCGAAGATTCGCTAGAACGATGGATGAGAAAATCAAAAGCACGTTGATACAGAAAGGTGCAAGAAAAGCAGACTATTTTGCCTATGACAAACCAGACAAGCGTGTTGCTGAGAGAATGAATCTTGCTCTCTGGCCTAAATCAATCGCACAAAACAACCTACTAATACCACCGAATAGTGAAATTCTTGCAGCATTCACACACAAACATCTCTATTTTGCTAGAACTCTCGTTGTCTACGATTCTGCTCTACAACAATATCGGGATGAGTCAAGACCATACATATCCTCAAAAATAAGTACTAGTCCAAAAATCTGCAGGACTCTATTGACCTTAGCAGGGGCAAGACCTGGAGACACAATACTCGATCCATTCTGTGGAACTGGTACTATTCTAATGGAAGCGGCCATGCTTGGGATGAAAGTCATTGGAATAGATATCGACGGAAATCAAGTCCAAGGCACAAGATCGAATCTAATTTGGTTCGGCAAAGATTTAGGACAACAAGTAGACTTTGAGATAATTCGTGGTGATGCTAGAGATCTTTCAAATCTTGTAAACAGACAAGTCGATGCAGTCGCATTCGAGCCTAGTTTGGGACCAATTTACTCAGGCAAACCAGAATGGGAAGATGCCGAAAATAACATCCGAGACTTGACAGAACTCTACCGTGAAGTGCTCAAACATATTGGACAGATACTCCGCCCGGATGGTCGTGTTGCAATGACCATTCCAGTTATTGTTACAAAGGATGGCCCCATTTCAGTAGACATTCGAGAGATGATCAAAGGAACTGGATTAGGATTCTTCAAGTTGCTTCCTGCAGGAATAATTAAGAGTAGAAGTGAGGGTGATAAAAGGTTTCGAATCAATCCTGGGAGAGACATTCTTCCAGAACGAAAAAGAGGTCAGGTTGTACAAAGGGCACTTATTGCTCTGGAAAAGTGATTAGAACAGATAGCGAACTACATCATCAAGTATAGCATATGTCTGCAATCTTTGGATGTCCCTCTTGACATAGGGCATAACTTCATCGAAGACCATGTCTCGATATTCTTTTTTCGTTGAGATTTCCTTTGCAACCTTTCCAAGAAGTCTGAGTAATTCTTCTAACGAGTCCCTCAGGTGTTGATATGCAACTTCATACACATCAATCTGAAGCACCTCGATACCTGCAGTATCAATAGGTGCAGCTCTGAGGAATGGATAACGATCAAGAAGTGGCTCGACATATCCAGTCATTTTGGCCACTATCTGATCTTTCTTTGTCTTAGAGGTTTTCAATCGCATGATACCTCGGAAGAGGTGACTATACACCTCTAGACAATCCATGGACTTCCCAGCAACCAAACATTCGTCAGTTTCTTCATACTGAGTGACAAGCTCATCCACAAAATTCCCGAAATCCTTGAATGTCTTGGGAGTCCCATGCCAGTCCTTTAACAAGCGGCCAACATCGGCACCAGGTGGCACTACATTTGTCATGAATTCTTCTAGAGCATACTCTAGCATGAAACGCATATGTCCAAGTCTAGCTGCCTTACTCACAACCATTACAAATAAGAGATAATCATTTGCTTCCCAAACGTAACGGTTGGTCTCTGTATCAATGGTTTTTAGAGTCTCATTAGAGGCTTTATCGATGAAAGTGTGAGTGGCAGAAAGAAAGGGAGCGATCAAGTCCATATCCAGCTTTACGGCATCGGAATAGGCTTTGGAAACAATGTTCCTACCACTGCCTCTCTCAATAACCCATACTCCTAGAATGGACTTCTTGCTAGACATGGTATCATCTCTCGTTGATATATCGAACATCTAATATGATAAGCCTATATGTGATGAGAGACTTGCTCCCTTAGATATTACCCGCGGATTACCCAGCAGCTAAGGTGGCATACGACTGTGAATATGCTAGTCAATGACCTGTCAGGTAACAGATAATATAGTGTATCTGAGAAAACGAGGATTGTTTTTCGAGAAGATGTACTTAGAATATAGGGGAGAGGGCAGGACTTGCATCCTGCCCTTTCATTCATGTTGTGGATATACCTAGCTTTTCCACCATCTCCTTGTAGCGGTTCCTGACTGTCACTTCAGTGACCCTAGCAGTTCGAGCAATCTCCAGTTGGGTTCTTCTTGCACCCGTGAGGATGCTAGCAACATATATCGCTGCAGCAGCCATCCCCTTGGGATCTTTCCCAATAGTCAGTCGTTGTTCCCTTGCAAGGTTCAGAATGTCAATCGCTTTCTTCTTAGCTTCTCCTGGCAAGTCCAATTCAGTTCCAAATCTGTGTACAAACTCAATTGGATTACTGAAAGGAATCTTCAGGTTAAGATGGCGAATGATCAGACGAACACAAAGGCTCAACTCCTTGCGAGTGATGTGAATTTGATCACATACCTCTTCCAGCGGTCGAGGTACTTGATGTACACGACACGCCAGATATAGAGAGGCAGCAATCATTCCTAGGATGGTTCGCCCTCGGGTCAATCTTTTGCGAAGAGCCTTTCTGTAGATTACTGCGGCGGTCTCCCTAATTGAGTAGGGAATACTCAATTGAGAGCTTATCCTGTGGAGCTCGGTCATTGCAACGGCAAGATTGCGTTTATCGGAGGAGTGTACTTTGGTGCGTATTTGCCACTTGCGGAGGCGGTGTATCTGCGCTCTTCGAGTAGAAGTCAACTTTCTACCTGCGGCGTCAACATTCTGACGACCAATAATAGTGGTCAGACCCTGATCGAATTTACTCCAGTCGGTTGGGCCTCCAACACGCTGCCGAGAGTTTTGTTCATCAGCAGTAAAGGCACGCCACTCCGGACCTACATCGATTGAATGATCTGATAAAACAAGTCCACAATTACAACAGATGACCTCACCTCGTGTGTGGTCAACATAGACTTCAATACAAGAGCAAGCAGAACAACAATAGCTGGCCGCACCAATACGCTCCTTCATTTGTTTTGTCTTCGATTGTTTGCTGGCCAGTCCAATCATCTCCCTGCGGGATTAATGAATGTTAGTCCCGCGGTTCGAGCTATCAGTGTTTCGTATGCATGTATTCTCCCAGGCGTATGGGAGAACACTTTTGGCGCGGCAGTGTACTACTATCCTCAATGAGGACGAGCAG
>JAOUFI010000139.1 GCA_029858305.1 Candidatus Thorarchaeota archaeon
AAAGTCGAGGGATTGACCAAGTTAGAGATTGAAAAGCTAAAACCCGAAATAAAAGAAGAAGCCCGGAGAATTGAAGAAACACCCACTGAATCAAAAAGACAAGCCCTTCCAACCTTCTCGTCGAAAAAAGTAGTAGATGTCACAGAGAAATACGACGAACAGAAAGCTGCCAAGGAAACCATTGTGAAGGATACCCCTTCAGTTTCTAGGGAATCTGAATCTGCCTCCTCATGCTTCAGCAGCGCGGCATTTCATTTACGCAAGGGAAATTGGGATGAAGCTGAGAAAGCATATGTCAGAGGATTAGCTCTAGAACCTGAGAATTCAGAGGCTTGGATCCATTTAGGTAGCCTCTTGCTGAAGAAGAATAAATTCAAAGAAGCTGAAAATGCACTAAGAGTCGCTACAAAACACTCATCCAATAATGCAAACGCATGGTACCTTCTTGGAGTGTGCCTACAAAAGCAGGAAAACTGGAATGATGCGCTTAATGTTCTAAGGACAGCAAAGAATCTCAATCAGGCCAAAGCAGATATTTGGCAAGCGCTCGGCGAATCGGAGTTTCATATGGGGCAATATCAAGACGCGGCTCGAAGCTTTCTTAGGACTCTGAGAATTTCTCCGGAACACAAAGATGCAATGTTCTATCTAGCATTGTGTATGGAACGAAGAGGTAATAGACAGCACGCCCTCAGTTTGTTCATAAAATTATTGAATACAGGAGATTTGTCGGCAAGTATGTTGGAAAAAATTGCGGGCGCATTTGAGAGATTAAATAGACCTGCAGAAGCTCGCGAAGCAAGACGAAGGGCAGCCCTTGCACGAAAAATTGGTTCTTAGCTGTATTGGATTAATGAAGTAGCGCATTCAGTTGAGGAAGAAGATATCCAGCTCTCCCATTCAAATGGATGGTAGCTATAGGTGTCAGAGGAGTTTCCTCAACGTTTACTTCTACGATTGTTCCACCATGTCGCCGTACCAATAGGGGGAAGGATGCCGCTGGTTGCACTAGCGCAGAAGTTCCAATGACAACACAGACATCTGCCTCATTCAATTCTTTGTAGACTTCTAGCATAATCTCTTGATTCAGATTTTCGCCAAACCAGATGACATCTGGTCGCAAATGATTATGACATAATGGACAAGTCGTTACACCTAATGCGGGTGTGTCTAGTTGTCCATGGTATTCACAGTACGTACATTTCAGTTTCCATAGATTTCCATGTACTTCGTGAAGAGACATTGATCCCGCCCTTCGATGTAGTCCGTCGACATTCTGTGTGATGATACTCTTCAAGAGACCTTCTTTTTCCCATTGTGCCAAGATCTGATGTGCTGGATTAGGACTGCACTCAGAAATAATTCTCTGTCTCCAAGAGTACCACTCCCACACTAATTTTGGATTTGCTTTAAATGCGGCAGGAGTTGCCAGTTGCATCGCATCATATTGTTTCCATAATCCATCTATTCCCCTAAATGTTGGAACATTACTCTCTTTTGAGATTCCAGCTCCTGTCAGAGCAATAAGATGGTTGGATTGTCCAATGATTTTGGCGGCTTTCTTGAGAGCGTCACCATCCACCATAATCATCGCATTCATTGCATGAAAACGAGTCTTAAAACTATCTGCCACATTTCTCTGCCCTCGCCGTCAATCTTATTAGGCGAGGCATGTGAAAATTATTCACTATTGTGAATGACTTCAATGGGGGTACCTAATGTCTCAAGCAGAAAAGAAACATGAAAAGCAAATCAAGAAAAGAACATGGATGATGCCACAGGAAGTTGAAGTGTGGTATGTTCTTCCTGCAATAAGGCGCGAGTTCGCAAGAGTTATGAAAACCAAAGAAGTCCCAAGGATTGGAGAAGATGGAAAATCTAAACAACATAGAATTACACAAAAAGAGATTGCGAAGATGCTTGGGGTTACAGAACCTGCAATTACTCAATACTTGTTGAAGAAAAAAGGAATGAGGTCTCGTGGCGATCAGGTAATAATCCCTGAAAGATTTCTCCCAGAAATCGAAAAATCTGCTGATGAGATGATAGCTGTGTTTGAAAAGGGATTGAAAGAAGATGACATGTTTGAAACCATGACTGGAGAAATCAATAGAATAATCAAGATCATCAGGGATGACGGAGCTATGTGTGATATCCACAGGCAATTTTCAGCACATGTTAAAGGCGAATGCAGTGCATGTGATAGATAGTTGATAGGGCAAAGGCTTAATTCGTTATTGTGAACCCTCATTGATGAATACAGGGTGGACATTATTGACTGGAGAAATCATTGTCACAATAGAGGATTCGTATGCAATTATCAAAATATCTCGATCTGAGAAAATGAATTCGGTCACAAAGGAGATGTTAGAGTCGTTCAATGAGAGCGTCTCAAGGATCGCCAACGAACCGAACATTCGGGCACTTATTTTTACAGGAGAGGGTTCTAAGGCTTTTAGTGCTGGCTTCGATCTCAATACAATTCAAAATCTTAACGGCCAGGCGGCTATAGATTTCTTTAAGCTTTTAGAACGAACTATGCATCTAATCCGTGAGAATAGAACATGTATTACTGTTGCAGCAGTCAACGGGTATGCAATTGGTTTCGGTGCAATGGTCGCACTGGCATGCGATTTTAGAATCTTTTCAGATAATGCAGTATTTAGACTTCCTGAAGTCGAACTCTCGGTCTTTCCTGGTGCAGGGGCTTCTTCTAATCTTCTGCAGCTGGTTGGACCTGCACGAGCAAAGGATATTCTACTAACATCAAGAAAGGTCTCAGCAAAAGAAGCCATGCAGATTGGATTGGCGGATATGCTCGTCAATCATGAGGATATTATGGAGAAGAGTATCGAGTTTATACAAGAGTTGCTCAAGAAAGATCCGAAGATTCTGATTAGAACAAAGACTCTTATTGATGGGATGACAGGCAAAGAACTCTCTGAGGCAGAAGAATTAGAAACTGTATACTTGGATGAATGGCTTCGTGAGTTATAGTACAATGATTCTCGAAGAAAAATACAGACCCATTGTTTAATTAGGAGTTATGAGGAAAGAACAGTCCCCCATTTGGAGAGATGATAATCATGGCGAACAAAGCGGTAATTGCAATAGGAGGCAATTCACTCATCACAGACAAGGATCACAAGACAGTCCCAGATCAGTACGCAGCAACAGCAGAAACCTGCAAACATATTGCAGATATGATTCAACAAGGTTGGGATGTAGTAATAACATCAGGAAATGGGCCACAGGTCGGATTTATACTGAGAAGATCTGAACTTTCGGAACATGAACTCCACCCAGTCCCACTAGACTACTGCGGAGCTGACACTCAAGGTGCTATTGGTTATATGATTCAACGTGCCTTATACAATGAATTTCATGAGCGAAACATGATAAAACATGTAGCTTCCGTTGTCACGCAAGTTCGGGTGTCAAAGGATGATCCAGCTTTCCAGAAACCAACAAAACCAATTGGTAGTTTTATGGATGAAAAGACAGCAAAAAGCAAAGAACAGAATGAGCGCTGGATTGTGAAGGAAGACTCAGGAAGAGGTTGGAGGAGAGTTGTGGCTTCACCCATTCCAAGAGAGATTATTGAGCTACCAGCTATTAAATCGTTGATTGAGAATGGCATTATAGTTTATGCAGTAGGAGGAGGAGGCATACCGGTCGTCGCGGATGAAACTGGAAAACTCGAAGGAGTTGCTGCAGTAATTGATAAGGATCGAGCTTCTAGTCTCTTGGCAACTGGACTTGATGCAGATGTGCTAATAATATCCACAGCTGTGGAAAAGGTCTATCTCAACTATGGAAAAGAGAATGCACAAGCAATAGACAAGATGGATCACATTCAAGCTCAACGATATATTGAGGAAGGCCACTTTGCTCCTGGTAGTATGCTCCCGAAAATTGAATCTTGTGTAGAATTCATTAAGAATGGTGGAGATATGGCAATTATCACGGATCCACCAAATATCTCAAGAGCACTTCGAGGAGAGACAGGGACAACCATCGTACGAGGATTTGCAATCCCTCCTCCACCTGAAAGAAGATCATGATACAGACCGCTAAATTAATCGATAGGCTTGCAATGGATAAGCAAGATGAATATGAGTCCAGAACAGGTAATAACAGATAATGCACCAAAAGCTATTGGTCCCTATTCACAAGGAATCAAAGCAAAGGGTTTCGTATTCTGCTCAGGACAGATACCAATCAATCCAAAGACCGGAGAGCTAATAACTGGTTCACTTACTGAGCAAACGCGACAGTGTCTATCAAATATTAAAGGAGTAATTGAGGCTGCAGGATCCTCAATGAACAAGATTGTAAAATGCACAGTCTTCTTGAGGGATATGGACGATTTTGCAGAAATGAATGCAGAGTATACAAAATGGTTCTCAAATCCAGCCCCCGCTCGAGCTGCAGTTCAAGTGGCTCGCTTGCCAAAGGATGTTGGTATTGAAATCGAAGCGATAGCTGAACAGTGATTCTACATGTAAGAACCAGAGGTTTTCATATATTTTTCAGAAGATATACTATCGTTAATCTAGAAACATATGTTTCAGGACTAGACTTGATTCACTGAGGAACGGAACGCATATCAATCGCGCCGCAACACCTTCTTAGATTCATCTTGAATCTGGCGAATGTTGATTAATCCTATTAAGGCATGAAATTACATTAGATTTCTCTGTATCAGAAGTCAAAATCTAACAGATTATTTGTGCTCTCAGAACAAGCTTTTTCAATGTTCTTTCATTGCTCGAGAATGAAGAATAACTGTCCTGAGAGCCCTTTTGGGTGAGGAGTGAACTTGAATGGTGTCACCACAAGATGATTGCAATGAAGTCGAAGTGTTGCTTGGTGAAGCAGCATCCCTAATTGAGAATAGACTTTACAACGA
>JAOUFI010000037.1 GCA_029858305.1 Candidatus Thorarchaeota archaeon
ACCCCGAGAAGCGGCAGTGACCAAGAAGTTTCTATCATCTAGCTGAAGATTCATGATTCAGTACTATATGACAAGGACCTGATAAGGGACACGAATGAATCAATTCACATAGCTTCAGGTGTCACAGGACGTTCCATTCGAGCACCAAGTATGATTTCTAGATGTAGAAAAGCTGAACTCAAACGCTGGAAGTCTTTTGGAACTTTGAAAGCACCAATTCCTGTAGTGTTGAGCGCTCTATCAATCTTCGTCGTTGTTAAGCGTCGGTTATCCTTTGAATTGAAAGCCAGCAGAATTCTAGTTTCTTCTGGGTCTGGCATTTTGTATACAGAAGAACATTTGATACCATTATTGGATAGGACTTGCTTTATCTTTGCCTCTAATTCCTTCATCACTTGATGCACCAATTATTCGTACTGTCTAGGGTACTAAAGCACCTGTATTAACTGGGTATTACTCGTAAAAAGCGCCAATCAGTAATGTCGAATTCACTCGGTCGAATTGAGTGTATTGCTTAATACTTGCGTCAATCCTTCTTTTGATAAGACTCTAACAGGGAAGGTTGTTGAAGACATGAAGAGCGTGAGATAATTGGATAAAGAGGGATATCGCAGATATTTGACGGATCGAGAGAATCCTATTCCTGAGGAGGAGATTATTGAAACTACAAAAATTGTTGAAAAATTTGAAGAATATCTAAAACAATTTAGAAAGACTCTCGATAATGCCTCCGCTTTGGAAGTCAATAAATTCTCCAATTTGCTGATTGATGAAAAAATGAATACCTATACCAGCTATGTTGCATTGAGTAGATATGGTTACTTCATCAAGAATATGGATCTATATCTTGCAGTCCTTGAGCTTTTAGATGGAGCAGAAGTGATGAATGTGCTCAGTGAACGATTGGAAGAACATGTTGGAAATGCCAAGCGCGATAAAATCTTACCACCAGATAAATTGCCTCCACTTGGGCTTCCATCATCAGAGAAGATAGATGTCACTCGTCAAGTGTTGAAAAGAATGAACAAGGTCTTAACACCTGATGATTGTAAGAAAGTACTCGTTGATGTTGCACATGGACTGCCTCGTGATTTCAGGAAAGGAGAACGGGAGAAGTTTTTGAAGGCAGGTAGCGTCGATGAATATTTGCGTAGAGAGAGAGAAGATGGGATTGCAGAACTAGAGAAACACAGGGACAATGGAACTCTCTTCTTCAACCAATATATCACAGATACTGTTGTCAATTTTGTAAAGGGGCGCCCTGATGTTCTAGTTGGTGAGAGAAGAGGTAACACTATCTATCATACAAAGATTCCATACATGACCCAAGAATATCTCGAAGCAACTGATGACAGGATGAAGAGGTATTATGCCTGCCACTGTGCATGGGCGAGAGAGTCAATCTTGAAAGATGATGAGATATCACCGGAGTTCTGTCATTGTAGTGGTGGATTTACCAAACAATCTTGGGAAGCTGCACTTGATCAACCTCTTGAAGTTGATATGATAAAATCAGCACTCAAAGGAGATTTGGAATGTAGTTTCAAAATCCATCTGCCTGATGACATAGTGTAAATGGGAGCATAGCATATTTCGAAAAATATGCTGAAATGAGGAGTGTTATTTTACTGCCTTGGCAAATGCCCGACCGAATTCGACAGCATTCTTGATCTCTTCTTCTGTTGGAACCCATTTGACTGTGAATGGTTCCATCACAATCTCCATCTTTCCGCGTTCCATTGATTCTTGGATTCTTTTGGCTGCTCCACCACCCCATCCATAGGATCCAAAAGCAGCTGCCTTCTTCCCTTTGGGTTTGAGAACTTCAAAATCGGATAGAATTGGTGCTAAAGTGGGCAAAATATCATTGTGAAGTGTAGAGCTCCCAACAAGTATCCCCTTTGCCTCTAGTAACTCTGCCATGATGTCACTCCTATCGCTATGAGGAATTAACATGACTAGAGGTGTGATACCTTCACTATCTATCCCTTCTGCAATTGCACGAGCTAGTTTCGTTGTGCTTTGCCACATTGTATCCCATGCAATGACAATTTTGTCTGATGTTCTCTCACCCTTAGCCCAAGCTAGATACCTCGTTACAATCTCTAAGGGATTCTTTCTCCAAATCAGACCATGCGAGGGAGCAATCACTTTGATGGGGAGTCCAAGCTTGATTACTTCCTCAATCTTCCTTTGTACCATGGAACTTAATGGCCAAAGGATGTTGGCATAATACTTCTCAGCTTCTTTCCAGAGTATAGTCTGGTCCACCTCATCAGCAAAACGTTTCTCAGTGGCATAGTGCTGTCCAAATGCATCATTTGGTAAAAGAACTTCTTTCTCCACATAGTACGTGAACATCGATTCAGGCCAATGTAACATAGGAGCCTCGTAAAACCTTAGAGTCTTTCCGCCTAGGTCTATCTCATCCCCTGTCTTCACTGTTTGAATGTCCCAACCGTTAGTATAATGTTTCTTTAGTTCATCCACAGCCTTTGGCGTGCAGACCAGTTTTGCTTTTTTCATGACTTTCAAGACTTCTGGTACTGCTCCAGAGTGATCCATCTCAGTGTGGTTTGAGATCATGTAGTCAATAGTTTCGGGGTCAGTGATTTCTGATATTCTCGAAAACATCTCCTCGGAGAAAGAACCTAAGACCCCATCCACGAGGGCTATTTTATCACCAATAATCAGGTATGCATTGTATGTAGTACCATGATGAGTAGTATAGCTGTAACCGTGGAAATTTCGAACATCATAGTCGATTGCTCCGACCCAATACACATCCTTTACGACTTCGACTGGCTTCATTTCCTCTTCTCACCTTGGTGTTAACAATAGTATATTATCTATTAAGGTAGATGCTTTAGTACTTGAATGATGCTAAAGAGTTTTATCTTTTTAGAAAGCAGAACGATAGTCAAGATTACTAATAATGCACAACTGTTAAGATGCTTTTGCATTCACTTGATAGATGCCCAAGTTTATTAGGATACTTGAGAGTATAAAATAGCACAAAGTGAGAATAGAAGAAACAGTATAGCAATAAATGTAATAGAGCCAGACCCTTTTTCTGGTATTTGAGTGTCTGTTTTTCAAAAATCACAGATTCAGTCTGTACGAAATATGTTCTCATATTAGCAGGATAATAAAAATGGAAAACATGAAAATCAATTCTAAAAATGAATACAAGAGAAACCGTGTGATAAATGGAAATGAACCTCATAAAATGATGGAAATGGAATACCAAAAGGCAATGGAAAAATTAGCCAAGAAATAGGTCTGGAAAATGGGTTCATGTTCATATTTGGTAGAAGAAACGATTATTCTTTTACCTTCAGAAATTTACAGAGGTGAAAAAATGAGTACGAGATCTTATGACCACTGTACGTGTGGTCACAATCGTGAAAACCACGACAATTTTGATGGCGAATGCAAAAAGTGCGATTGTGGTGTATTTCACAGGGGTATGCGCATACAAAGTTTGCTAATTGACTAATTTGTTAGTCTTGCATTAAACCAAAGCTGTGCCTCAATTCTTGAAATGAAATTGAAATACAGCTTTGATTATTAATTTTGAAATAAGTAAGCAGAAAAAAATGAGGATGAGGAGATACTGTACTACGCCCAATAGGGCTTTCTTATGTATTTGTAAGCATTATGTGATGCAAGCGCACCTTGAGCAGCAGCAACAGATGCCAGCTGGTACACTGATACAATATCTCCCGCTGCAAAAATCCCCTCGATGTTTGTCCTCATTTCATTATCTACATGAATGAAACGATTGTTCATCTTAACACCCAAATGATCAAAGACTTCTGTATTAGGAACTAATCCAACAGCTATGATAACACGATCAACAGCTAAATTCCATTTCTTCTCACTTTGGTTATCGTAAAGTGTGACTTCTTCAACTTCTGAACTCCCCTTGATTTCAACAAGTTCAGTATTATAGAGAATTTTGGCTATTTTCTGGGTGACAATCTTATCTACTGTAGTTTCTGCGGCTCTGAATTCATCCTTACGATGGGCAATCCATATTTTATCAGTCACCTGTTGAGCATCGATAACTGCATCAAGAGCTGTATCGCCTCCTCCAACCACAAGCACTCTCTTATCTCGGAATAACTCTGGTTCGGTCACGTATGGAAACACCCCACCATTGTTTCTGGAGAACTCCATTTCGCCGGGTATTCCAAGCGTGTTGGGGCGCATCCCTGTAGCAATTATGACCACCTTTGCTCTGTAATCCCGATCAGCGGCTCTGACGACTCTCTCCTTACTGATTTCTGTTACTCTCTCCTTGATTAGGTGGACTCCTAGGTCAGCTGCCTGACGGACCCATTCTGATACCAGATGTGTTGCTAGTACTCGTGGAGTCCCAGGATAATTGAATACGTATTTGTACGGATAGATTGTGGAGAGTAATCCACCCCATGTACCTCCTTCGAACACTGCAACCTTGAGACCCTTGTATGCAGCTATGATGCCTGCAGACAGTCCAGCAGGTCCTCCTCCAACGACAGCTAAATCATAATCTATACTGTTTTCGACCAAGTACGCTTCACCTTCCTTTTTGGCATGATGACATCAGGTAGTGATATTGCTATCAGGAAATTATCAATGTCGACCAGCTTAATGATTGATTCGATTCCTTCTGATTTAGAACACACTTTCCTTCAAATCATATATTAACTATAGTGAATATTCACATAAAGGATGTGGTTTGGACAAACTGTTGGAAACCTGGGTATTTATTTCAGTGATGTTGTTCTTGTCGTGATGATGAAACGAGTGCTGATTCTTGGACCCAGTGGTTCGGGAAAATCAACTGTGGGTGATAGACTTAGCAGGATTCTGGGTATCCCTGTCATTCACTTGGACCAGCACTACTGGAAACCAGGCTGGGTTGACACATCTCAGGACGAGTGGAGAACAAAGGTCAGCGATTTAATCAAGTCTGACTCATGGGTTATGGATGGGAACTATACATCCACACTCAAACTTCGAGCCACGGCAGCAGACACTCTTATCTTCATTGATATTCCGCGGAGGCTGTCGTATCTCCGTATCTTCACTAGGTTCCTTCGATTTCGAGGTAAGACAAGACCTGATGTCACTGAAGACTGCCCAGAAAAGATTGACTGTGATTTTATTAGATGGATTTGGCACTATCCTAGAACTCGAAAACCGGTGATTCTCAGATTTCTTGAAAAACAGAAGACAACCAAGACGGTGGTTGTTCTTAAAGGTCAACGGGAGGTTGAAACATTTCTTTACTCTTTGAGAGAACAGGAAGATGTTCAGAAGAGAGTAGGTAATCTTTCCATTAGTACCCCTGAACGATTATTGTAATGTATGCAACTGACGGACTTCTAGATTATAAGGAAATGAAGCATCGTATGAATGGGGGACGGTATTGAAGAATCTGTCACGACCTCGGCAACTTCTTCTTTTAGGCCTAGTCCTACTTCTTGTGGGGAGTCTTCTGCAGATTCGTTTTCCACTATGGACGAGTCAATATACCTTTGAGATTAGTGCTTCAGGTAGCATTGACATTCCCGTGAGCTTATTGTATGGTGAATCATTGGAAATTAGAGTTTCATTTAATGAATCGGCGGATCCCGAAGATTGTTGGGTATGGGCTCTTGTAAACTATCAATATCCAACAAAGGGCATTAGCGAAACTGCGCTCCGGTTTGAGGGACAAAGGGAAGTAGACTTCACGTTTGGGTGGGAAGATGTGCGACTCATTCCTGTCTTTGTTACTGGTTTTGTACTCAGGTTGTTCTATTATGGCACCAACACAGTTGCAGTCGATGTGATTATCACAAGTCTGACAAACATGATTGTTGCTACCGGCGTAGGACTCCTTTCGATTTCAGCTACCATGGTCTTGATTCCCATCTTTGTCAATAGATTTGAAGCATATCAACCAAAGATGAAGAAGCAGTAAAAGATGGTCGGGATGGCCGGATTTGAACCGGCTATAATGAAATAATTTGCTTTCTATTAGGAGATTTCTACTGATAAGACCCAAGTATATTCGGCTTTTGTTATCTTAGGATTAAGAAAGCCCTTTTCCTCAAGAATATTCAAGAGTTCTTCTTTTGTATAGAATTTGTGATAAGTGATATTGTGCTTTTTGTTGAAATGATCTTGTAATCCAAATCGAAAAACAAACCTTCTCTTTGCTTCAGTAGATATCGATGTGAAAACAAATTGCTCTTTGGTCACTCTTTTGACTTCGTTTAGAAATTTATTCAATCCAAACTCATCTAGGTAATCAAAACCACCGATACAGAATGATATGTCAAAAAAGTCGTCAGCGAATGGAATTGAGAGAATATCGCCTTGTTCAACTCTTACTCTCTCTATTAGGTTTTCTTCCAATATTCGCTCTCGAGCAAATTCAAGAGATTTGGAACAGATATCCAGACCTACAAAGAAATCATTTGTTTCCCTTGCCATGGATCTACTTGGATATGCTCCGGCACAACACAGATCAAGTATTCTTCTAGGTTTTTGAGTGTCTGTACCTATGAAATCCTTGACTGCTGCTAGCCTACATTTCCAATGTTTTTCTTCGCCAAAAATCCTTTTTCCAATCCATACGGGAATATCTCTTTTTGGAAGTTGGAAGCTTGGATTGTAGAAATATTCAGCTAGCATGGCCCAATTGAAGATTGTTTTCATACTAGATTCTGACAGATTACTCACCAAGCTAGTTATGATTTAGCAACTAAGATTGGACGAATTCAATAAGGGAGAATAGTGAAGTCTCTAAATAATTTACTCTTTATTTGATTAATGAATAAGACTCTGACAAAAGTGGTCGGGATGGCCGGATTTGAACTCAGGTTGTTCTATTATGGCACCAACACAGTTGCAGTCGATGTGATTATCACAAGTCTGACAAACATAATTGTTGCTACCGGCGTAGGACTCCTTTCGATTTCAGCTACCATGGTCTTGATTCCCATCTTTGTCAATAGATTTGAAGCATATCAACCAAAGATGAAGAAGCAGTAAAAGATGGTCGGGATGGCCGGATTTGAACCGGCAACCGATGGATTTCTCTAGACAACAACGGAAGCAGTCGTCTACTACAGTCCATAGCTCTGCCAAGTTGAGCTACATCCCGTGCGGTGCCATTGCAACTTTTGTAGCAATAAAAGGATTACTCAGTGTTCCTACTCCCCTTTGAATCTAAGATTCGCGCTAACAATTTCTTTTATAGGGCCGAAAGCATGTGCTCGGAATACTCTCAGGGTGGTAGAATATTTTGACAAAGTATGATGATATGATAAAACAACGTCGTGATTTGCTGAAAGCACATGATTGGATTGCTTTTCCACCTGAAGACTGGTGGGAGCCAGATCAGCGAAAAGGTGTGGCTCCGCCTCCTCTTGAGAAACCCTATGATGAAAACACACAGCTCATTGATTTGATCGAGCCAAAGAAGTTCAATGTTGGAAAAATATCTCTAATTGATACTATTGCAAATCGGGAGAGTCGACGTGTTTTTTCTGATGAGCAATTGACTCTGGAAGAATTATCATATCTTCTCTGGGCTACTCAGGGAGTGCGAGTTGTAGACAAAAACAAATTGTGGACAAAACGTGTGGTACCATCAGGAGGTGGACGCCAGCCTTATGAGACCTATCTTTTTGTCAACAGGGTCGACAGTATTGAGAGAGGAATCTATCGTTATCTGCCCATAGAACACAAACTAATCCTTGTATCAGAAAATCTTCCGAACGCGGATGAACTCATGGACAAAGCATGGTTCCAGAATTTCATTGGAAAAGCAGCGGTAATTTTTGTCTGGGCGGCGGTTCCATACAAGACCGAGTGGAGATACAGTCTTGTGAGCTATAAGGATATCCTCATTGAAGCAGGTCATATCTGTCAGAATCTGTACCTTGCCTGCGAGTCGATTGGTGCAGGAACTTGTGCTATTGCAGCATATGAACAGAAGGTATTGGACGAACTAATTCAGGTAGATGGTGAAAATGAGATGACTGTCTACATATCACCTGTTGGAAAAATTTGTTCTAACAGAGAGGCTGACACTGAATGAACTACATAGCACGAAGAGCGCAGAGCAAGGATGACATGGATTTTTTCTTCAAGTTAAGTTTTGATACGATGATGGCAACAGAAAATAGGAGAAACTTCTATGATGAAATGATTAACAAAAATCCCGATGCTTCAGACGAGGAGATATTTAAACTTCATAGAAAAGAAATTGAGGAATATTTCGATTTTACACATCCAAGTGCAAGAGTCTTCGTGGTGGAAACAAATGATGAGGAATATTGCGGATACTTGTGGATGGGTCTACGAAATAGTAAAGATATTTGGGACCTCGAGAAGTCGCAATGGATCTATGATGTCGTTGTCGACCCCAAGTTTCAGGGCAAGGGTCTGGGAAAGATGCTCTTACAACAGGCAGAAGAATTCGCACGTGAATCAAATGTCAACATTGGATTATTTGTTCATACTGATAATACCCCAGCAATAACACTCTATAAAAAAATGGAATACAAAATCAAGGTTGTACCAGTTTCGAAGAAGTTGAACACAGACGATTATGAAATTGATATTGATCATGGATTTGTTGTTAAGAGGGACCAAGAAATTGAGTCGGACATTGTTCAAAGGATGGGGTTTGAAAGGTTCAAGAGAAAGGTACGGTTTTCATTTGATGTTGATGATACAACAATAAGAGAACGATATGAAGAACATGTCAGTAGATATGCAACAGCTCCAGAAAAACATCAACGATTTGTAGCGCTGACAAAAAATGGAGAGATAGCTGGTTCGATATGGGTCGGGGTTTCAGATTTCAATGAGAAAGTTGCAATGATATACGAACTCTTGGTCTGCAACGATTATAGGAATAGTATGCTTAGCGAGATGCTAACCAATTCGACAGAAAAGTGGGCTAAAAATGAAGGTTTCTCTATAATGTATATCCTCTTGCATTCTGAAGATGATTTAGATGCAGAGTTCTTTGAGTCAAAGGGCTACGTGGTTCCTGGATTCTTCATGGAAAAACGATTGAAGACCTAATTCGTATATTCAGCAATATTGAAAGGGGTGGAATGCACCTTGTTACAATTGGAGTGTTTATCCCGCTGAAACGAGCTATAGAGTCCACATTTCCAATTGCCAAGATTAATCAAATAGCTGAAGGTGAATCCACTGGATTTGGACGAAGACACTATAGACCAGTTTATGTCATGCACAAGTGGTGGGCACGGAGGCTTGGATCAATATTTCGGTCAATTATCCTTTACTCATTGGCAGATGAAAAACTGACCTCATGGGATAAAAAGGCAGAGAATCTTTGGAAATTTTATTCACAGGATGTTCAGCTTCATGGAAAAGTTGTGTTGGATCCGATGATGGGAGGCGGTACAACTGTAGTAGAAGCACTGAAACTTGGTTGTAAGGTTGTGGGTGGAGACCTTAATCCTGTAGCTTGGTTCATCGTGAAGAAATCAGTCGAAGATATCGATCCAGAGCTACTCCGTCAGGCTCTTACCAATATTAATCGAGATTTGGGAAACGATCTTCGAAAGTATTATCGTACCACTTGTCCAGAATGCGGCAAACAAGCAGAGGGAATATACTATTTTTACTACAAAGAAGTTCTATGTCCAAAATGCGCAAAAGCAGTTCCACTTATGCGTAATTTCTTCCTTGCTAAATCACCTACCCGACGGAATGATTATGTGGTTTGTCCCAACTGTTGGAACGTCTTTCAAACAAAAAATGCCAAAAAAGTCACAAAATGTCCATGTTGTGATGAAAAATTCATAGCAATGCAAAGAAAATTCATCGTTGGTCGCAAATTCAAGTGCCACGACGAATCATGCGGGACACATAGTATAGTCAAGACAATTCAGAGTATGAGTGAAAGACCCAAAGAGAAATTGTATGCTATCGAGTTCTATTGTGAACACTGTGATTTAACTAAAAACGAGAAATTAAAGAATGGCAGAGGTTACAAGACGTCTGACGAGATGGATAATGAACTTCTGGCTAAAGCAACAGAAGAATTCCTCAGAGTTGGCGATTCACTTCCGATACCAAGAAATGCCATTCCGGACGGTGTGGAAACTAGAAGAGCACACAATCATGGATATAGAGATTTCAAAGACTTGTTCAATTCCCGTCAATTGTTGAATCTAGGTAAAATCTATCGATGGATTCTAAATATCAGCGATCAAAATTTGAAAGAGTTCATGATTCTGGCTTTTTCTAACTGTTTAAAGTATAACAATATGTTCGCAAAATACAATGCTACAAGAGGGTTTATCACAGATATTTTTCGTACACATTCGATTTCGCCCTCGTTAGCACCAGTTGAAGCAAATTGTTATGATACAAAGAAAGGAAGAGGTGCGTTCACAGCATTTGTGAATCTAGTAATAGAGGGGAAAGAGTATTGTCGGGCTCCATTTGAACGAATTATTGATGGAAAATCAAAGCAAAAAGTGACTTTTCGTACAAAAATCGAGGGAAAACTAGCTAGAAGCTATTCTGACTTCGATGAAGACGCGACAGTATTTCTTCGATGTGGTTCATCCGACTCACTTCCTATTCCAGATTCAAGTGTTGATGCGGTAATCACCGATCCACCATACTTCGGGAATGTGATGTACTCAGAATTATCTAACTTCTTCTACGTCTGGTTGAAACTTGGATTGAAGGATAAATATCAGGAATTCAAGCCAGAATTCGTACCATGGTTTGAAGAAATTATCGAAAACAGAGTACAAGCAAAGGGTAGAGAGGAATATATTCGCGGTCTAGAAAAAGTTCTTTCAGAAGCACATCGCGTCTTAGCTTCGGATGGTGTTCTTGTTTTTACCTTCCATCATACAAAGTTTGCAGCTTGGGGAGCACTCTTGGAGGCCTTACTTACCTCGGAATTCTATATCACGGCAACATATCCTGTTAGAAGTGAGATGAGAGCATCAACACATCTGCATGGAATGATGAATATCAGTTACGACATGGTATTTGTATGCAGAAAGAGAGAAATTGACCCTAATTCAATTACATGGTCTACTCTTCTGGCAGCGGTAATGAAATCTGTAAATGAAACAACTAGAGACCTTGAGAAAAATGGACAGTTACTGAGCAAGCAAGATATTCTTGCAATCGTGCTTGGTAAATGGCTGCAGCTTTATTCAAGATATTACCCCAACGTGACAAATGAAAAGAGTAATGTAAATCCAGACTTAGCACTCTCACTAATTGAGAGAAACATCGTTAGGATTCTTCAAGATATTTCTATGGGGAGTTTATAGCAGTCTTATATGACTAATTTACATGAAACCGAGGCGACTGCTGCGAATATGGGACAGGGTCAGAGGAGAATTTGTTGAGATGCCTGTTGAGTATCCTCCAGATACAACTCTTGCATGTAAGGAGTGTAGGTATTTTGATGATGAAAACAGGATTTGTCTAGGTGTGGGGTCAACATATTACATGAAGAAGACTCCATATTACGAGTTCGTACCACGATACAGTGAGTGCCAGATTAGACTTCCTCCTGATCTTCTCTCTTTTATTCAATCCTAGATATTTCTAAACAAATGTGGTAGAAGTTCAAGGATAATCTAGACTGTACTGTGGAACCATCATTCCCATTTGGGATTTCATCAAGCCACCTCATTGAATCCAGGGTATGATAATTTCTATACCTTGGTTTCTTTTGGCATACTGTCTTGACCAATCAGGTTTTAACTTTTCAATCCAAGATTAATAATGATTGACCATGACTGGCAGAATATGTAATGTTGAGAGAAATAAGGAACAATGTGGCTGTACCTATCCTGGATGTTCAAGGCAAGGGTACTGCTGTGATTGTCTTCAATATCATTGGAAACATCGAGAGCTGCCAGGATGTATATTCCCACCCGAAGCAGAGAAAACCTATGATAGGTCTCTAGAGAACTTTATTGAAGTGTGGAGTAAGAAACTAAAGAAGAAATGATATTCAAAAAAATTTATTATAAAATGCGTGCAGATTGTTCTTGGGAGAGCTGTTTGAAACAGGCACATATCGGGTTGCTGCTCATGGTGTCCAGTTTTATAGCTTGGAATCTAGCTACATCATTTCTCTTTCACTACATAGTTCGTGTGCTGCATCCTGATCAAGCATTTGGAGAACCAATATGGGTAATCGATCCTTTAGGATTCATGGTCATTTCAGTTCCAGCAGGGATTGTATTCTTGCTTGGAGCAATAGCAGTCTTCAGTGATATACTTCCAAAAGAACAATGAGTGGCGGGCGCGGCAGGATTTGAACCTGCGGCATCCAACTTCGAAGGCTGGCGCCCTATCCTGGCTAGACTACGCGCCCCAGACTCCCTTGAGTTGCTTGACTCTTAAGATTTCTGTCATACACTACTTGCCACTATTGGTTTGAATATGCACTTCCTATCAACCAAGAAATCTCATATTGGGAAAAGTTTCCGCATTTTTTCTTCAGTCGGGTTTCGGACTACACCACGATCAGTAATAATTGCATCAATCAACTCAGGGGGTGTTATATCGAATGCAGGATTATACACCTTTGCATCAGGAACTGTCACATACTCACCATTAATTATGCGAACCTCATCGGGATCACGTTCTTCAATAATCACATCTTCGGGATTGGTTTCCATATCTATTGTCGAAGTTGGAGCCACAGAATAGAATGGAATATTATGGTACTTTGCGGTTATTGCCATGGTATATGTTCCAATCTTGTTGATAATATGCCCTGTACGTAATATTCTATCAGCACCAACGACACAGCAATCAACACGGCCTTCTCTGAAGACTGTCCCTATCATCCCGTCTGTGATTAAGGTCGTATCAATGCTGTCCTCTATGAACTCAAATACAGTCAATCTTGCACCCTGTTGACGAGGTCTTGTTTCTGCAGAGTATACTTTGATATCACCATTATATTTCTCGTGAGCAATTCTTACAACTGCCCCTACTGTACCAAGATGCACTGTTGCAAGTGAACCTGCATTGCATATTGTCTGAATTGTAAAGCCTGATTTTATGAATTCAAGTGCATTTTCACCCATACTTCTGCACATACGAACATCTTCCTCAGCAATCTCTTTTGCTTCATCGATGAGTTTTTGGATTACATCATCGACACTACCAGTTGCATTTTTGGCAGTTTCAAGCATGCGTGCAGTAGCCCAAGTCAGATTCACTGCAGTTGGTCGGGTGTTGAGCGTGTTTGCCGCATTCTCTAGGTATTCCAATAGGTCGCCTATTGTTCTAGCCTTGCTTTCAATTGCAGCTAAAGCCATGCCCATACCTGCAGCTGCACCAATCGCAGGAGCACCACGAATCTCCATTTTTTTAATCGATGCTGCAATACGTTCATGACTATCTGTTACAATATGCTCTAAAGTCAGGGGTAATTTTGTCTGATCAACAAGACGAACTTGGGATGTGTCATCAAGCCACTCAATCGTTCGAAACATCTCTAATACCTCTCAAGTGTTCTTTCAGAAGACGCTCCAGACTCGCGATGATTTTCTCTGCGACTTCTTTAATCTCAGGATTTAGTCCCTCCCCGAACTGTATACTTTTCGGCTGAATCCCAAGAAGAATCGTTTTACCACCGGTTTCCTGTTCTAAGTACATCATAAGGAATGACAATGGCATACTATGTGTGCTGATATTGATACCACCGATTCTATCTTTTGTAACCAGTTCAATATGCCCTGGAGGCTTTTGCATGTCTGCGGCATCAATCATTATGACACATTCTGCGCCAAATTCAGCCAAAGGACGCGCAAATCCTTCAGGAACCGACCCGACATTCTCGATTAAGACATCTGGATCATCCAAACATAGTGAGTTAACTATGAAGGGTCCAAGACCATCATCTGTTCTGAGATCATTTCCAATGCCCAGGATAGCTATTCTTTTTGCATCAGAGATGAAGTCCATCAGAGCTTCTTCGAAATTTTTATCGCTCACGATATCGCATCATGTTACATATGCTATAGTTCTTGTGGCACGACGAAGGGTTTTTCACATTATCTGGATGGCTACATGAAGTAGGCGAGTACCAATTGTCAGATGAGAATAATATACCTCCCAACCAAGAGGACTATGATGAAGACAATGATTACGTGATTGAAGAGGAAGATCTTGCTGAACCTGAGGGAGAACCAGCGGAAGTGATTTTTGAGAATGGAAAAGGCTATGCTGCAAGCGAAGATGCGGATAAACTATCACAACAAGGATTCTATGGTACTCGTATTGAAGGCAACAGATTAGAGCTTGAGCCAGTCGAACTCCTCCATCTAATTGAAAGGAAAAGAGTTACTGTGAAAACGTCTTCGGGGAACAGCGTTGGATCGGATTATATAGTAAGTGAGCTGTTGGAGGAAGATCCGGACCTTTGGGTGAGTTACCTTGTTTTTAGGGATCTCAGGAGCAGAGGATATGCAGTTCGTAAAGGATTTGGTCGGGGAATTGGATTTCGAGTATATGCTCGAGGCGACCGTCCTGGAGCTGCTAATGCAAAAGAGCTAGTATACGTTCTCAAAGAGGGTGTACCAATATCGCTTGGTGATTTAGATTTAGTGACTCAAACAGCAGTTAGTTCTAGAAAAAGCCTAGTATTTGCACTTGTTGACCAAAATGGAGAGGTTAATTTCTACAAAGTTGCACAGTCGACCCTGAGAAACCGTAGTGGTGATGAATGATGAGTGATGATGACAATGATTCGCAGAGTGAAGAGATACTCACTTTGAAAGCGTTCTTTGATGAACATACAATGAGCGTGCACTTAATTGAGAGAAACCCGCCGCGAGCTAAAAGAGGAACTCCAGGAAACTGGGAATTGGTTGAACTATCAGATCGAATTCTCACCTACGAAGAACTGGATATTCTCGCTGAGGCTATCATGGAAACAGCAGAGAACGATAAGGATTCTTTCATCGAGATAGAAGAAGATGGGGCTGCAGTCGTACAACTACGGAACTTGAGAATTGCAATTGCCAGACGCCCCTTTGCTGATAAGATGGAGATTTCTGCAATCAGACCAATTGTGAAACTCAATTTAGAAGATTATCGTCTTAGTTCCAAACTAATGAAGAGACTCGAATCGCGTGCAGAAGGTATACTTGTTTCAGGGTCACCTGGTTCTGGTAAGAGTACATTCGCCGCAGCGTTAGCTGAGTTTTACGGGCATAAAGGAAATGTTGTCAAGACACTTGAACAACCAAGAGACCTTCAGGTGGAGGAGTCTATTGTACAATACTCTCCTCTTGATGGAAGTATGGAAAAAGCTGCAGATATCTTGCTACTTGTTAGACCAGACTTTGTCATTTATGACGAGCTACGAAAAAACTCTGACTTTCAAGCATATGCTGACCTTCGTTCTGCAGGAGTGGGAATGGTGGGTGTTGTTCACGCAGGATCCTCTATTGATGCGCTTCAAAGGTTGCTTCTTGGTGGCAGAGTTGAGCTAGGTCAAGTACCAAGCACTGTTGATACAGTTGTTCACATTGAGGATGGGAGAGTGGCAAAAGTAAATTCGCTCTCATTGAAGGTGAAGCTTCCTACTGGTATGAGTAGTTCACAAAGAGACCTTGCAAGACCTGTAGTTGAGGTCAGGGATTTTGAACTTGGCTTGCTCGAGTATGAAATGTTTACCTTTGGTGGAGAGAAAGTTGTGGTACCTGTAAGAAGTGTAACAATTCCTACTGCTAGAGGAGAAGAAAGACGACGTGGTGTTCCCGGAGAAACGGTTCCAGTTTCATTGAGTTATAGCAAGAAAAAGGTCACAGTGTATGCAGGGAGGAAGTATGCAAAACAAAGGGTCGAACTTTTTGCAGAGGATCAGTATCTACTGACCACCGTAATTGGTGGAAATGGAGAAAGCTCAATCCGTGTGAAGACAAGACAAGGGGCTGTACTTGTTGATGCAATGGAAGATGGATTGAAAATAACTGCGAAAATTGTTGAATAGAAAGGCGCAAGCGACAAAAACTTTAACAACTGACAGCCATTCGAACAATCCAGTGGGCCCGTGGCCTAGCCTGGACCACCAAGTATCAACCTTGTTGGAGGTCTATAGGGCACCAGCCTCCTATGATAGCATAGATCTATTGGAGAGAGTTGGTAATCCCCGGTTCAAATCCGGGCGGGCCCGCCACTCTCCTTTTCGGGGGGATACATCATGAGTCCTGAATATCCTTCAACTAACCGGTTTATGAAAGGATTAGACCTTAGTCAGGTCTTCTACAATGAAGCTGTCAAACCACTCCTAGAGTCAGAGTTTCCGAATCTTGTATACTCCGCAGGTCATTTGGGTTCTGGATCGGATGTACTAGGTTTTGACACAGAGCAGTCTATGGACCACGATTGGGGACCAAAGTTGTTGATTTTTCTTGGAGAGAAGGACTATGAGAAATACCACGAATCTCTACACACTTATCTGGGTCATAACTTGCCTACTGAGATTCGTGGCTTCCCGATAAACTTCGGTGTCCACGATGATGGTACTATCGTTATGCAACTATCGGAAGATAGACCGCTCAATCATGGAGTGAAGATAGTCACAATCAGGGACTATTTTGAGAGATATCTTACGGTAAATCCACTTGAGAAGATGAATCCGATAGATTGGGTTATTCTCCCTGAGCAACGATTACGAAGCATTGCACAAGGTCGTATCTTCCATGATGGACTTGGGCAGTTGCAATCAATCCTTTGGAAATTGTCATACTATCCTAATGATGTGTGGTTGTACCTATTATCGACTCAATGGCAACGAATTGCTCAAGAAGAACCCTTCATGGGACGGTGCGGACAGGTAGGAGATGAGATAGGTTCTCGTGTTGTTGCCTCTAGACTGTTATACGACATCATGAAACTCTGTTTCTTGATGGAGAAGCAGTACGCACCGTATATCAAATGGTTTGGAACAGGTTTTTCGCAGCTCAAGAGTGCAAGTATTTTGACGCCGATCCTTATGCGTGTGTTTGAGGCGACTTCATGGAAAGATCGAGAAGAAAACCTTGTGCAAGCATATGAGATAGTGGCGGGTATGCATAATGAACTCGGTATTACAGCACCCATGAAAGTCGAGGTTTCAAACTTTCACAACCGACCTTTCCTAGTCATTCGAGCTGAAGATTTCGCAGATGCAATCTATGAAACAATCCAGGATGAAGAAGTCCTATTGCTTTCGAAGTTTCTCGGCGGTGTGGATCAGTTTATCAACTCTACTGATGTACTATCAAAGCCGGAACGATATCCTAAACTCCGGAATATGTTCGCTTCATTATCATTAGAGTACAAAATGTAAAACCCTTCCTCAGTTCCTCTTTCTTTTCTTGCTCTGGAATTGTGCAATTCATGCATCTATAGCCTCTCACCAAAGTTTTCAAATATCTTCCTCCTCAGCTGTATAACAATCAACTTCACGGTCTTCTTCACAATAGAGTATTGTGCTGTGTTTCTTCATCTGGTATCGAACCCTGAAAGCATGATTGAAGAAATAAAAGACAATTCTAACATACGAATCAAGTCCACTTCCATTTATCAAATGTTTTCTCGACGAATCTTAATCATTCATCATACTTTCAAAAAAAAATGCAAATACTCAAATAGGGTATTCTGCAAGTAAATTCACAACGTACTTGGGAGGTATGTGTGATGGGCAAATCAGAGATACAATGTCCATTCTGTAATTCAGAGAAATATAAAATTGAAACTCATAAGAAAACTGAGGAGTTTCAGAAACTGAAAGGTGGTATCTACTACCTGCCAACTCTTACCAGAGTAACAGAAATCCGTTGGGATGAGAATCCCAACAAAGGACTAGCTGTCCAATGCAAGTGTGGAAGACATTTCTTTCTTACAGGATTCGGAAATCCAAGTTCAATGTTCACTATCCACACTACATTGCCTGATGGCCATAGTTTTGCTGCATATTGTAGTAAGTGCGGCAAATCTTTCGTTAGTTCGAACATGCAATGTCCAACTTGTGGAAATCAACTATGAGGTGATTAGATGACAGAAAGTATCGAATATTTCACAGGAACAGATGAAGATGCGGTAATTGCTGTTCTTGACCGAGTCATAAAGGATGCGTTTGGAAACGAGCTGGTTGAGGATCCTATCTATGAGCTTGTTCCCGCAGAGTTGAAACTCGAGGAGTTCTGTGACATTGGAGAGGGATACAAGTCTAGTGGAAGAAGCCCTCTAATGGCCATGGTGAGTGTGGCTTCTGTCTTACATACTCGTTCGAAGAAAGGCAAAGGGATGTTAGCATCATGGACATTAGTTAGTTTGAAATTCAAAGAAAAACCATACGAAATGAAAATGTTGTTCCAAGGGGGTTTCATTAACGACACGACATTCGTGTTCAACGCTGTAAGCATGGGGACTGTGTTCGATATCAAGATCCCGAGAGGATTTGTGACCACATACAATAGCGGGAAATCTGTATTGACAAGAGCTTCCGTTGCTGATGATACCGAGGGATCTCCAAACGCTTCACCCTTCGTTTCGTTGTTTGAAAGCCAAGCCCGATACGACCAATCCAAAATGAACCAGTCACTTGCGCAGATTCCTCCAGTGACATACTTGCAGACGAAGGGACGAATCAGTAGCACTACCTGGTGCTCTCCTACGCCACCGAAACTTGTTTTCTCACCAAGACATGGGAAAACGATTGTTTCGTTGCAAATTAGTCCTTATCTAGGCAATGCTAAATCAGAAACGGCCAAGTTCACAATGCCGGGAGAACAGAAACCTTGGATTCTTGAAGTGGCAGTTCCGAATCCGCAGAACTTCCAGAAAGCAAGAAACTTGCTAATGAATACAACTGAAATTCCAGAAGATCTTCTTGCTGCAGAAGAAGTTACAGGAGAACTAGGTGGTGGCGTGGATACATACTATGCACTTGAACTTGCTCGGGAAAAATTCAGACCCGATAGTGCGCCATTCACAATGACTGATGTCGTCCGTTCCGGACCTGTTGTAGCTGAGGTTCTACAAGAACTACGGTCTAGATATCCCCAACAGGAGATGAATGTCTATGATCTCCTGAAGGGTATCGTTCTGAAGAAGCAATAATCTCTCTGGAGGGAGAAATATTCCCTCCTTCTTTCATTTGAGTATATGCAAATGGAACAGGCCATCTCTTAATCTCTCACGTATTTCAAGCGTGTTTCTGCGTCAAACTTCCACAACCGACCGTTCCTCGTCATTTGAGCTGATGAGTTCGCAGAAGCAATCTATGCAATAATCCAAGATGAGGAAGTCCTATTGCTTCTGAGGTTTCTTGGGGGTGTAGATCAGTTTGTCAATTCTACTGATGTACTATCAAAACCGAAACGAACTCCGGAATATGTTCGAGAACGATAAAGTCACTTCTTGAGTATGTAAGAGCCCTCCTCAGTTCCAACATGGACCTCATCAGCCATGCCAACAAAAAGTCCAGTTTCGATGACCCCTGGTATCATCTTCAAGTCAATTGCAATTTGATTGGGATTGAGAATAGGTTCCTGAAATTTCAAATCAAGAATAAAGTTCCCGTTATCTGTCACAACAGGACCCATTTTCTTTGTAGCTTGTCGGAGTATAGGTTCAATACCCATTTGTCTGATTTTCTTTTGAACTATTCCTAGGGAAAAAGGAAATACCTCTATGGGGACATGAAACTTAGTACCGAGGTGATCCACTAGTTTGGATTCATCAACAATTATGACTAGTTTCTTTGATGCAGATGCTACAATCTTTTCTTGAAAAAGCGCCCCACCTCCGCCTTTAGTTAGGTTCAACTCTTTATCAATCTCATCTGCGCCGTCAACAGTGAGTACAAGCTCTGGTGTGATGTCAAGGTTAGTAAGAGGAATTTTGTAATCAATAGCAAGTTGGTATGCCTGATAAGATGTAGGAACTACAGAAACATCTGTATCTCCCGAGATAATTTTCTGACCAAGTTCCTTCGCGAAAATAGCTACAGTAGAACCACTACCTAGACCCATGGCTCCTTGTTTTGGGATTAACGCGATGGCGCTTTTTGCAGCATTCATCTTGATATGCGACATGACATGAACTCCGATTTCAGCTTGAACCAATCCAGCAAAAAGCCTTCCTAGATAATTTAATTG
>JAOUFI010000140.1 GCA_029858305.1 Candidatus Thorarchaeota archaeon
ATTCCTAGAGAAATTGCGAATTCTCTGAGAATTGCTTTCTCAGCTCGTCTAAGGCGTTCTTGGAAAGCTACACGTTTGATTCCAACTTCAGATGCGAGATATTTAATCTCAGATTCACGAGGTATCTCATAGTATCCCTTCCTCCATGCGATTTTGAATGCTTCTTCCTGCTTCTTTGAAAGAATTGGATTTGAGATGCTGCTCGGATATCTTCGCAGCCGTTCTAATTCCACAGAAGTGAATCTATTCTTTAAATTGTCAAACATTCTTTTAAACTCAATTTGTGTTGGAGATAGAATTGTGTGTTTTTGTTTTCCATTTGCTATGATTATGGGAAGTTGTGTCATACATCCGCTCTCCAAAACAGTTTCGAGAATTGATTTATCCTTCATAGAATGTACTGCTCTTGTCCAATATTGTGTTTCAGATTTATGAGTGACTTCGAATTCCAGAATACTCTTCGAACGATTCATCGTTTTTGCATATCTTTTCAAAGGAGTTTCAGTTCCATCCAGCGATTCAATTATACCAAATCCCTCTGGACCATTGATGGCTACGAGACTTACTCGAACGGGAATCATTCGCGTGATCTCGCAGGAATAGTAATTTTCTGAAGCAATTCGTAATACTGCCTCTATCATTATTAAACACCCGTCGTAAGACGGGTATAGGCATATTCCTACTTTAGTCTGTCTATGGTATAGGATGTCTCAAAATGAATCGATTGATTGGTAATTCAACATCAATGGAAGAACCAGCATCCAAGAGATCGTACCTCATAGCTGTAGCTCAAGCTTGCCTAGTGACAGTATTATGGTCATCATCGTGGGTCATCATCAAATTTGGTTTAGAAGAGATTCCACCTTTGATCTTTGCTGGATTGAGATACTCGATTGCGTCATTCATTCTTCTCATTCTCATTACAGCAAGAGTTGAGAGAAGAGTTGCGTTAAAAGGACGAACAAAAAGATGGTGGGCAACACTATCAATGTATGGATTAATTTACATAACTGCCACTCAAGGCACGCAATTTCTAGCACTGAATTACCTTCCGGCAATCACTTTTTCACTTATTCTCAATCTAACGCCTATTCTTGTACTTGCTATGTCAATTCCATGGTTGAAGGAAACACCTTCTTTAGCTGAGATTTTCTTCATCATGATTGGCTTGATAGGTGTGCTAATCTTCTTCTATCCAATGGATTTTGTTGGTGTTTCAATACTGGGGCTCTTAGTTGGAATATTCAGCCTAATATCCAATTCATTATCCTCCATTATAGGACGAGCAATCAATCGTGCGCGTGATACGCCAGCTCTCATAGTAACAGGAATTAGTATGTCAATTGGCTCACTCTTCCTACTTGTCCTTGGATTCACAACAGAGGCAATCGCGCCACTATCGCTTACTTCTTGGATATTGATACTTTGGCTCGCTGTTTTTAATACAGCCCTTGCTTTCACATTATGGAACAAGGCTATGCGTGTTCTACGGGCTATTGATTCAACCTTGATAAATAGTACAATGATGCCTCAGATAATCCTTCTCTCAATTCTATTTCTTGGTGAATTTCCAGATCTGTTGGATTGGGTAGGTTTAATCCTGTTGGCAGTTGGAATTACAGCAGTACAGATATTCCAAACAAGAAGAAGGAAGGGATGGGAGTAAAAAGTCGATTTTCTGCTTATGAGAAAGGCTAAAGTGTGTATTTTGCCAACAAATTTTGAGGTACAATGCTGATGGAATACAGCAGACTCAAAGAGACTGAGCTGTTTTCGTTCTTCCACTTTACGGAGATTGGAAGGAGACCTCAATCAAGTGGTATGATGGAGATATACTTGAAACCAGGGGGATTTCAAGAATTCATCGATGTTGCAATGAAGGTAGACAGATCCGAAGGTGTACACGAGGGAATACTCCTTCTTGACAGAGATTGGATTGGAGGTCCCATGACCATTAATCCCTTCGGCAAAGATTTAGCCAAGAGTTTTGTTGAAGCGGTAATTCATCCAGAAGATAAAGAAAAAGCAAGTGCTATCGTTTCAACAATCTGGAACCTCTCTGGATCTAAAGATGATGTTCATTATATTCGCGATAAGGCAGAGAATCAGGTAGAGCAATTGCAGGCACTCACAAGTGTATATTATGGAACAGAGAAGTGCTTTTCTTTGGCATTGAAAAAATCCAAGCTACTCGTGGAAAATGTTGAAGATGTCGGTCGTTCTAGACTCCGGATAGTCATATCATCCCTAGAAAAATAACAACTCCAACTATTAATTGCTTAAAGCCCTCTCAATTGCCTTTGCAATATCTATAGCGCTCGCCCCAATTAGAACCGCGTTACTTCTGTCGAGGATCTTTTGAATCTTTGAGGAAATCAGTTCAATATTCACTTCACATCCTTTGATTCCCTGTTCAATATCTTCAATAGTCGACTCAGGATGAAGGAAGAAATCGCCTAGTATACATATGGATTCAATTATTCGCCCTTCAAACTTGACCTTTATTTTAAGCATTTTTCCTTGTGGAATTTTATAATCAATTGTCTTCAAGGTCATCTACCTTTTGAAGTTCCATTCTCGGGTTGAGTATTTTTCCTCTGCAAGTCGTTTGGCTAGTGTCTGTTCTTCTTCAATAAGATGCCCTGGAACAAGATGAATATCAAGAGCTTCTGAAAATCCCTCTTGTAGAGCTTGTCTAAGTTCTTCAATTGACACTTCTCGATTAAGTACCTCTCTGATTGAAGTCACTCGCTGCTTTACATCTGCTATCATCTTGTCTGAAATCTTCTCTATTGGTACCTTTAACACCTGAAACATCACATTGACATCTAAATCAAGCAATATCGTTCCATGTTGGAGTATGCACGAATTACGCCTTGTTTGAGCATTTCCAGATATCTTAACTCCTCTTGTTACAACGTCATTTATTGGTTTAAATTCAGAATCGATTCCGAGATGATTAAGCGTAAGCACCAAACCTTTGCAAATAATCTTATACGACTCAATTATATCATTTGGTGCGAAACGATGCCCTTTTGGTATAATTATGGAGTATGTTATCTCCCCGTTGTAGTCATGATAGACAGCGCCTCCACCTGTTATTCTTCGGATTACATCGATGTTTTGTGCTTTACAGAAATCTGTGTCCACTTCATCCACCATGCCTTGGAAAGTTCCAATAGATACTGCGGATGGAGACCATCTATACAGACGTAATGTAGGTCCGACTTTACCCTCCTTCATTGAGAGCATGATGGCTTCATCAATTGCCATGTTCTCAAAGGCTGAATGAACTTCCAAGTCAATAAATCGAAAATCTTCCATCTCTTACACCAATTGAGTTTCCTTAATTGCATCAATAACTTCAATCTTACTTAGGGGTCTCGGATAATTATACATTGGACCACGCGGTCTCTCGTTATAATACGGACGATTACATCCCTTACAACCTGTTACTTGAAATGCCTCTCCAGATGATAGTTCCTTCAAGATTGGTGCTTTCATAAGATCTAGAGATACTCTTCCTTCCTTATCACTTGAAATCTGTTCTGAATATAGTAGTCCTTTAGAAACTAAATGTCTAATGACCTGTATCCTCCTATATGAAGATAGATCTGGAGAAGGCTTTCCTTCTAGAGATGTGCCTTTGATGGCAGTAAACGCAAAGAGGCCAATTCCAATCCCCATTTCATGCATTTGCACAATGAAATCTGTCGCCTCTTTCTCAGTTTCTCCTAAACCTATGATAAGATGCGTAGCTACATTTCCCTTACCAAAGACTTCGAGAGCGTCTTCCAGAGCTTGAATATGACGATTCCACCGATATTTGGAATCACGTTGTTCACCTTTAATTTGCTCGAAGAGGATGGGTGTGCAGGCATCGAGAGCAATACCTACATTTGAAACACCTACGTTCCTAAGCCTAATCAGATCGCCTTTCTCAATAGAGTGTATCGCCACGGATATTGGTAGTTTCGATACTTTTCGTAATTCACTCACAATATCAACTACATCATCAACAACATTAGTGTAGCAGATGGTTTGTAGGCAAATTCTTCTGAATTTTCTTGGTTGCCAGTTGTCAATCACTAATTGAAAATCATACTCAGGCCAAGATATTCTAGCTAGTCTATCCGAAGATGAAAAACTATCACGTGCCTGAGGACAGAAAGCACAGTTTGATTCGCATTTGTCATCTTTATAGGTCATCACAAATGCTGTTGTAAAATAGGGATCTAAATTGCCTGTTTCTAGACCTAATTGAATTGCTGTTCCAATAGATAGACGAATCTTTTCAATCACAATAATCAATTACTCCAAGTTTCTTTCAGAATTTATTCGTGTTGCTAAGTCGCTTAATTTCTAATAATCCTACACTGTTATTCTCGATAAGGTTTCTGAATCCCCTATATTCTCTCGGAATCAGAATCAATTGCGGAATTCCCCTCTTTGTATAACAGCGTGGATAAAGAAAGCAGGAAAGACCACGTAGGTCGATTCCATCAAATGATGCCGTAATTAAGGGACCTCGTTCAAAATAGCTTACGCTGTTTCTTCTTGAAATGATTCTCCCGACTGGTTGACCTCTGATGTGAACTAGTTCACCCTCCTTTGTATTCTTGCTGCCTAAAACACCACCATGCGGATAATGAGATAGACCTCCATCGATAATACCTGTTTCAGAGCTATTCCCAACCTCTGCTGAAAGACCTGCTAAATCGCCAAGGTTTGTGTAGGAACTCT
>JAOUFI010000141.1 GCA_029858305.1 Candidatus Thorarchaeota archaeon
CGAGTTCTTATCAAAGGATCTTGTAAGAATGAAACAGAAACCTCCTATGTATCTTGAGGAATTAGACAACCCATTACCTGTTTTGAAAGCAATAGGACTAGCAGAAAAATCATTATCAGAAGATTATCCGGTGCAGTTTGTTTCTACCGGCAATCCATTCTTGATTGTCCCCTTGAAGTCCCTCTCATCGGTCCAGAAAGCAGACCCAAATGGAAAGGAAATCATCAAGGCTCTTAATGGTACAATCTCTCCAGATGTCCTGATATTTAGTACAGAAACCATACACAATGATTCAGACGCCCATGCTCGGGTCTTTGCTCCAGCCTTTGACGTGCTAGAGGATCCTGCAACAGGTAGTGCGATTGGACCGTTGGGTGCATTTCTTGAGCACCATGATGTGATTCCAGCTCATACCCATGGAGAAGAATTGGTAATTGAGCAAGGCTATGAGATGAAGAGACCCAGCAAGCTCAGAGTTCAAGTCATTAAGAAAAAGCAAAAGGTGGATGTATTAGTTTCAGGGAGAGTCCGAGCTACCGCAGAGGGTAACTTCTATTTGAAGAGATGAAAATTAATTGAGGTCAATCAAAGAATCTTATCACATTGTACATGGAGAACTGCAAATTCATCAATTCGATTACAAGGATCAATTCTCTCTGAAACTTCGAACGAACTCAAGATTGAGATAGGCACAAATTAGACCGAATCCAAACACAAAAACAAGGATAAACATGAAAGCGAGGGGATTATAGATGGGAGCACCAGCAAGGATTAGAATCAGAGCTACGGAGATGATTGTAACGATTAGCCTGGAGAGAGGAATCTTATTTTCTGGTTCTAACGGGCCGTACCAAATGGCATCAGTTTCTTCCCTCGATGAGTCCTTTCTAGTCACGAGAAATCCCCAAGATGTTCTACACACTAAGTATTTCGTCTGAAGGGGTATAAGTATTGATATCTAAAGAATCACCACTTGACACATCCCATTTGATATAGGCTTAGGTCAAGATCTTCATGCATTCTTTGCCGCATATTTGAAACGTGAGATTTCATGGAGAAAGTCTGAGCCTTTCCCAAGGATGTCCATAGGATCAGGTACAATGTAAGTGACTCTATATACCAAGCCAAACATGGTTTCAGCCCAGAAGAGAACCTCAGGCTTCTCAATGAACTCCTCTGCCCACTTCTCGCATACCTTGTCCATATAGGCATCTATCAGGTCTATATCATAGTCCTTGTGGACATTGACTTCGAAGGAGTAGCGATACACCTCAGTTCCCTTTGTCAGACTCCTCAGACCATCTAAAGCCATTTTGACCTTGCTAGCTTTCCCAACATCTTCTGAATGGTATTCTCTTCCTCTCTCAGACATCAGATCATCTATCCTGACACGATAATTAACAACCTGAGAGTCCACGGTCTTGCTGTTGGGTACATACTCTTTGGTAAAATCGGGAAGTAAGAGCCGTGTGTAGTTCAAGGTTATCTCTAGAACAATTCCTTCGATATCGCCAATCTTTACATAATCTCCAACACGAAATGGTCTAGCGCCCAGAACATAGAAACCACTCACCATATTCGAGAGAGCTTTTGAGAATGCGAGACCCAGGGCAGTACCAAATAAAGCGCCTCCCGTCACAAGCGCAGTCCCTGGTATGATAGTTGTGGTAGCAAGTATTGAGGTAATGCCAATGGCAAAGAAGAGTAGCCTCAACATCAGCTTGATTCCACTTGTGGCCTCAACAGGCATCCTAACTTTCCTGAATGTGACTGTCACGGTACGCATGACAATCAGATAGATGACATAGAGAAATAGGAGAAAGGGTATGATTGCAATAATTTCAGCCCATCCACCTAAATTATACGGAATCAAGAATTGACGGATATAGTCAGTAATGATAGAAAAGAGGTCTTGCAGTTTTTACCACCATTCCGAATTGAGCATGAAAGGTAATAAAAAACCATTGAAGCAGCAGAATTGTCCTGACAAAAGATAGGCTAATTCTCTAGCTAGAACACTCTTAAACAAAAGCTGCTTAGCGTATCTGAAATATCGCTATAAGCACAGATTGTAAGTAGTAATTGAAAAGCGCCGCCTATGAAACGAGGAGATTATATCCAATGTTGGAAAGGTTCCGTAGGCAGTACAAGTTATGTCTTGTTGGCGATGGATATGTTGGGAAAACAAGCATACGCCGAAAATATTTGAAGGAAGGATTCAAGGCAAGTTATCTTCCGACTCTCGGCGTTGACTTTGCCCAAAAGGCACTCACGCATGATGGAGTTCCAACTAACCTTGTGATTTGGGACATAGCAGGACAGCCAGCTTTTCAGGGTCTCCGAAAACGCTACTACGAGGGTAGTAGTGCCATTCTCCTTGTTTACTCAGTAGTCGATAGAAACTCATTTGATAATGCCTCAAAATGGTTAGTCGAAGCTCATGGATTCATGGGCTCACTGCCCCCCATGATTGTCATGGGAAACAAGATAGATCTGCGTTCAGGCAAGCCCACCGAGGAGGTCGTTACCCCAGAAGAAGGCAAGGCATTCACTGAAAAAATGAGCCAGAAGCTGAACACACCGTCCATCTTCATTGAGACCTCTGCCCTTACAGGTGAGAATATCGATGAAGCGTTTGACTCGCTGATTGGGATGTTGTTCGAGCGACAAGCCAAGGAAGAAGGTGTATCGGCCCCACCTACTGGTGCACCTCGTGCAGTGGTCTCAGAGGAGGAGAGTGTCGACCCCGTTACTCTCCTCAAGAAGGATTCTTTGCACCTTCAGGAGGAACAGATTGGGAGGTCAATGAACGAGCTGGTAAAACTCAGGACGGAGCTGAAGAATGCAGAGGAGGAGCTTGCCGATACTGTTTCAAAATTAGAAACATCACTGTTAAACCTGAAGAATGCCGTACACGTGAAACGAATCATGTATGAACACCTGCAACAGCAGCTCCGACAGACAAGACAAGAATGGTCTGATGCCTACGATGAATACATGAAGCTAGACAAACAGAAGAAGACTGAGATAGAAAAAAGAACTAAACAAATTGATGATATCCGATCCCGTATTGAGAACGTGGGCCGAATCATTCGTACTCGCGTTGGCGATCTCGACATGAAGAAGATGACGAATTCCTCAGATTAGGAAGAATTACTATTACTAATCTGTACACAGGAATGTATTGAAAGTCCCGCATGTTTCACACTTGCCCACCAAGACACCTTCGTCAAAGAAACCAGTGAGACCGGAAGGTCCCTCATATCTCTCGCACATACAGAGAATGAACGCATCAGACCCACACGAACAGACAGGATACTCCTGTACTTTCTCCGTGTAATTGCCTCTCTTGATGCTAAATAGATTCTGCTCTTGGTTGCACTGAATACATGTTCCATATACAGTCCCAGCAAAATCGTTTGCAGGACGCGCATCATCACACGCTACACTATAACTTATCCGAACTTTGAACGGCACGACTTTCTTGCAGTTGCTACATGGATAAAGAAAGCACTGATGGATATCGTCTGGATATGCAGCAGCATTGATTTGTTCTTTGGCATATTCCTCTAAATCTATTCGCGTCATGGATTATCTACATCTACCGGTTTAATGGTACTAGTTATTATATCTACGATATAACCATCATACTGATTAGTCAGGCTATCAAACAAAAGGCAAAGAAGGAAACAAGAATGCAGTTCAAAGGACTCGACAAACTTCGTGAGAAGCTCCCCAATTACCAAGGAAAGAGAATAGCCATATTTCCTCTTGTAGGGATAATAGCCTCTCTTGTAGCCTACCTTTTCTTGATTGTTTTAGACATTCTTCCACGTGTATTCAATAGCGTGGAAGTCCTAGTGGCAGTTGAACCGTTCATTCCATTTCTCGGTAGTCTTTTCGTCGCAACTATAGGATTTCTTCTAATAGGAACTCTATGGAGCAAGAGAGATAGTATGAAAGAGAAGTATGGCAATCTGGCATACCAAAGGATGATACCAAGGGGAGTGGTAGGAGTCTTCCTTATACCCCCTCTGGTCTTTCATGCCTTCACATCGATTCGTTCACTTCTGCTAGTTGACCCAGTAAATCCGCTCACGAGACAATGGTCGTATCCACTGCTTCAATTACTTGGCGTTCCTTCAGAAGTCGATATTTGGTTGCGTGCTATTCTATCCGGTCTATTCATCATCTTCGGAGCACTTACTGTACGCAGTGCAGTACTAACCTTTGGATTGGACTATATGACAGTAGTTTATCTCTACTTCCCAGAGGAGTCTGAAGTTGTGGACCATGAGATCTATTCGATCCTCCGTCACCCAGCATACTTCGGAGGCGTGTTACTAACAATAGCATCGCTTGTGTCTAGATTCACCATATACTCCATTATCATAAGCATAATGACCTATCTTGTGTTCAGACTTCAGGCAAGGAGAGAAGAGAAGGAACTTGTCGACCGTTTTGGTGATTCATATAAAGACTATATGAAGAGAGTTCCAGCGCTGTATGTTAGATTGAGAGATATACCCACATATCTTCGTTTCTTGAAACACTAGTTTGAGAGAGTACGAGTACACATCAGGTTTGAGGTGTACGAAGTAGTAGAATTATAAACGAGTGATATATGTATGCACTCACAAGCCATTTGTCTTCTAAGAAGGATAATGTCGTACAAATGATTACAGTATTCTTTTGTTTACTCGATTTAGGGAGGCTGTCAGGA
>JAOUFI010000038.1 GCA_029858305.1 Candidatus Thorarchaeota archaeon
CGTCTTATTGAGACAAAACTAGAAATGATTGTAGGATTCATCCACACGAATGATACACTCCCAAATACCTCTCCTCATCTGATGCAGATAAGTACTATGAAACAAGGCATTTGTACTACTTGAAGTCTTTTGGGCTTATGCTGCCATAGCGTGTAGCAAAACCATAGGTTGGATTTGTAGTTGCATAGATAACGACCGCGAAGGCTGTTATGAGGAGGACTAGGCATATAATACGACATATCATCCTATCTAGAAGGGACGATCCAGCTGCAGGCGTATAAAGTGTATCATCAAGGGGTCGATCTATAGAGGCTCGTATCTCGTTTTTATCCAGACCGATAGCTAATCCAAGGTTCTCGATTTTTACCAGATGTTCTGTTTTAGGTTTGGTAATTCCAATTAGCTGTTCGATGCCAGATCGAATCCTTAACGGGAGATTTGATTTTACCCTCCAGTACCCAAAAGTAATATTTTCCAAGCTCTTCAATACCATGTCATCAAACATGTGAAACCATATTGTATCAATCACGAATAACCTTTGCGAACTGCGAATTTCTAAGACTTCATTTTTCGTTCAATATAGTATAAGCAGTATGAATCCTGTAACATCACCGATTTTGTTCTAACTGAAGTCGTTCGGGCTAATACTTCCATATTTTGCTCCTGGAGTATATACACTAACCTGATTCGCAACGATAAAGTAAGTAGCAATAACAGCCGCAACTAAGATGATTATGCATAGAAGACGGCATATTACCGTGTTAAAAAGAGTAGACCGAGTCATGGGCATATGGCCAGTACCCACAATAGGTGGGCTCGTTGCGGACCTAATCTCGTTCCTTTCAAGACCTATCGATAGACCTAGGTTCTCAATCTTTTTGAAATCCGTCTTTGTGAGATAAGAAATTCCCAGAAGGTTCTCTAATTCGGATCGAATCTCAGGTGGAAGGGCGAGTTTTATCTTCCAGTATCCAAAAGAAATACTTGCCATAATCCTCAATACCACGATATCGAACATCAGTGATTATGTTGCTTTTTCCATGAATAACCTTTGCGAATTACGAAATCCTATTCTTTCATCATATGTTCAATATGGCGCAAGCAATACGGATCTTGATGTAGTGCTCCTGCCATAGTATATGAAACTGAAGAGCATCCTCCCTTGCAGAGGTTTCTGAAGGTACAGCTTCGACAATGACTACTAGTATCATTATGATTGGTATGACGTGCGAACGAGAAAGAAGCATCATCATTCCATATTTCTTTTAATGGTCTGGTCCTGATACTTCCTTCAATGAAGTCATCTCCCAGAGCAAGGCAGCCCAGGATATTTCCATTGCTTTGAATTCCCAATGTCGTTATTCCTGCTTGACAGCCATACCATCCTTTTACTTGTAATTCGGGAAGAACGGTGGAGTAATACCCCATGTCATGAGCCCCAGCAACAAGAATCTCTTTTTGATACTTTTTTTTGGTGGCTGCAATGAATAGGGCTAGTGAGTAGAATTCATCTGTTGACAATACATGCTCTCGCTTCAGCCTGCCAAATGGCGTAGCCATCTGAATCTGCCATGCAATGCCTTTTCCCAAAAGAAATTCTCGTATCTTAACCAGTTGGTGGAGATTTAACTTGTGAACAGTCGTTATAGCAGTGGTCGGAAATCCCAGTTCTGCATAGTTATCAAGAGCTGCTGTTGCTCTCTCAAAGGAACCTTTCACTCCTCTAATCATATCATGGACTGCTGCCTCTCCTCCATCTAGGCTGACTGTGACACAATCTGGTGAGAGATAGGTCAGCTGTTTTGTAATCTCTTTATCCTTCCCTAGCCACCCGTTAGTAATGATTGAGAGAGCCATGCCCAGATCATTAACACGTTGGGCAATTGTATACCAATGAGGATGAAGGAAAGGCTCTCCGCCCATGAGTGCAACTCCCAAACATCCTATGTCCTTCAGACCCTCGCAAAGTTTCAGTGACTCCTCTAAGGTAAGCTCGTTTTCCCGTTTTCTACCTGCATTTGAGCCGCAGTGAATACAGTTGAGATTGCAGGCAAGAGTTAGCTCCCAGACTGCACAGTGTGGTCCCGGATACTTCCGCTGTTTCCTTACCTTCTTCAATGCCCTCCCTTCAAATTACAGAGATTCGTCCTTTATGGGCTACTCGTCCAAGTACTTGGTTGGAATCTCTCTTGTGGTTGCCACTAGTTCTAGTGCAGCCTTTGTGTAACGCATGACCTTACCCATGTCGCCGGTTAATCTGAACTTCCTCGCCATGATTCCCTTGATGGGATCAATCTTCCCATCAAAGAGCAATTTCCAGTTAGTGAGAGGTCCTGCATACATAAACTCAGCAGTATCTTTCGGGTTTGCCATTCTTGCTGCCCTGCACTTGCCATGCCATAGGTCAAGGTAGAATCTTACATCCTCTTTGATTGTATTTCCATCAGCATCAATCTGGAAGACAAAGTCTCCTTCCCATGTCTTCGCCGCATCCTCATACCTTGCATTCTTGTTCAGGGCTTCAACGTACTTCTCTATCCACTCATCAGAGGGAAACACAAGTTTCTCGGTCATCAAGAGTCCGCTCCAATGATCTAAGATGATATTGGTGAGAGAAAAGGATTCCGACTAGTATCTCAGATGATTCTGAGAGCACGAATGAATCTTTATCACGATTGACAGATGATATCAATCTATGGACAATGCCCCCTCAAGTCACCTTTCTAACAGCGATTCAGAAAATAACTCGGTTCAACAACATTTAGATCAAAGTCTGAGGCTATCTTTTTACCGTAGTCCAACTGTCCGATGGTTTCCACAGAATGAGAGTCACTGCCAAGGGTGAAGATGCAATCATACTCCTTAGCTCGTTCTATGAAATGTGTATGTTCAAGGATATATCTTTCATTAAGCTCTATTGCAATTCCTGTTTCTGCTAATACTTGAGCGGCCAAATCACCATCTTCCTCTCGATAAGAAGAAAGGAAGCCATCCCAATGACCTAGGACATGGAATTGCTTTTTCTTCACAACCTTTGAGAGTATAGAGACCCATTGATAGGAATCTAAGACCCAATGAAAGGATCCTATGACGATATCGAACTGCTCAAGCCCTCCTGCAACTGGAGCAAGACTACCATCCGATTGAATGTCAACCTCAACGCCCTCGAGAATCGCCAAGGATGGAAACTCTAATCGCGCAGTCTCAATATCCCTTCGTCTGTTTTCTATTATGTTCTTTCCACCTTGACATGAACCTAATGAAGGCCAGAAATGATCCGCTACTACTGCTGTTTCAAGATTAATTGTATTTGCTCGACTAGCAATCTCATGGACACTTGATTTGCCATCAGAGTAGTCTGAATGTATATGTAGGTCATAGCGCGTGTTCTGCATCGTACATCATTTCCAGGCAGAGCGCAATTTAACTCAACCTCTACCCATTAATTCAACCAAAACAGGTGGAAATTATTGAACAGCAACAATGACGCACAAGGTAATGCATAAATCGTGCCCTTTCGACTGACAAAAGCAATTTACAACAGATGCGTGATTGGGTTGCGGATATCATGGACGAGCTGGATAAGAAGCTAATGGCAGTTCTTGAAAAAAATTGCAGGATCACCTATCAGGAACTCTCTCGTAGGTATGGTGTTTCGGCAAATGCCATTCGAAGACGGGTCATGAACCTTGAGGAAACTGGAGAAATTTCCAAGTATATTGTGGCCCTCTCTATCGCCATGACAGGTTCCAGCCAGCTCTTTGGATTCCTTACTGGAGATGGTTCTCGTGATGAAGTGGAGATGATTGACGAGATGGGGTCCCATCAAAATATTATAGCATCAGCAGCCTATTCCAATGGTACCTATGCATTTGTTGGCAATTATGACACCACCCAAGAAATGCATGATATCAGTTCTTATCTTAGGAGAATCAAAGGTGTCCTAAGTGCAGAGATTCATCCGACCATTATTCCATCAGGACAAGGGATGAATCTGACTCCATTGCATTTACGAATACTCAAAGTCCTAATCGAGGAGCCACGGCTCCCTATCGTTGAAATTGCAGAAAAGAGTGGTCTTACTTCGCGACGTGTGCGCCGGCTACTCGGACAACTCGAAGAGAGTGGTGCTGTTCAGTTCAGAGCACTTCTCGAACTAGGCGCAGATACAAGCATTCCCTACATTGCCAGAATTCGCTGGGATGAGCGTTCGACCAACTATGAATCCATGATTGAATGGCTCAAACAAAAGTACCCTCTTTCTTCGTGGGAGAATTTCGTTTCTGCTATAGAACCAGTTTTGTTTGCCCTCTTAGCAGGAGAGAATCTAACTGAAGTGAATGAGACAACTCGGGAGATTCGTAGGCATCCTCATGTGGAGAGTGTCATTACGACCACCTGTACGTATCACAAGTTCTTCCGTAACATACGACACGAAAAACTACTTGAATTGATCAGAAATGTTTGATATTTCCAAACGTTTGATGTTTGGCGTTCATCAAAGGCTTTATAAGCAATTATGTTCTATTTTGACATGTGTCAAACGTTTGGTAAGTTACAAGCCGAGACGTTTGATGAACCATTAAACGGTGAATACAATGTCTACAACTTTCAAAACAATCATGAGCGACATGAAATCAAGCCTCCATCTCGCATGGGGAAGTGCCTTGAGCTACTTCCTTGCGAATCTAGGTATGGTCATCGTCGTTGCAATCCTAGCGGCTCTGATTGCTCTTCCGATACTATCAGTAGTCCTTCTAGCATTATGGCCTTTTAACGAGGCTACTATGACTGCCCTGACTCAATGGGCAACTGCTAATCCTCTTGGCGTGGCTGCTCTGATCGGAGTTATAGCAATTCCTATCATTTCCCTCTTCATGGTTGTGAGCGGATCTATCTATGGCATGAGCTATGACCTTGTGGCTAAGGGTGACACCAAGGCTGAGGCAGCATTCTCCTATCTCCGTCACAAGTTCCTTACCTTCTTTGCTACAGGTGCTATGTTGACCATCATTGTCCTCCTCCCGCCTGCTTTTGCCTGGGAACTGGCCGCTTACGCCATGAACATCAATATCGGACCGTATGTGGGTGCTCTACTGACAGCTTTCACATTCGTGTGGATCTTCTTCACTGCTGGACTGACCTCTATGGTATTTCCAGCTGTTGTGAGAGGCAAGGGTGTTCAGACTGCCTTCAAGGAGTCATTTACTCTGGCAAGAAGCCACTTTGATCGCATATTCGGAGTTCTAAGCGCGATTGTGCTATTGCTTGCAGTTACTTTCGGTCCCATAGTAGTCCTTGGACTCGCTATGCCTTTCGTGAGCGTACCTATATCGATAGCTCTGGTTCCAGCTATTGCTGCTGCTGCACTGTGGACAGTTGTTTCAGCTTTCCTCTGGCTGTTACTCTTCCTACCAATGGTGAGGATAGTCTGGGTAAAGGTCTATCAGGAACTGACTGGTGGTAACATCGCAACACAGAGTGTTGTCGACATGCCTATCGTATAGGTGTGTTTAACTTGAGAGTGTCTTTGGGATTAACTGAAGGCACTCTCTCCCCCACTTTCTAGGTGTGATAAAAAATGAAAAACGCGAGCGTTCGAATAATTCTTGATGATTTGAAGGTCAGCTTCAAATTTGCATTAAAGAATGTGATCTCCTACATCCTCGCACTATTTGGTGTTCTCATCATCTCAGGAATTCTTCTCGTCTTCGTGGCAATTCTAATCTTTGTTCCTCTATTCTTTGGTGTTGGCATTGAGGGACTAATATTCTTCTTTGAATCCGTTGTTGCCGATCCTAGTACTGGCTTCGCAAACATCCTTGTTGGAGGTCTTGCAATTGCACTTCCTCTTGCTGCTCCCTTCTTTGTAGCAATTGGTGCTCTCTTTGGTATGGGCCGTGAAATTGTTGAGAGCGAGGGAACAAGTGCAGAAGGTGTCTTTACCTGGTATAAGAAGAAGTTCTTCTCACTTGCAGGAGGCGGACTCGTACTCTTCCTTGTTGTGCTTGGTCCTCTGATTCTAGTAATATTAGGTGGAGTTGCAGTTTTCGGGATTGATTTCTTTAACTTCGCACTCATATCGAGTGGTACAGCAAGCACCATGAATCCTATTATTGGTGCGGTGCTAATGATCTGGTTTGCGGTGAGCCTAGGACTTCTCTCGATGCTCTTTCCAGCCATAATCGATGGATATTCAGTCTTTGGAGCTACTAAGAAATCTATACGGTTGAGTATCACGTACTTCGACCGAGTGTTCGGTGTGTGGATGGCATACCTGCTCATCTTAGGTGCATTGATTCTCCCATTTATTGTAACTGCGTTTACAATGAGCTCATTTGAACCAGCACTTATCTTGCTAGGCAGTATGGCAGTTCCTGCAATATTGTTCCTAATATTCATCTTCATGCCAGCCTTGACAATCGGGCTTACACGAGTCTACATGATCTTGACAGCTGATGATGAGTATGAGGAACATCCACAGGAAGACACGTCTGGGCCTAACTTCATAGGAGGTCTATAGAAAATGCCTGGCTCCAAGACAAAACCAAGAGTCAAGGACATGGAGATCATCGAAGACAAGAAGCTGATTCAGCTTCTAATGGAGCCAACTAGGGCGAAGATTGTCTTTGACTATCTCGTCAAGGATGCAATGACTGTGAAACAGCTTTCAGAGGTGACAGGAAAGAATCCTGGCACGATACTGCATCATATTCAGAAGCTGAAAGAAGTAGGTCTACTCTTCGAAGAGCGGACTGAAATAACCACGACTGGTATTGTCCAAAGATACTATCGTGCCTCTGCAAGAGAGTATCGAATGGGCATCAGTGAGATGGTACAAGCGACTGGGGATGATGCAACAAAACGCCTGAGGTCCATAATTACTAGCCTCTCAGTCTATGGTATAGACATTCCAGAGCGTCAGATTGGCGAGGCGGTGGACCGATTGACGGCACTAATCGATAGAGAGAACGAGATCAGTTCTCGCAATCTCATCGTGAATGAGGTTGAGCTAGACAGACTCTCATCCTCAGAAAGAGGCGATGTATCGCGAATCATACGTCGCTTTGCTCTGGAAGAAGATTCGCAATATAGAGAGCTACGAGACAGCTGGCACGCTTTTCTCAGAGCTCATAGAACAGGTGCAAGTAATAATGTCTAACTATCAAAGAAATACGGGTATGATTGTGTGTATATTTGCAGTTATTGTAGTTGGTGCAATTACTGTAGGTCTAATATCCTATTATGGCAACACCAACTGGAACTGGAATCCCAATCCCCCAACCACTGACTTTGCCTTTGAGGCAGAGGTGGGTACTATAAATGGGACTATCACCTTGGATGTGGCACTCGAAACTGGCGCCATCAATGTGATCTTTGTTGATAACGCATCTTTGCTGTACGATATCAATATGAGAGTTCAGAATACAACTCTTGAAGATGATGGAGCCCCAGTAGTGACTTTTCTGAGCAATACTATAGGATTGGATTATACAGCAGCTGCTGTTAACATCACTCTTGGCAGCGGAGTCAACTATACTCTGGACATTCACACCACGACTGGTGGCGTAGCTCTAGAACTGACTGAGGGAGCTCACATTGGTGATGTGACGATTTTAGTCACCACTGGTGCGATTGATCTAGGAATGACGGACGATGTCATCCTAATTGGAAGCCCAACCTTTGATCTCCAGACTACGACTGGTTCGATTACAATTGATGTTGATCTTCCTTCAGGTATTGGTGGTAGTGTAGAGTGTGCTGTAACAACCGGTAGCATTGATATCAGCGCAACCGGTTGGACCCAGATTACTTCAAACCACTACGAAACCACCGACTATGATACTGCTTTGCAGACAATTACTTTGGTCGCAGAAACAACAATTGGCAGCATAGATGCAATCTTCACATAGGCTATAGCATGAGGGGGTTTCCCCCTCTCTCTTCTTTTTTTCTGTGAACCGGAACGGTTAAGGTTAAGCATGGTATTCCCTCTTCCAAGAGTGGTGTTTTACGTGCTCGAGGTACATTCACAATCGACTGAGAATGGATTCAATGTCCAATTCAAGAATAATGTGTATCCAGTGACCTATCCAAAAGGCTACTGGAAGAAGACTCCTGAGCAGACTCGAATAGCCTTGACAGAGAATCTTGCACTTGCTGCAACAATGCATCTGCCATTGGTCTTCAAGGACTACACCATCAGATATCATTCTGCGAAACCTCTCTTAGAACCCTATTTTGTAGAGAATTTCCTTAGGGACATTCCTTCCTGCGCTGAGGTAGACGGAACGGACACCGCTGAAATGGTTCGAGAATTTTTTGATGTCCGGTTTTTATATGATGATTCCGAGCTCACGCTTCCCGCATCTGAATCTGTTGAAGATGGTTATCGCGCAATTGTGGGACTTAGTTTTGGTAAAGACAGCTTGCTCACCTATGCCGTGGCTGATGAACTAGGTCTCGAACCAGAGATTGCGTATCTTGTAGAAGAAAGCATGACATATGAAGAGAAGCACAAGACTGCCTTAGCTGCGAAGTTCAAAGAGGAGTTTGGCAAATCCCTCCACATCCTCAAACATGACACAGGAAAACTGAGGGATTACAAGCATCTAGGTCTTCCCTTCACAGAGCTTGGATGGGGTCTTCAATCAACGGAGTATGCGATTGAGTTCATCCCTCTTGCATATGCCCTACAGGGCAAGTACATTCTCTTCGGAAATGAACAGACCACAGGTGAGACCTATGTGAATGAAAAGGATGGATGGCTTATCTATCCCTGCTACGATCAGTCACACATATGGACAGTTCACATCAGCCGAATAACAGAGATGTTCTCGAGCGAATCGGTAAAGACTGGGAGCCTTATCGAACCACTGATGGATATGATGGTTCAGAGGACCCTTGCACACAGATATCCTGAAATTGCTAAATATCAGATGAGTTGTTTCACCGAGACGGAAGCTGGACGCGACTATCACTGGTGCCATGACTGCACAATCTGTGGTAAGATGTACCTGTTGTGTGCCGGAAGTGGGATTGATCCAAAGAATGTCGGATTTCGTCTGAACATGCTTGAGCGTGATAAACGTCGACACTTCACCCTGTTCGGGGGCAAGTCTGCGCTTACCTATGCCAATACCGCAACGGCACGAGATGAACAGCTATTCGCCTTCTATTGTGCAGTAAAGAAAGATGCAAAAGGTGGACTTGTTGAGGATTTCAAGAAGTCCGAACTATACAGAGAGGCCCAGACCAGAGAGGACGAGCTATTCAAACGATTCATCTCCCTCTATGACCCAATTACTGTACCCTCTGAACTCAAGAATCAGGTGATGTCCATCTATCGTGAAGAGATTGCTTCCTTTGAGTTCTAAAAGTCTTCACCATAGTATCAAGCATATAAGTAAAACATGAAACTACTAGGCTGTGTGAGATATGCGAGTCGCAGTGATTCTAAATACAAGAAGGGACGAGTCTGAGTTCGAGGTCGAGTATGATCCTCCTCATACGATTGAGATGATCAAACACGGTATCGAGGCCGCAGGACACGAGTACCTCTTTATTGAGGGCAATGAAGGTGTTCTAGAAAGTCTCCAACGAGAAAGACCCGATTTGGTCTTCAACAGATCTGAGGGAGTGCGTGGAGAGAGTAGAGAGTCTCATGTCCCAGCAATCATGGAAATGCTTGGAATCCCCTATGTGGGGGCGAATGTCCTCACTACAGCAGTATGCCTTAACAAAGGTTGGACAAAGAAAGTGCTGTCCTACCACGGTATCCTGACGCCTAAATTCAACATTGTTTCAAGCCTTGAAGAAGTCGATTCTATCAAGTTCGAATATCCTGTTATACTCAAACCAAATGAGGAGGGATCTTCAGTAGGCATTAATGAAGACAACGTGGTACACAACATAACCCAGCTCAAGGCTAAATTGAAGGATATGCTGAGTGAATATGTGCAATCAATCCTCATTGAGCAGTTCATTGAGGGAAGAGAGTTTAGTGTGGGCATTCTTGGTACTCCTGAAGGACCTCCAGAAGTTCTCCCCATTGTTGAGATCGATTTCACAAATATGCCTCCAGAGGTTGGTGGAGTGCTTGGGCAGAGGGCTAAAACAATACTAGATGACCTAAGTCATTATGTCTGCCCCGCAAAGATAGATGCAAAGACTAAGGGGCGCATTGAAGAAATCACACTTGATGTCTGCAAATACCTTGAGGTGCCAGACTTCGGCCGAATTGATTTCAGGATGGACAAGAAGGGGCGGATTTTTTTCCTTGAAATCAATCCCCTCCCGGGCATGGACTTTGATCTTGAAGAGCAAGATATCTCATTCTTCCCGTTCATGGCAAAGCAGGGAGGATACACCTATGATGAGCTCATCCGTAGATTACTCGAGTCTGCAATACACAGATATGGTCTGAAAAAATAGATGGCCCTTTTCCGTCATCCGGTTTGATATTCACTGAGTGGGTGATAAAGGTGAATCGCGCAAGAAAAGACCCAATCTGGGAAGATATTAGAAATGATCTCAAACCTATCCTTGGTGATGGAGTTGAGCTCGTCTTTCCGGAAACTTGGTCAAAGACGCATTTGTCATGGTATCGGGAGATTGAACAGAGTTCATTTCGTCCCTCTCTTACATATAGTGAAGAAGAGATTATGGAGCGCTTATCAGAGGAAGATGTGCTCATGATGTTCATAACCGTCGATGGTAATCCGGAGGGGCTGCTTTTGGGCTACACCCTTGGAGGAGTTTCTGTTGAGACCTACTATCTAGATACAATTGCAGTAAAGCAGAAGGGACGAGGTATTGGTCGCATTATTTTGACTGTGCTCATCAAATGGGCAAAGAAAATGGGATACCGGCGAATGCAACTTGATACAGAGTATGAGAACGAGAAAGGAATTCCTCTCAGCTCATTCTATGAACATCTGGGATTCAAGATTGTAGACATAGATGATGAAATTGGGAATATCACTATGCAACTTACCCTCTGATTTAATGCTTGATTAAAGCCACAAAAGGAGGATAGTCACTACTCGAAGTCTCTTCCTGTAAGTACGGCCACGAAAGTCCCCTTAACAGTTACTTTGTTGTCTGCAAGGTCATTCATGACAGCTAGGGTGCTAGCAGATGCTGGCAATACATGAAGACCTTCCTCCTGTCTAAGATGTCTATTGAACTCCATCATCTTAGCCTCTGAAGCATAGTCTGCAAACCCATTAGACTCGTATATTGCATCTAAGGCCTCCTGACCATCATATGCATGCCAATTGGTGAGAGGTTCATTGAATTTAGTTTCCTTGATTTCCTCACGAGCAAGGTCCTTAATGATTCGACTATTCATCTTGAATGATTTTACAATGGGATTACCACGACGTGTACTCGTTGCAACCATCCTTGGTACTGTAACTATCTTTCCTGTATCATAGAGTTTCTTGAATCCTAGATATATTCCAGCAAGTGTTGTACCATTCCCAACCGGACAAAACACAAAGTTTGGTGCTCTTCGGATATCACGATAGATTTCAAATGCAATCTCCCCGTATGCTTCAAGAGAGATTTCCTTGACTCCAGGAGTTCCCGGATTAGCATTATACCAGCCATTCTCTACAGCAATTTTAGATGACAATTCGACAAGGTCCTCATATTGACCTGGTTCAAAGTGCAGCTCAGCTCTGGCATCTGCAATTCGTTTCATTCGATCTTTTGGAACATGATATCCATGAGGAATGTAAATGTGAGCTGGGATGTCAACAATCCTTGCAGCCCAAGCTAATGCCGCTCCAAAATTGCCACATGATGCAGCACATACCGCCTTCGCTCCCTGAGAGCGTGCGTTTTCAACAATTGCGAGTGCGATCCTATCTTTTTGCGTCCCAGTAGGATTTCCTCCCTCGAATTTGAGAAAGAGTCGTTCGCAACCCACTAAATGAGTGAGGTTCCGCGCTTCAATAAAAGTTGTTGAGCCCAGAAACTCTCTCCAGTTAATCTTACCCCCTCGCTTTAGGGGGCTCCCGTTTTCAATAGTCATATTGTTTCTTACCACATATTGTTACTATTTGGGCACTGTACGTCACATATCGAACTACTTAAAGTAAGTTGTTGGTGCTTGCACTTATTATTGTTACTCAAATAGACAAACTACGCGCGTTACGAAATTCGTTTGATGCGTGCCTTGCATTCTGCTGCTTTTGATGCATCTCCAATCTCTTCGAATAACCTTTGAGCGACGACCCATGTTCGTTTTGCTTCTAGATTTCTATCTAAGAGCTCTAGCATGAGAGCTCGATAGTATAGATGCGTAGGATTTCCTGGATCCACCGAGAATGCAAGATCGAAATCAGAAAGGGCTTCATCATACCGCTCAAGTGAGTAGTATATGAGTCCTCGCTGATGTGCCACATCTGCATTGTTCGGAGCAAGAGCAAGAGCTGTGTTGAGATATTCTAGGGCGGTATTCTCATCGTTCATCAAGAGCATGACCGAACCATTTCTCACCCATGATTCAACATGTTCAGGATCTGCATTGATTGCTTTCTGGTACGCATGTGATGCCTGCTGGTAGGCCTTTCGATTTCTATGCACATCGCCTTTCTTAATCCACAATTCTGGATCATCGAATTTGATACTCACAGCCTTGTCATAATAATAAATTGCAGTCTCCAAGTCATTCTTCTCGAAGTAGATGTCACCCATTGTGGCAAGCGCATATGGTTGTTCATTATCAATTGAGAGCGCCTTTGTGAGGACACCAATAGCATTGTCATATTGCTTGAGAATGAGATAGATACTTCCAAGCTCCATCAAGGCTGGTAGAAAAGCCTGATCTGCCTGTACTGACCGTTTTAACCATGTAACCGCAAGTTCTAGTTCTCCTCTTGCTCTGAAGTATTTTCCCTTCCCAAAGAGAGCTCGAGGCATGTTGACATTGATATGTAGTGCTGTATCCAGATTTCTGTTGCACTCATCAAATTCCCCTTTTTTCAACTGAGCCATGGCCAAGTATACAAGCGCTGTTACGTTTTCTGAATCTATTGCTAGGGCACTCCCGAAACAACTAATGGCATCCTTCGGATCACCTACCATATAGTATGCAAGACCCATGCTGATCCAGGCCTTAATTTGATCACTGTCAAGTCCGAGGGTCATCTCATACAGGATAATAGCTCTGCTGTAGTTTGCCTCGCGAAGATGGATATCTGCAAGTCGTGTGAGAAGAGGCGGTATTCGCTCATCGTACTTTACTGTATCAAGCACCTCTTGAAGATCTTTCTCTAAATCTCCAAGCTGTCTTCTCTCGCGGGTCATGATTGTGACGGGGCGGATTCGTTCTGGCTCAATCTCTCTGGATGAGCTCATGTGTTCGAGCTTTGAATCCAATGCTTCCAGCAACTCATCAGTTTCCAATGACTACCCCTCATTGAATGATGATTCTCTCTCTTATCAAACTTTGTAACTTCTAAATTGTGTTTGGAATCATGAGAGATGAGTGAATATCCAAATGCTAAACGCTATTGTAAGGATAATCGCAAAAGCAAGGAATACGGGGTACGCAGACCTGTCAAAGGACTTGAGGCTGCCCCAAAGACCAAGCACTCCACTAAAAATCATGATAGAACATATTACTACGACTGCAAAAGGTTGGAAGCTTTCGGGGATGATTCCAGAAATCTGTGCAAAAGCAATGAAAAGAAGACAGAAAAGAAACATCCACCTACCAATTGCACGAAATGGATGATAGCTATCCCCATACTTCATGATTCGAATCATCTTCTCTTCCTTCTTGAGTACTCTATTTTTCGCTCTTGGAAGGAAATCAATCATTTTCTAATGGTTCTGATTGCTCTTGAATATTGTGAAGCATTTTCCTCTACGAGGTCCTAGAAACTATAGACAAGCACGCAGAGTGAAAGCAGGAAAATGGCAAGATAGTATGTTGTGAGGATGATGATTTCTCCATTCTTGATATCATGATGGAACTCTCTGATACCAATGACGGAATCCGAGAATACAAAGAATATCGCACCTACAAAAGGAATGAATCCGAGTAATGTTCCTGATGTTAGCCACAGGAGAAGAGAGGTGCTCAGTGTCAGAGAGATCATGAGTGCATAGACATTCACTGCCTTAAGCAAGGCAGGTTCAACTTCCTTCGTGGTCGTCGTAAGGTATCTCTGGTAGAGGACAATGTAGACAAGCATGACAGCAAGACATATGGCAAAGACAACAAGTGGAATCATCTGCAGTCCAAGAAGGGTACTCTGCCAGACGAAATTAACTGTATAGAAGATGTGCGAGAAGAGGAAAAGACCGAGTCCTGGAAGGATGTTTATCTCCATACCGATGTCGCCAAATGCACAGAGAACAAGAGCCACCGCCAGGAGTGGGTAGAAGAGATTTGCAGAGGGCAGTGTGAGGATGATGAAGACAGCTCCAGAAAGAGCTGGAATGGGCTTGATGATCTTGATGAGCCCGGTCCTTGTCTTGAGTGACTCGCTTGACTTTAGCGCAATAGTGATAATCGCGCAGATCCAGAATACCACACTATAGATTTCGAGCGACATAGTCATTCCTTGAAGCACATCCGGCTTAAGAATCTTTGATTTTTCTATCGTGTGGTAACGATACCGCCATCCTGACTGACTTTAGGTTCGATATCTGCTCACATCATGACCAATGGCATTGTACACAAACTTTAGCCTGCTTTAAAAGAGGAACTGAATCGCAATTCCTTGAATTAGAGGAATTGGCTTTGACAAGACAGACATCAATGGGTATTCGTCAACTAGCGGTCTGGGCTGGTGTCATTGGACCGATTCTCTTCATTGCGATCTTTACTGTAGAAGGATTTCTTCGTTCTGACTATAATCCAATCAGTACTTACATCAGCGACCTATCAATTGGTCCTCGCGGAATTATTCAGATCGTGAACTTCTTTATCTTTGCGGCCTTGTTTTTCTTCTTCTCATATGGGCTCTCTCTAGAGTATCGTACTAGAAACAGGTCATTGAATGGACCGAGAATTCTGATGCTGATGGCAATTCTTTTCTTCCTCACCGGCCTTTTTGTCACCGACCCCATTCACACACCACTATTTGAGATGACCTGGCAGGGTATTGTCCATAACATCATTGGATTCATCATCTTCTCGCTCTTTCCTATCAGTTGCTATGTCTTCTGGCGTGCGTTTTGCGAACATGATGAGTCGAGATCATTTCAGAAGCTAACGCTTGCTGTAGGTGTGATAATCACGGTTGGACTCCTGGCCTTTGCTGTCGCGTTAATAGGTGCGGTATTGACACCAAATGCTCTGACCGATTATGCTGGACTCATACAGCGAATAGATATCATCACATTCCTGCTATGGGTTGTTGCCCTTGCATGGAATTATCGAAAGCACTTGCATCCGCAGCTATGAGTTCCATTGGGATTTGGTCCCTGAATCCTGCAACTGTATGAGTCTTATGCCACAATCTTGACAGGCTTCAGGTTCACAATCCTGTGCTCGCCCTCGACACTGTCATACTCGACCATGCCCACCAGTTCGCCTTCAGCGCCTGGCTGGAGCTCGAAGTCTATCTCGGTAACAGAGACCGTGTCCGGCTCCACTGTACCAACTGCTTGACTCTTGATGGTGTCAGTCAGGTCGGGAACACCCAGCACTACCTGCACGTTCTGCATGGGGACCTTCGAGCCGTTCCGAATTACCACACCGAAGATGACCTTTCCACCGCGTATCTTGTACTCCACAGCCACATCCATACCTGGTTCGAGACCGAGGCTTGCAGGTTCTGAGGTGGTCACGTACTCCTCTACAAAGTAACGCTCTCTCACACGTTTGATGCCCACAGCGGCTCCGAACACACCCACGATGGCGAAGAGTAACAACCAGATCCAATGCACGGTGGGCATGAAGTCTGCTCCATCCATAATTCCGTCGCCATCTGTGTCTGCGACCAAAGGATCCGTACCATAGACCATGACCTCCTGGAAGTCTGAAAGTCCATCTAAATCTGTATCAGGCATGAGCGGGTCAGTTCCATAGACGTTTAACTCTGCGCCATCTCCAAGACCTTCACCGTCCGTGTCATTGTTCATTGGGTGAGTGAAGCTCGTGAAGACTTCGAAATAATCACTCAAGCCATCTTCGTCTCCATCCCTCGAGTTTGGATCGGAATCATAGGTGAAGACTTCATCGTAGTCTGAGAGATTGTCGAGGTCTGAGTCTACCGAGTTCGGATCGGTATCGTACACAATAATCTCCTCATAGTCGGATAGCTGGTCTCCATCAGTATCTGTGCTATTTCCATTCGTGTGGTATACCATGATCTCTTCATAGTCTGATATGAGGTCTCCATCGGTATCGTCGCTCAAGGGTGATGTCCCATACAGTAAGTATTCAGCACCATCAAGAAGGAGATCTGAATCCGTGTCCGGATTATCAATTCCCGTTCCCAAGGATATCTCAAGGCCATCTATCAAATCATCATTATCGAAATCTGGATCAAGTGGTAGGGTATGGTATATCCTCAGCTCTTCTAGATTAGTCAGTCCATCTGAATCTGAATCCCATTCACCATCCATTACACCTGTATGTGTCATGTTCGTCAGAGGATTGGTGTTCGTAAGAACAACTTCCTCATAGTCTGTGAGGAAGTCTGAGTCTGTGTCATTGAGCAGGGCTGAGGTCTTATAGTCCAGAATCTCCTGTCCGTCATCAAGTAAATCTCCGTCTGTATCTTTCAGAATTGGTGACGTGCCATACTGATCCACTTCATCAAAGTCGGTGAGCCGATCCTGATCTGTGTCTTGTTTGAGTGGGTCAGTGAAGTAGTCATTAATCTCTTCACCGTTCGAGAGACCGTCTTGGTCCTCATCATCATTATAGTCCGAGACACCATCATCATTGCTGTCAGGGTTTCTCGGATCGGTTTCAGTCAGGACACATTCCTCCCAATTGGTAAGGAGGTCTCTGTCTTCGTCATCTAGACCGTCAATCTTGCCATCTCCATCACTGTCAGCGAGTCGTGGATTGGTCTTGGTCAGCACTATCTCATGGTAGTTAGTTAGCATATCCCCATCTATGTCCCAATCCGCATCAGAAACAGTGTTCCTCTGAGTACTGAATAGTGTGGGATCTGTTCCGGTCTTATTGCTCTCTTGGAAGTCTGTGAGACCATCCATGTCAGTGTCAGTCTTACGTGGATTGGGATACACCCACCGACTCTCCACTACTCCACTAATGTTGAAGGTCATATAGATCCCATTGACCTCTTGATTATCGAAGAGACCATCTCCATCAGTATCTGCACGTAGGGGTGATGTGTTGTGGATGTTCAGTTCTGCACCATCTCCAAGAGTATCTCCGTCTGTATCAAACTGGAGTGGATCAGTTTCAAACACCTTGATCTCATCATAGTCTGAGAGTAGATCATTATCAGTATCTGTGTCGTTCAAGAGAGTGTGCCATGTCAGGGCTTCCTCTGAGTCTTCAAGCCCATCACCATCGGAGTCTCGCGAGAGAGGATCACTTGACCAATAATAGAGTTCGTCCCGATCACTGAGCCCGTCTCCATCTGTATCCATTTTTGTTGGTGAGGTTTCGCTAACGAAAATCTCATAGTAGTCTGATAAGAGGTCTCCATCAGTGTCTATCAGAGTACAGTTGGTTTCATAGAGGTAAATCTCGTCGAAGTTGCTGATACCATCGCCATCCTGGTCATCAAGGTCATCTGGAATTCCATCACCGTCTGTGTCATTTGTATCGGGCAGCGTGTGACTATTGAATAGCTCATCAGCATCTGCAAGATTGTCATGATCTGTGTCTGGGTCTAAGGGATTTGTTTCGTAGATGTTGACCTCGTCTCCATCACTGATGGTATCAAAATCTGTGTCCCAATTCTCCCAGTCTGTGCCGTTCTCGATCTCTTCCTTGTCATTTAATCCGTCTTGATCTACATCTGCTTGGGTTGGGTCGGTGTCATAGACCTGCCACTCATCCCAATCTGATAATCCATCTCCGTCTGTGTCGTTTAGTCTGGGATCTGTGCCCAAGTCTATCTCTTTCTTGTCATTGATCAAGTCATTGTCCGTGTCTGCACTGTTGGGATCTGTGTTGTAGGTATTCCATTCATCCCCATCGCTCAACTGATCTCCATCTGAGTCCCAAGCAGTAGGTGATGTCATCGACACATAGACCTCTGTGTAATCATCCAGCCCATCCGAATCCGAATCTGTTCCACTGAGGTCGGTGTGCCATATTGTCCATTCATCAAAGTCACTGAGACCGTCATTATCTGAATCGATGTCTGTGGGCGACGAACCACTCGTAAACACCTCAAAACCATCCCAAAGACCATCTCCGTCAGAGTCCACATTCGTCGCATTAGAGTGGTAGCCATAAATCTCGATGACATTATTGAGACCGTCACCATCGTTGTCGAGTTGTCCATCCAGCGTTCCATTACCATTAGTAGAGGCAAGGAGTGGATTTGTGCCTAGATACTCGATTTCAACGTAGTCATCCAATTGATCTCCATCAGTGTCCCGTAATGTGATGTTTGTCCCGTATAGAATCTCATCAAAGTCTCCGAGAAGATCCCCGTCAGTATCATTCGATAATGGATTTGACCCATAGGTTAGGACTTCCAGCCCATCATAAATTCCGTCATTATCGGTATCAGCGTCGCCAGCATCAGTATCATAGATGTCTACTTCGTCACCATTACTAAGAGAGTCCCCATCACTATCATAGTCATAGTCCGATATTCCATACGTCATGTTGTTTAGAGGATTTGTGAGTGTGACATTGACCTCTATGAAATCACTAAGGAGATCAAAGTCTGAGTCAGGATTCCACGGGTCCGTGAAGTAGTCTTCGACCTCTTCAGAATCGAGCAACCCGTCCTCATCACAATCTGCTATGAGTGGTGATGTTCCGTAGAAGTACTCCTCGGCGTCATTAAGCCCATCCTGATCTGTATCCGCCTCAAAGGGTGAGGTCTCGTTGGGATCGACGATACCATTCACATTGACATCCTCACCAATCTCCCCTAAGAGTGGTTCATAGATACCGTTTCCATTCTCATCAAACCAGCCATCATAGAGTGTATCTCCATCTGAGTCCGCATTAGTGGCATTCAATCCGAGGTCGATCTCGAGTCCATCTCGGATGCAGTCTCCATCTGTGTCCCAGTTGGTGCAGTTTGTATCGTAAGTGCGAATTTCTTCGATATTCGTGAGACCATCATTATCCTGATCATCCTGCCCATCTAGGATTCCATCATCATCTACATCTGGGTCTGTGGGATCTGTGAAGGTGTCAAAGACCTCCTCTGCATCTGTTAATCCATCAGAGTCTGTATCAGCAATAAGTGGATCACAGTCATTCAGGAGTTCATCTAGATTGATGAGGTCGTCATTATCAGGGTCTTCTTCCCAGTCAAATACGCCGTTATCGTTTGTGTCATTATATTGCGGATCGGTGCCGGTCATCTCGACTTCGAACCAGTTGGGGAGCAAGTCGCTGTCCTCGTCATCGTAATAATCAGAGATTGTATCGCTGTCCGAGTCTGTCATGTTAAACCAGGTG
>JAOUFI010000039.1 GCA_029858305.1 Candidatus Thorarchaeota archaeon
CTCTTGATGCGCCCTCGTTTATCCTTCAACATCTCAGAAAACTTCTCCACTGTGAAAGTATCATCAAGAGGTTCTGGCCCAAGTTTTGACAACTGCTTATGTTTTGCAAGGTCATTCGATTTTATGAGATGCACGTGCCCAAACCACCAATGATGTATCCATACTTGTTCCCCAGTATCAAGAGTAAGCACAACACGTTCACGTTCGGGATTTGGTTGTTCATCATGATTGTGTAGGCGAATCTCACCACCCATTCCGAGATTAAATGCAAGAAACTGATCACAGTCAAGACAAACGAGAATCCACTTGCCACGTTGCTGGGCATCTTCAATACGACAATCTTTGATAGAATCTTTGAACTTCTTCACTGTTGTATTTAGACACTTGGGTTGATTCGCATGGGCGTTTGTAATTACTTTGCCCTTCAGAGCTTCTTTCATGCTCTTTGCAAGTACATAGATATCTGGTAGTTCTGGCATTCTCTAATCACCATAGACATCTGATTCAACAGCGTATCACAATTTGAAGTTTCAGAACTATGTCATACATAGATTGTATACTGAAACTTGATACCCGCAGCCCATCAATGATAGGCATTAGAACCAATTCACTGTTGTTTGAGAGCCCAGCAAATGTTGTTGATCCATCATCAAACCATATTCTGCTTAAACTCAATCAGAAATCAGGTGGCTCGTTGTTATACCATTTTGGCATCTTGCTCATCGCAGGTTCGTATCCCGAGAGCACATACCGTGCAAGTATCAGTCGCTGAACTTCACTTGTTCCTTCATAGATTTGGTACAGCTTAGCATCTCTGAACAACTTCTCAACAGGGTATTGGTCGATGTATCCATATCCACCGTGGATTTGAACGGCTTCACTCGCAACCTCCATAGCTACATCAGTAGCGAAGGCCTTAGCAGCACTTGCGGGGATTGTGGAATCTCCTACAAAGTCAGCTGTCCACGCAGCCTTTAGATACATCAATCGGGCAGCCTCTATTTTCACATACATATCTGCTAGTTTGAACTGAATGACCTCGAAATTGTTGAGTTTTTCACCAAAAACCTCTCGTTTAGTTGTATAATCACGGGCAAATTCCATAGCAGCTCTGGCAAGACCTGTAGCAAATGCAGCAATCGCGGGACGTGTCATTGCAAATGTCTTCATTGCTATCTTGAAACCTTCTCCTTCAGAGCCCAACATGTTTTCGATAGGGACTTTGGCATCTCTGAACATCACTGCAGATGTTGTGGAAGCCTTATGGCCCATCTTCTCAACTGGTCGACCAGTCTTCACCCCAGGAGTGTCAGCGTCAACAATGAAAGCGCAGAGTGCTTTGTGCCTCTTGCTTGGATCAAGACTTGCAAAAACAGTGAATGTATTTGCATGTGGAGCGTTGGTAATCCAGAATTTGGAACCATTCAAGACATAATGGTCGCTCTCTCGTTTGGCTCGGGTCTGTATACCAGCAACATCAGACCCCATGCCTGGCTCTGAACAGGCGAAGCTGATGAACTTCAAATCTTCTGTAAGTGGTCGAAGGTACTTCTCTTTTTGTTCAGGAGTTCCAGCCACCAGAATTGGTTCAGCACCTAGAGAGTTTACATAGATGCTCGTCGTCATTCCTGCGCAACCGGCGGCCATTTCTTCCACCGTGATACATTGTTCAATGGACCCTAGGCCCAGTCCTCCATATTCCTTCGGAATTGAGAGGTTCATAAGTCCTTCTTCCCAACACTTTTTAATTATTGAACGTGGGAATTCCCCAGTCTTATCATAGTAGTGAGCGTAAGGAATCATATACTCCTGTGCAAATGCTCGCGCCTTGTTCCTAAGTTCCTGCTGTTCCTTGGATAGATTGAAATCAATCATTATGCTCCCTCAAAGAATAATGTGTCCTCTAAACCTTCGCCAAGTTGTATAAGTCAGTTACTAAAGGGCATCCTAGATTTCAATTTGTGAAGTCATGAGGTTGAGGTGATATGTTTCACAACTTCTGGCAGGCTCCATTTCAACTCCAACTCCAGAGCGCCGCCTTCAGGACCAGGACATCGTCTTACACAAATGCGGCAAGCCACACATAGCCAGAGATCTACCTCCACGGTACCAAAACCTGGAGATTCTTTTTCAAGGATGATCTCATTTGATGGTTTTTGCGTAGCAAGGTTCTGAACAGTCTTATAGAAAAGCAATCGGTTGGAGGGTAGTTGAGAGAGAGCCTTGTCAGAGATTTCGAAGAGTTTAGGTATCTCGATTCGTCGTTTTAGTTCTATTGCGTGTTCAGGACAAGCAATCTCACATGACTTGCAACCCAGACACCTCGATTGTTCCCACTCTATTGTCCCGAATCCAAGAAGAGGAGCATATCCCATTTGACTTCTATATTCATCAAGAACAGATGGCACATCGATATCCAATAAATCTTCAATAGTCACCTTTGGTCTAGTACTTGGAATCTTTGCACGGGTTCGATAAGTGAGTAAGACGGCGGAGCGTATCTTATCCTCCACATCGCTTAGGGTGGATTCGTCAATTACCGCACCCTGTACACGAACTGATGTGAGCTTGTCACGTGCTTTTGAAAAGACTTCTAGCGCGTTGGCTAATTTGCCAATGTCCGAAGCTTTCAAATCACTCAATATCCTCTGAAGTTCCCCCTTAGCCTCGGATAGCTGCAAGGCCAGACCACTTGTAGTCTGCATTGTGATTTCAGACTCTGAGAGGGTCCTTGGTACATCATAGAGAAGATACCCATGACTCTCACCGGCAATCGTGAGAAGTTCATCACGCTTCATTCTGAGTAGATGGCGGAGTATTCTATCTGAAGGGATGTTTGTCCTCTCTGCAAGATCGTGTACTGTTAGAGCACCTAATTCTCGAATGAGAATCAGAATTGTACCTCTCTCAAGCTCGTTATCAAGATAGGTATCCATCATGGTCTTGTAGACTTCAGGGTCAAGCTTTTCACCATAGACATTAGTACCTGACACAAGGGTGGGACCCTTTTCTAGAGTGATTTTAAGACGAAATCGGGCAAAGGCTTCAAGTCCTGCAGATATTAGCAGCTTGAGATTATCAGCATCTTCAGAAGTCTGGGCAGTTAGCAAAGCCTCTGTGACACTGTCAACGGTTTCTCGAAGCTTGTTAATGCTATCAGATAAAAGAGCTTCATTGTAAGCCCCAAGTATCTTTAGACGTTCAAGTATTGCTTGTAGTCTGCCGAGAGCTTCGTTCATAGTGTCAGCAGTTTCACCTTCTACTGATTTTACCATCCCCCGGACTTGTTGAACAATCCTTTTCATAAGTAGTGTTGAGTTTTGTGTTTCTGTGAGCACTCTAGAGAAAACAGGAGCGTCACCATCAAGACCAACCATCTCAACTTCCCCTCTCTGAATCATGGTCACTAGAGCGTCCTGAATAATTTGAGATGGCGTTTGCATGAGTTCTCCAATTTGCACAACGGTCTTAGATCCCATTTTCGAAAGAATGAACAGAATTACTCCACGATTGATTTCAGTAAGTAGATTCTCTTTGACGAGCTTGTTGAACCGCGCATCATCAATTCGACCTTCTCTCTTGCCTCGTTTTACCTGTGCAATTGATCTTAATCCGGGACCATAGCGAGTCTGGGATCCTAGTTTTTGAAGGTCGTCTAGAGCCGAGTCAGGATCTTTTTCGACTTTTCCTTTGGTTTCTTCAAGGGATTCAGCGAGCGTGACCAATTCAGACCTTGCAGATTCCGCTTCGGTTTCAGCAGCCTTCTCAAATTCATCTGTGATTGACTCGATTTCAGAGATTAAATCAGATATGGTTGACATGGTTGATGTCATATCGATGTCTACGCTGACATCTTTGTGTTCCTCTATCTCAGTCATTCTACTGAGGGTGTCTGTAAGTATTTTGTTCAGTGCTTTCAATGATACAGATTCAACTATTGACAAAGCCTGTTCAAGACTAGAGATTGATTCTTTGAGAATGCCTCTGTCGTTTATCTCTGCAGTTATATTACTCTTCTTTACAGCTTCTAGAAATTTCTCGAAATAGGAATCAGGAAAAGCGAGGATTGCATCAGTTAGGGGAGCAAGTTCTTTCTTTAGATTTTCAAGCTCATCCTTGACTCTGCTGATGGGAATAGTAGACTCTTCTTTGAGCCCGCTCAGTGTTAGTATCATATCCAACATTCGTTGTCTCTTAGGTGCAATTACCTTCTCAGGAGTTGCTTGGCTCACTCGCTCACCTCCCTCCACTTGCCAGCAGTCCCATCATGGACAGGAGTCGGGCCTAAATCTTTGGCGCGTGTTACCATTTCATTAACAGCCTTAGTAAAGCGTTCAGGTTCAGCGCTGAACATTCTAAACATGCCTACACGGTTTCCTTTCCATCCAATCGCATTCAAAATATCTCGAGCAACATCTACTTGCACTTGAGCAATCTCGTTACCATTCCCTCCGATATGACAACGGTCCTTCTCACAAGCCGCAATCATCACTGTGCTAGCACCATGTTCGAAGGCTTTGAGAATGTCTATGATACTTACACGACCTGCACAGGGAACTGGAATTAGACGTGTGTTTGCTGGGTATTCCATTCTCCTAGTTCCAACAATATCTATTGTTGATACTGAACACTCCTCGCAATAGAAACAGAGTGTAATTGGATTCTCTGGGCCAGCATCCTCAAGTACCGCAGCTATCTCAGACCATAGTTGATCATTTGAGAGAAAATTAAGTTGAGTGGCACCAGAAGGACATAGACTTTGACACACACCACATGCATGGCAATTCAAGGTATCAATTGCTGCCTTGAAGAGAATCTTCTGTTCCTCATCAGCTTCTTCAGCTTCTGTCTGTTCAATCATGAGAGGAACCCCACGTGGGCACTGCTGAGCACAAAGACTACATCCAACACAATCATCGACATTTAGAACTGCTCCACGCGCAATTGCCTGAATAGTTCCACCCTGAAGCTCATTATGAATCATGAGAGTGCCAGCCTGGGCGTCTGTGATAGCTTCAAACACAAACTGTGGACGCGTGATCCCTCCAACTGCAACAACCCCACGCCGACGTGTTTCATTACGACGAAGTTTCCCATAAAGCTCCTTTACATATCCATCATCTTCAACTGCATAACCTAGAGTTTCAGAGAGTTCCAATATTCCATCTGCAGGAAGAATAGCAGAAGAAAGTACCAGCAAATCAACTGGAATTTCCAGATACTTGTCAAGCAGAGAGTCATAGACGCGTACGTATGTTTTACCCTCATGCTCCCAAGTCATGCTGACCCGGCCACGAATATAGTCTACTCCTTTCTCACGGGACTCCTTGTATATCATCTCATTCTCAAAGGGGACCCTGATGTCCATGTAGACTATTCGAACAGTAGCATCTGGTATTCTTTCTAGAAGCTCCAATGAATTGTCAATTGCAAAGGTACAGCATAATTTGCTGCAATCCTTCTTGTAATCCTCGGATCTGCTACCAACACACTGTACCATCACAATTTCTTTGATTGGTGCACCATCAGAAGGACGAGCTAGCTTACCCTCAGATAGCATACACGAGAGTTCGAATTGTGTGATTACATCAGGATTCTTTCCATAGTGGTACTCATCCATTAATATGGGTTTGAACTCCTTGAATCCAGTTGCTAGGACAATGGCGGAAGTGTTCAATGTCTTTTCTTCGTCATCATCTGACAAATAGTGTATGGAAAAGTTACCTTGTTCTCCTGAAACAAATTTGACGCGAACCTTGGTCTTTATTGTAATGGCTTTATTATTCCTGATTGCTTCCAATCGGTCGTTTAATATCTCTTTGCCGGATTTTCCTGTCGGAGCAACTACAGGAAGACTTCTAACATGTCCGCCAAGTTCCTCCGTGATTTCTAGAAGAGAGACCTTGTAGCCGAAATTCGAGAGGTTAAGCGCAGATTCGATACCAGCAATACCTCCACCAATGACTGTGACATGAGCAGGGATACTTTTCTGTTCTAAAGACCGTTTTACTGCTTTCGCGGATCTTGCAAGTGTACCTCGAATCATATCTGCGGACTTTTTACTTGCTTGATCAATATCCTCGTGTACCCAAGCCGAGTGTTCTCGAATGTTCACATATTGAATCTGGGTGCTATCAGTATCATGTGATTTCAGATATTGATCGATTCGTGGTTGGATTTTTTGACTTGAGCAGGCAGCAATCACAAGATGACCATCATTTGCCTTGAGAAGCTCTGCGATTTTAGCAAGACCTTCTTCCTGACAGACAAAATCATGAACCGCCACCGAAGATGCTAGATTCATTTTACTGACTTGAGTTTCTAGGAAGTCATATTTCAACTGAAGTTGTTTGCCGCAAGTGCAGATGAGTGCTGCTGATTTATTATCATCCATCTATCAGTTTCACTTCCTACTCTGGATTATTTTGGATACTGCAGCTCGGGCTTGGGTCACACTCTCTGGAACTTCTGCAGGACCTAATGCTGTACCACAAGCATAGATGTGGTCACCCACTACAACTTCGTTTTCTGATATTGGATCTGCGATTCCAATAAATCCGCTTGCTGATTTTAACCCAAGACTTTCGATGAGTTTGGCTGTACCTTCTGGCGGTTCTAGAGCTGATGAGAGAACGAAAAGGTCCACTGAAAACTTCAGATATTTATTCAAGAGCGAATCATACACGACTATATCTAGAGAGCCATCTTCACCCGGTTGAATAAGGGATACCCGTCCTCGAATAAATTCAACACCGGACTCTCGAGCTGTACGATAATATCGTTCGTATCTGTCATAGGTACGAATATCCATATACACAACGCTGACTTGAACTCCATCTCGTTCTTGTGTGAGAATATTGGCGTGTTTGAGAGCAAAAACACAACATATCTTTGAACAGTAGGGATAATAGTTCTCATCCCTGCTTCCAACACACTGAACCATCATGACTCTTTTCACAGGTTTTCCATCAGATGGTCTCACAGGCACTCCGCCGGACTCTCCATTTGGATCGATTATCTTGGCAAGTTCTAGTTGTGTGATAATGTTAGGATGTTTTCCGTAGCCATACTCAGTCATGTTAACTGGTTTCATTTCATGATAACCAGTAGCAATAATGATGTCTGATACTTTGACTGTTTCTTCAGTGGGCTGTGCATTCAAGCGGATAGCCTTGGTAGGGCACTCCTCCTCAGCCTGTTTTGCACCATCGTCATTTATTGAGGGAGTATAAACAACTGCTTGAGGTTGGCACTGTGGAGATAATAGGTGGAATGCCTTTGACTTTTCTATGCAAAGACCGCACATCGTACATTTCTTTGGAATAATATACTGTGGACCTACCTTCAGTGTTACTGTGAATTGGCCCGGCTTGCCAGAAATGGTATTCACTTCACTATTCATTTTCAGTGATATATTGGGCTGATCAATAAGCGCACTCCTATAGAAGCACTTTCGAATTCCGGGACGCCATCGGTTTCCTTCAAAACAGTAAAAACAATCATCGGTTGGAAATGCCTTGTAGAGGTCAAGTGCATTACCACCCACAGTTTCTTGTCTTTCAACAAGGATAGCCTTAATTCCTGAATCTGCTAGCTCTACTGCTGCAGTCATGCCTGCAACGCCAGCCCCGATGATGAGAACCGGATTAGACGTACTCATCCGCCTCACCCAGTCAAATGATTGAGAATAGAATCAGCAGGAACTCTGTTCATGCTGAGTCCCACATCTTCTTCAGTCATCCCTAAAGCTAAGCCAAGAATCTGAGGGTACAGAAGTACTGGTAAGTTGAACTCCTCACCATATGATTCTTTCAATCCTAGCTGTTGTAAATCAAGCTGATTTCCACAGGCTGGGCAGACCACAGCAATGAATTCCGCTCCTGATTCTTTCATTGATTTTAGCTTATCACGAGCAAGTCGGATTGCTAGGTTTTCGTCAACAGGCAGAACTGTTGCGCCACAACATTGTTTCCACAATGGGTACTCTATAACTGATGCACCGGTTGCTTGAACCAGCTGGTTCAGATATTCTGGTCTAAATTCGGTCACATCAATAGGGCGAAGAAGATGACAACCATAGTGAATGGCAATGCCAACTCCATCTAATGGCTTAGTGATCTTTTTCCCTATCTCTTCAACACCAATATCCGTATACAGAGCTTCAACAAAATGGCGGGGAGTAATCGTGCCTTTGAATTCCAAATCATCCTTCTTGAGAATATCGTTAACTTTCTTCCTGTAACCAGCATCGTGCTTGAGAAAATGGTAGACATCCTTGAGTGATCCAAAGCATCCGTTGCAGGGTGTAACAATGTCATGACCATTCTTCTCTGCAATAGCTAGAGTTCTTGCATTTATGGTGAGCCATCCCAGATAGTCAATTGCACGAAGATTGGGACTTCCACAACAGCCGACACCTTCCATGTATTCCAACTGGATATCATATGTTTCTGCAACTTTCATCATAGCCGCTTCATAGTTGGGGTAGTTTGCAGGCACACTGCAACCCATGTATAAGTTGTATATTGGCACCCTACTCACCACCCTCCACTAGTTTGTTCGTTCGTGTTTCCTTCAGGATGGTTTTCACAGCTTCGACAGATAATCCAGGAACGGCGGGCTCAAGACCCAAGTCTTCACGCTCCCAATCAGCTGTCACTGTGTAGAGTTGACCTTTCTCAAGGAGTTCTTTCCCTAAGCCTATGATATTGGAAGGAACTTTCCCTTCTTCAGCAGCGAGGTTCTTACAATCAAAGAAAATATCTGTTACTCGAACTTTCTGCGGGCAACGTTCCTGGCACTGATAACAGGTCAGGCACAGCCATATCTCACTGGAGGAGAGAACCTCCTCTTTCATTCCGAGAATGATCATCCGGATGAGTTGATGCGGTTTGTACTGCCAAATATTAGCAATCGGACATGCTGCGGTACATGTCGAACAAGCAAAACACGCAGAGAGTTCTTCGCTGTTTGGCATACTTTTGATTTGTTCTCGAAACTTTGTATCTAGCTTCGACATATCAATTGGGTCAATCAAAGTAGTTGGTGGGCCACTTTGTTCTTCCATTTCAGTCATAGGTTACACCACAACCATTTGATGAGTTTCTCGGGGAGTATTCAGCCATTTAATGCCTATATTAAAAGTTTGTAGCCATGACATATTCACTACATGTCCAAGTTACAGTTCTTCACCAAAGCCTCTCCGGTAAAGTAGAAACAAAATACCAGAAATTCCCAAGGAAACAGTTACTACATAGGCAAAGAACTCGAATATACTCATCATGTTTATTGGATACATCAAACCACCAATTATGGCGAGCATAATACAAATGACACCGACAACTTGGAATATGACACGATGACCGGGCATGATTTGTGTCTGAACTGACAGCCTCTTAGGACTTTCTGTCGATAGACATTGCCTCAATTATTGATTCGATTCTCGTGCAGACACCCTCACACGATCGAGTGGTCAAATCAAAAATCTGCATAGTCATCTGTATCAGGTAAGATTTTAGATTCTCTGGGTCAGCGTGAAGATTGGTTAGTATTGGACCGCCATCATTAGTTAGTTTCAGAATCCCTGTAAGGGCGATGAGGAATTTTTCATGGGACGACCTAATTTCATTGATTTGTTGATTCAGGTAATCTAATAGATGGTTTAAATCAGCAAGGACTTGCTCATTTTTCATCTATTGAGCCACCATCCTCAAGCACTACTCGAACCGCAGTGCCATCACGTAGCCATCTTCTAGCATTTGCAGTAGGTATTGTTGCAACATCCTCTTTCTTGAATGGACCATAGGTCTGTTCATCAAGCCCCATGAAAGCTTCATCAATAGGCCTCAAAAATTTTACAACTATTTGGTCCATCTCATCAGATTCTTCAACAGGTACTTCACCCTGTTGCTTTGCTGCTTTTCCCTTCTTGGCCTTGCTCTTTGTGCGAGGTGGAACTGTTCCTGCTAGTGATTCTGTCATAAATTCCGAGTGAGCATCGAATGCACGCTGAATTCGATTATAGAACTCCTCCTCAGCAAGAATCATATCACTTGTTGGACGACGACCTGCAAGTGCTGATTTCATGATTTTATCTCGCCGAAGTGCAAGCAAATCTTCGAGCATGAATTCCAGATTGAGCGCTTCTTGTGTAAGTATATCGGCTTGGAGTGAATCTTCCGCACTTGTCGATGCCAGTGACAAGCGGACATTAGAGAGATATGCAATCATCTTGCTCAATCGAAGATCGGCCAGATTTTGAAGCAATTCGTTCTCCGTTTCATCTTCCCAAGCGCTCTTGATGTCATCATAGTTTTTATCACTCAATTGAAGCAACCCCCTTGCAGAGTGCAAACACAGCTGCAGCCATAGGCAACTCAACGGTTTCCCCCTTGGTAAACGGTCCATATGTTTCATCTTTTACCTTGAAAGAGGGCACAATCGGTCCTTTAGGAAAAATAACTTTCATAGTGCCCTGATTAAAAGCAATCGATTCATTGAATGGATTAAAATCATCAAGTTGGTTTCGAGTGAGCAAAGATACGGCAAAGCCAGTCTTGCCGTTCAAGCTGCCGATGAGTCGAATTACCCTGTGAATATCATGGGTGACAGGTCTGTCAATCTCACTACCATAGAGCTCGACAGCTTTCTCTGCAATTTCCTGCCAAGATTTCACTCCCACACGCTCCACATTCTTACTGAGGATAGGCCTTGTTCGTAAAAGGCCATCTAATGCGTCAGCCTTATTTTCTTTCAGAGAAGAAACCCATTTCTCTGTTCCTGAGTACGAATCAATAGCACGAATGAATTCAACCATAGCATCAGCAATTCGTCCAGTCCAACCTGGAAAATCACGACCTGGCATCCATTTGGCGCCACTCTCCGTAACTATTGCCTTATCGCCTTTGAACCCAAGACCCATCACATAATGGACTATTTCTACTCGTGCATTAGAATCTAGCAAAAATACTTGAGGGTCACGGACTCGCACATGGTAACCCCTATGTCCACTATAATTCAGCTGAATTTTATCTGGGTCAAACCCGAAATCGCCAACCAGAAAATCGTCGTAGAGTTTTATTGTGTATTTTCTTGCTTCATTGAGGCATTTTTCACAAATCCATTTTCTGGTACCAAAACTAGCATTTCCACATACGGGGCAAGTTTCTGGGGGTGTACCTGTTCCTGTTTTATGGCAGTCTGAGTTGTTGCACCGCCAAGCGTCATGATCGTTCGAGCACTTTAGTTCCAAATGGTCAGCATCTATATCAAAGACCAGTTCGGCGCCTTGCCACTCTTTTTCATGCATATGTGTAGCAATAGGAACTTTATAGAAAGCTGCAGAGTGGTATACGCTCTGGGGTGCAGAGTTAGATAGGCCTGTTAAGAGAGTTTCTCGAGATTGATAGCCAATATGACGAATCCAACTAGTGGATTTAATCTCTCCAGACCCACAGTTTGGACATTCTTTCAAAGGCTGAAAGGATTTTCCTGACTTTCCACAACCGTTTCGGGCGTCTTTGCCTTTTCTTTCGATACAATGCCAGTTATGTTCCCAAGTCTGCAAAGCAAACTCTCTAGCATGAACATTGTCAGGTACATCTATGGATTCAGGGTTTTCTGAGTAATACTCATGAAACAGAAGTCGGAGCTTCATTATTGTTGTTGTTCGTCCCTGATTCCTTGTTGACATTGAAGAAGACCACTCCTCTTGTGAACTTTTATGTTTCGACTATAAGAACCATTGAGGTATTGACGAGATTATAGTAATACTAGGTTTCATTCTTTGCAATCAGCGAAATAGCTTAGGGCCTTCGTTCAACACGCGGTGCTAGGATGAAACTGATATTGCCAGCCTCTGCTATCGCAAACTCCAGCATCATTGGTTTGTTCCCAGTAAGTTGAAGAATTATGCTATCACTAGGAATAGATTTTGATATCTCAGCCAAGTAATTAAGTGCGTACATAGCAGTTGACGGCCCACTGCCGATTTTCAACTGGAACAGAGCAGGATCTTCGCCCTCAGTAGAGAGAATGACTTGTGCCTCGCCTGTATCACCTTCACCTGAAAAGGTGAGTGTGTTTTTCTCAACGCTAATCTTGACATGACTTGAAACCACGCCTATATCCTTGATTGCTTGCTTGAACGCATCTGCGTACATTTCAGCCTTGACTTCAAAAGCCATACTTGGTTTACTTGTTGGGCTATCTGGAGGAGTTAGAAGCTGAAGTTTGAACTGTCTTTCTGCTTGACCAATCATCTTGATTTCTAATCGTTTATCGTCCTCATCAAGATTAAACTCTAAGCGTTCATCGCCACCCATTCGTTTACTCACTCTGGCAAGCTCATCAATACCCAAGCAGATATCATGTTCTCCTTTGCATGCATACTCCTGAAAAACAGCAGCTGGAAGGTTCAAATCAACCATTGCTGCTTTGGATGAGTCTAGTTGCCGTAGTGTCATTCCAGATTCGGATACTTGAAGATGAGCCTCAGTAAGAAGTGTTGCTAAGGCATCAACTATCTGTTTCCAAGTTTTTGTACTGTCTAGAGTTGCGTGGAACATTGTACTTTTCCTCCAGTTAGATGAAAGACCATTGAATAGGTGTGGTCTGGACAGATATTAGAAGTATCAACAGCAATTAAAATGTACTTCTCGGAAGATTCAGGCTTGAGAAAGTAATGGATTGTTTCTAGCATTCTATTTCCTTCATCAACTCATTGTTTTAGTAACCCTCTCCTCAAGCTCCAGAACTTCTTTGTACAGAGCGATGTCGAGCGTATCAATATCATGCGCGAGAATTGCATTTAGCCAAGGAATCTTTGTTTCCCCGTCTGTCTTCTCTGTCACATCACCAATGATGAGATACTTCTTCTTAGGTTCAAGGGTTCCCTCTATAGTAATCCAAATACTTCCCGCCTTCTTGAAGTCTTCATCGAAGAGATCCTGTACAAGAGCAGAGCCAGGACTGGAATCTACAACAATTCCAAGTATTCTAACAGGCCCACGAGATTCCGGGGAAATATCGCGAATAGTTGTGAGCCGAGCTGGCTTTTTACGAATGAATTTTTTCTCTTCGGTCAAATCGCAAGCGCCCTTTTTGTTATCCTAAGTATTATGAGATACCATCTGCCTTTGGGTGAACCATCTGTAGGGCTATAAATGTGTCAGTCATTCTACCGTGATTAGACTATCCACCATAGTTGCGCCATGTGTGTTTGCAGCTGGTGCAGCGATAGAACTCTGTTGCCCCTTCATCACCACGCCGTGTCTGTACAGTCCAATAATATGCATCAGTATTGTTACATTTAGGGCAGATTGCTTTTGTGACAGGCATTGGGATAGAGTCATCTTCAACAACAATAATTCTATCACGCGGACCTTTCTCAAGATTCTGAGAAACACTCAATTCACCCCGGATTTCTTTGATATGTTCGCAACTCCGGCACCTCAAGACTCGTTTTCCGTCTTCTTGTGTGAAAGGTACCATCATGGCACCACATTTGTCACAGAATTCCATGGGATTGCACTCCGCTTTTGAGCTGCTGTGTTCATATGTCAATTAAGCGTTTTGACTTGTCCATAGAAAGTAAGTTGTTAATGCGGAAGATGTGTAATATTCAATTCCAAGAAATGCTGGAAAGAAGTAGCAGCAAGATTGCCTTCCTTTTCTCGACTGGTCTTACTATCAATGTCAAGTAAACTTGCGAGAGAATCAGCCATGGAAGGGATAGTTATCTTATCAGTCATCCATAGGTATGCCATAATAGCCTCGTATGCATCAGCAGCCTTTCCGATATCACTTCTCCGATTCATATGTTGATATACAGACGTTCCTCGTATTGCTCGAGCAAGAACACTATCTCGAACCTTTTCACCTGTCGTATAGCCTAGAACTAAGGTCTTAGCAAGAGAATAACATAGGTTTACGAGATTATCACCAACCTTAGCTAAGCCCTTGTCATTCATAATCTGCTCGATGCTTGTATGTCTGACAAAAGACGTCCACATTTGGGACTCACCAGCATAGCATTTTGATCTTCAATCAATACTATGGTCAGATGTCGCTTGATTGAACTTCTTTCGAAACTCTTCGGTGCGAGCAAGCATCTTTTCAAGAGCTTCACGAAGAACTACATTTGCTTGGCGACGTTTTGTTCGTAGAGTAACTATCGGACTAGCTAGTAATGGATGTTCAATATTATAACCAGCAAATTCTACAGCAGGCTCTTCGAGAAGGGTCTTACGAAGGAGATTAGGAAATGAATGTCCTTCTCCACCAATCTCGAAAATCATCTCAAACTTAGTATTCTCTATTGTTCTTGGTTTCAATCACGACGCCTCCGTGTGTCACTTCCTCTTCTATCAGGTCGACTTGATTTTCTATCACTAAAACGTTTATCTCCATCCCTCTCACGACGCCCCCCTTCGAAGCGTCTTCCGCCACGATGGTCACCTCGGTCATAATCACGATTATCGTAAGACCTTCGCCTCGGTGCTAGATCTGGTCTTGCTTCAAGTCCATAGTTCTGACCATAATCACTAGCAACTTCGCGGGTTTCTCTGTTTTCACATCTCAAGCAAAACATGTTATTGTAAGTGGTAAGAGTCAGAGGATGACCGCATCTAGAACATCTCGAAAAGACCACTCCAAGATCGGGTCCGATAACACTTACAGTAGTGGGAATCTCATGTGTGTTCAATGCAACAGCACGGACAATATCACTCACTCTCAGCACATCATGCATACTTTTAATGAAGCGGCGTGTCACATTGCTAATATGAATCTCACCTATGAGACCGCTGTGAAAATCTTCACCATTCCTGCGTACAACTGCAATCTCAGCTCGTTGTTCATATGCGTTGACAACTTCGCCCATTAGGATGTCACCCTTGACAGGGAGTGCTAGTTTCATCTTACCATCTGTTTGAAGGACCTTGATAATTCTCTCTTTGAGGTCCATTGAAACTGCGCCTGGTGCAGCTGCAAATACAATGCCATCTTTTTCATAGGTGCCGTAGCTAGGACTTAGCTCTTCTATCACACATAGCTGGTCTCCAGGAACCACGATATCACCACTCTTAACGTCAGCCATTCGGTTCACACTCTTTGGAACATATTCGATAAAGATCTACATCAATCATATGTACACTTTTTTTATGATAATCGAACAATTTACCGATTGGAAATTGGAATGTTTCGATTTGTGTCACTCTTGCACCAAGCTTCTCGACTTCATTTTTCAGGAAGACTCTGTTCTTGTCACCTGCAAGGTGGATGCTATAGGTCACATCGGCAATTGAGATTGCTTTTTGTAGGAATCTCAGGTCAGCACCTCTCTTTTTAACACCAAACGGTGGATTGCTGACCACAGTGTCGACAAGACTTCGTAGCTGAAAAGAGGAGACATCTCCTAATACCCAGTCTACTGTGTCTTCTATCCCGAGCAATCGTGAATTCATTTGTGACGCCTTTAAGGCTTTGCTTTGTACATCAATTCCAATCACATGCTTAGCATCAAGAAGAGCTGCCCCAAGTGCAAATATCCCGTCTCCACACCCCAGATCACATACTGTCTTACTTGTTATATCACCGTGTTCCATCTGGGCTGCGAAAAGAATTGTAGAGGCAATTTTGGCAGGGGTTGGATACTGCTCTAATGAAACATCATACTCCCCAGTGTGTGATATAGATTCAAGTGCAATCTCAAGATCCCTAAGGCGCAAATGATATCACCTGAAGAGTTGTTTGTAAACACATAATACAGTGATGGCTAAATGAATAGTGCTGTTGGTACTCACTGAGTAATACCTACTCTTTTTTCCACATGTTCCACAGGTTCCAATTGAAGTCCAATGGAACTTACCTCAACTTCTTATGGAAGTGTTTAAGAGTCAGAATTGTAGGTTTCATACCTTAAGTTATAGATAGGAGTATTGTGGGATGGAAAAACCTCTCGATAAACTGTTTGACAAGTTCTTGCAAGGTCAAGATATTTTCAAGGATAGAACTGCTTTAAGAGCTACATATGTACCAGAGAGTCTTCCATATAGGGATGATCAGATGAATAAAATTGGGTCCATCCTTGGACCTGCGCTACGAGGTGCCCCACCATCCAACATTCTCTGCTATGGTAAGACTGGTACCGGCAAGACTGTTGTTGCTCGATATGTACTGGACTTGTTGGTGAAAAAGGCAAAGGAAAGTAGGCTTACTCCTCCTTTAACTGCACTAATAAATTGCAGAATTGTTGGAACAAATTATAGAGTGCTTCGACAGCTATGTGATGCAATTAATGCAACAATGCCTGATGGGTCTGATGTCCCATTTACAGGACTGCCAACTGATGAAATAAGATCAATCTTCAAGAAGGAACTTGATTCAGAACAGAATATTATGGTAGTAGTGCTGGATGAAGTGGACTATCTTGTGAAACGGGATGTCAGTCAGGGCAATGACATTCTATATGGATTAACTCGGATGAATAGCGAACTTGATAGAAGTCGAATATCGATAATAGGAATAAGTAACGACCTGACTTTCAAGGAGATGCTCGATCCCAGAGTACTTTCCACTCTTGGCGAGGAGGAGGTTATTTTTGCCCCCTATAATGCTGTTGAACTGAGGGGTATTCTGCAACAGCGTGTAGAGATTGCCTTCAATAAAGATGCAATTGCAGACGAGGGTGTCATTAATCTTGTTGGTGCGCTAGCTGCACAAGAACATGGGGATGCACGTCGTGCACTTGATCTATTAAGAACTGCAGGCGAACTGGCCGAGCGGAAAGGACATGTGAAGGTCAGTCAAGAGCATGTAAGGGATGCTCAGAAAGTAATTGAGAGAGATACAATAACTGAAGCTGTAAAGACATTACCAATGCAATCAAAGGCCGTATTGTTTGCAGTGTACGCTCTGGCGGATAAGGGGCAAAATGACATCGTCACAGGAGAGTGTTTCAATGTATATTCGGACATTGCCAAGACCCTTTCTCTAGACATACTGACACAGAGGCGTGTTTCTGACTTAATCTCAGAGCTGGATATGCTTGGTCTTATCAATACAACAGTGATTTCGAAGGGTCGTTATGGCCGTACAAAGAAAATCAAGCTAGCTGTGAGTAAAAAGCAGATTGGTACCATTCTTGATGACGATATTAGACTCAGCAAGGCAGCGAAGGACATTCTAAGGTAGCTAGGTACTATTTCGACATATCATAGAAGAATTTTACATCCGGAATACCAGTCTGGAGATTCATAAAGGTGACAATTCCGGGAGTCGGTACAACACCTTGCTTACGCATAAAATCAGTCTGTGATTGAAAGGTACCCGAATTTATTATTTGTACACCGCGGTAATTGTCAACGGCATTATGATGTGCATGCCCGAAATGAACAACATCAGGAGGTGTATCAATGACCATCCAGTCACGATGCAGGGGGGCTAGTTCTGTTTTGCCGCCATATATTGGAGCGAGATGACGCTTTTTCAGTAGTTCTATCATAGATATGGCAGGTTCTGTATAAGATGCTCGGGGTAGTGTAGTCACTAGATCATCCATACTATCGCCATGATTCATCAATATTCTAACATCCTCTACAAGAACTTGGCTGGGATCGCCAAGCATCACGACATTCTCGATCTTGTAGAGCGGTTCTGCAAATTCTCTCGGTATGGGTGGTTTAGGAAGGGCTTGTCGACATGCATCATGATTACCTGGTATACAGAAGATCTTAATCCTCTTTGGGATTTTCTTTAGTTTTTCTGCAATTGTAGCATACTGATCATAGAGACTTGATACCTTAAGGTGCTCCCGCTGGCTGGGATAGACACTGATACCATCAACTAGGTCTCCTGCAATGAAGAGATATTTCGTCTTCTCCATCATATTCTTATCAGAGGTATCAACATCACGTCCGCTCAACCATGCTATGAATCGATCTAATTCGTCTTCCAAGAATTCCTGACTGCCACAGTGCAAGTCTGAAATGAATGCAGCATAGACTTCTTTCTTTGCACGACCGACTTGACGCACAGTCGGGATATCAGGAAAGAGAACATCATCAGCAATCATCCGTTCACTGTTATCAACATAACCTGAGATACACACTATCTCATCTAATAGTAACGAATTTGCTTTCTCAGAGAGATCCTGACCTTTCGGACCTCGAAGTGCTGAAGGAATTACACAGATTATCGAGTCTTCATGGCCCTCTAAATCAATAATGATATTTCGTTGGCTTGAGATACTCTTGTTTCTGATTATACCAAGTACAACTTGGCTCGGTGGTCGTTGTCTGCGCCCGCCTTCATTATTCTGTAAAGAACCTGGTTTCACCGGACTTTTCCGCTGTTTAGCAATATCTGGAGTGACCGCGTTTTGTGTGTCTATACGGCCCATGTAGATTTTCTTGATTCGAGCATATCGGTCTCGAAACAGTTCAAGAAAGTCCTCAATGATACCCTCAGATCCTACTGAATTCTGGTCCGGATTCTTTTCGATTCTATAATGCCAATCAGTATCACTAATTTGAGATTCAGCGACCAAGGGGGGTAGATTAGGTTCTTGTTCATTTTCTGATGCAGATTTGAAAAAGGGAGCTTCGACGGTCTTTCCTTCGATTAATAACTCAACGTACTCTCTTGTGAGAACAGACGAACTATCAATTGACACATTGGACAGGATGACAGAATTGACAATCTCCAAAGGAGCATCGAGATTTAGTATATAGTCTAAAGCATCAGGTGTTATCTGAAATCCAGATTTGATAAGAATTGCCAATACATTTCGACGCTCTGTTGATGTCAAGTAGCCACCAATTGAGAAGTGTTGAATTCCTGTTTTAAACGTCTGCCCCTTGCGAGCCTGCGGGAAATGTAATAAGCGCGCCTTTCACATCTCAGTTATTGTTTGTTATCGTAAATAGGTGATACTAATGGTTTACATCAGAAAGCTGCAGCAAACTGGAGGGAAAACCGGCAGCTCGTACCTTGTAATCCTACCGAAGGATTGGGTTGATAGTCAGAGTCTAAGTAAAGGAGATCCTGTTGTTCTTATTCAACGTGAAGATGGTTGTTTGATTGTAGACCCAAGGCTTCCAAAAGCTGGAGAAACACGATCCACAACGATGCAGATTGAGCAGAATCTTCGCTGGGAGATAACGAGTAGGTATTTGCTGGGTTTTGATGAGATTCGGATAGTGAGTAAAGAACCAATTACAAATACCCAAAGAAATCAGTTGGAGAGAGTGATTAAGAGATTTGTTGCACTAGAAGTAACAGAG
>JAOUFI010000142.1 GCA_029858305.1 Candidatus Thorarchaeota archaeon
ACTTTCAAAGGCCTTGAGCATATTGGTATCTGAGGTGTGCTGACTCAGTATAGTCATGACCAGTTCATCAACTGGAGGAAGTGTTCGTTCACTCACTGTCTTCCCATACTTGCGAACCAGAACTACACAGGCTCTCTCAGCCTTCTGTTTCGACGATATCATCATTGTGAATATTTAGAAGTATTATTTCCTTATCTAACAAGTGGTCTGGAAAAGTATGACCTGTCCTTTCGATACTCTTTTGTTTCATTGTACTAATGACTTGAAAGAGCAAAGATGAAAGTCGCGATTATCTATGAGAGCACAAGAGGCCGAACTAAGGCCATGGCTGAGGCAATATGTGATGGCGTTACTAAGGCTAACGTGGAGTGTGAAATTGTCGACGCAAAAGACTTTCATACTCTAGATAATGTGTGCGCTCTTGCTGTTGGAAGTTCAACACGCATGAAGAGGGTGCTTCCCATGGTTAAACGAGTGTTGGCTGAATTAACCGACTTGAAAGGACTGCCAGCTGCCGCTTTCGGATCATACGGATGGAGTGGTGAGGCTCCAGATGAGATTGCCAATCGACTAAAAGAACTAGGTGGAATCCTGTTGCTTGATAATCCCATCAAGGCAAAGGACTATCCTGCGGAAGAGATACTTCAAGAATGTCGAAATCTAGGAGAAACACTCGCTAGTAAATGTCAATAATAATGGGACCTATTTTGGAGTCCTCTTCAAAACTCTTATCATGAGGAACCAGAGTTTTCAATCAGGCCGGTGCTGAGTATATGGGGTATATTAGAAGACTCACAGGTTATGCTCTGAGAAGGAAAACACTCTTCTTTGCTTTCCTCTCATCTTCAGCAATAGGCACTATGTTCAATCTTCTCACACCCCTCGTGATAATACAGATAGTCGACACTGTGATTCTGGGAGAGAGACTTGACCTACTCATTCCATATACACTTCTTTTTGTTGGACTCGGCACACTCTATACAATCTTCGATATGCTTGGACGATATGGTGCCGCGGTTTCATCACAACATGTCATCTATTCTCTTCGTGAGGAGCTCTATGAGAGCCTAATGGAGAAGGATCTATCATTCTATGACCAGAATGAAACAGGGCAATTGCTTGCACGAGTGACCACCGATGTTAGCACCATGAGAGAGTTCCTGTACTGGGGCTATCGTGTAATATTCATTGGAGCTGCACAGCTTTTAGGAACCTATATTGTGATGTGGAGTGTGAATACGACTCTCACAACTTACATGCTTCTTTGGATACCAGTCACATTTCTCTTCATCTATTCATTCGCAAAAAAAGTCAGACCTGTCTTCTATGCAGCCCGGCAACAATATGGTGTGCTTAGTTCTGTGCTTGCAGAGAATGTGGTTGGACATAAGGTTGTGAGAGCTTATGCTGCTGAAGAGAGAGAAACCAGGAGAGTTGAACAAGAGAACAGGGGATTTCTCAATCTCTGGGTGAAGGCAAGTAAACTTGAGGCATTCTTCCAATCTATGCTCCCTGCATTATTTGGAATGGCTACTGGATTCCTAATCTATCTTGGTGGATATTCGATTGTCGAGAATTTAGGACTGACACTTGGGGAGTTTGTTGGATTCATTTCACTTGTAGGAATGCTTCTACTCCCTGCACGTTTTCTGAGTTGGGGAGTTGGGATGTATCAGAGAGCCTCAGCTTCCGGAGAACGTACATTTTACATTCTTGACTCTATAGAGGAAGTGATGGATCCAGAGAATCCAGTTATGGTTTCTGAACTTCAGGGTGCCGTAGATTTCAATAATATTTCCTTCAGTTATGGAGGAGAGGGATACATTCTACGGGACGTCAATCTACATGTTAAACCGGGGCAAATCGTAGCACTTCTTGGAGGAACGGGATCTGGCAAGACAAGTCTAGTTAATTTGATACCCAGATTCTATGATGTTGATACCAAGGGGAAGGTATTATACCAAGAAAAAGCGTACAAAATAACTAAGGAAAACACTGCAAAGATCAATGGTAAGGACTATCCTGTCATTGATGGATATATTGAGATTGACGGCCAGAAACTAACAGTAGATCGACCTGGGAATATCTGTGTTGACGGAATTGATATCCGTCAGTATGCACTCAATGATCTCAGAAAATTCATTGGTATGGTACACCAAGATCCGTTCTTGTTTTCAGCAACACTAAGAGAGAACATCTCCTTCGGTCGTCCGGAGGCATCCGACGAAGAAGTGATTGAGGCTGCAAAGGCAGCCATGATTCATGATTTTATTGTAACGCTTGAAAAAGGATACGAGTCAGAGGTCGGAGAGCGTGGAGTCACTCTTAGCGGAGGGCAGAAACAGAGGATAGCAATTGCCAGAGCACTATTGGCAAACCCAAAAATCCTAGTTCTTGACGACTCTACTAGCTCAGTTGACGCGAAGACAGAGATGCTAATTCAGAAGGCACTGGAGAACCTGATGAAGGGAAGGACCACATTCATCATTACCCATCGCCTAAGTACCGTTCGTAATGCAAATTTGATTGTGATGATGGAGAGAGGGCAGATTGTTGAGGTGGGGAGTCATGAAGAACTTATTGAGCGGGAAGGACAGTATCACAACATCCATCAGACTCTCGCAGAGATGGAATTAGCAGCAGCTGTTTCGATTGATCCTTTTGCACAGGCGAACATAACGGGAGGAGGCGCAAGTGAGTAGGTCACTAGACGATGCAGATGATCCCGATGCTCGCACCTATGAGTACAGCGATTCCACTTTGCTGGGTAGGATGGTCAGATACATACTTGCGTACAGGACATTGTTTGCATCTGTTGTGATGCTGACAGCAGTAGCGATAGCTCTCAGTGTTTTGACACCCTTTGTACTCAGACAAGCAATCGATGTGGATTTTCCTAGTGGTATCATCACATCAATTATTTCTACAGCGACACTCTACATCATTCTGCAGGGTATTATTTGGGTAGTGAACTACAGTAGTGGTTATCTGATGGCACTTATGGGGCAGAGGGCTGTCTATGATATTCGACAGGAACTGTATTCTCATATTCAGGAGATGTCTGAGGAATTCCATGATCACTCATCGAGTGGAAGGATAATTTCCCGACTGACCAATGATGTAGATAGAATGAGTGAGCTTCTAGGTGGAGAACTCATAAATTCATTCGCGCAGGTCTTTGTGGTCTTTGCCATTGGTGCAGCCATGTTTGCTAGTAACCTCCGTCTTGCCATAGTATCATTATCAATCATTCCAATTCTTTTAGTTACAACAATCTATTTCCGAAGAATCATGAGAGAGGCATACCGAAGAACAAGAAAGACCATATCGAATGTCACATCAAACTTTGCAGAAAGCATATCGGGCGCAAAGGTCACAAAGAGTTTTGCAAGGGAACGTCGAAGCACTGAGATTTTCGCTGGGCTCAATGAATTAGATTATCAATCAAATGTAGAAGCAGGCAGAGCTCAGGCAGCCTTCTTCCCTGTCATTCGCTTCATAAGTGGAGTGGGTACTGCAATAATCTTCCTCTTTGGAAGTCTATTCTATCTCAATTCTTCTTTTCTGTATGTCAATCCCACACTGACTCCAGCGGTTACTCTTGGAACAATAGTGATGTTTGTACAACTAAGTGATAGCTTCTTCCGTCCGATTCTCACCATCGCTAATTTCTATACTTCTGTGCAGAGTGCCTTTGCCGGTGGAGAGCGGGTCTTCTCAATATTGGACACAAAATCAATGGTCCAAGACTCACCGGACGCATTCATGATGCCAGAGATTCGAGGACATGTTAAGTTTGATGATGTCACATTTGGTTATGGTGATGGTCCAGTTGTCCTTGAGCATTTCGATCTTGAAATACAACCTGGCGAAACTATTGCGATTGTTGGAGATACAGGTGCAGGCAAGACAACTATTGTCAACCTCCTGAACAGATTCTATGATGTCAGAGATGGCTCGATTCAGATCGATAAAATTGATATCAGAACAGTCACGCAACGGTCTCTGCACTCAAGGATTGGTCTCGTTCTTCAAGATGCGTTCTTGTTTATGGGCACGGTGAAAGACAACATAAAATACGGTCGTTTGGAAGCAACAGATGACGAGATAGTGGCAGCCCTTGAAGCTATTGGTGCACGAAGAATTATTGATAACCTCAAGAAGGGACTAGATACCGAGGTAGGAGAACGCGGCAGTAGACTTTCAGAAGGGGAGAGGCAACTTGTGAGCTTTGCTAGAGCACTCCTTGAAAACCCCAGAATCCTCATTCTTGATGAAGCTACAAGCTCCATCGATATCTATACTGAACATGCAATCCAAAAAGGAATGAGAGTACTTCTGAAGGGGCGAACATCTATTGTAGTCGCTCATAGGCTCTCAACAATTGTGAATGCAGATAGAATCGTCGTATTAGAGCAGGGAAAAATAGTGGAGTCTGGAAAACATGCAGAACTAATGCAACTCAAAGGGAAGTATTATTCTCTCTACGACCTGCAAATTCGCCCACGCGCAATGCAGAGGATACTCAAATAACAGATTACATACGGGACATGAGGAACAACCTAGTCTTGGCAACAGAGTATAATGATGTTTGAAAATACGAAAAAGACAGA
>JAOUFI010000143.1 GCA_029858305.1 Candidatus Thorarchaeota archaeon
GTTTTTCACAATGCTTCCTGTTTTTTCAAGCACCATTAATGATGATGACGCTATATGAGTCATACTTTCAAAAGACAGAAACATGAAATCAAACATCTCCTTCAAGACACATCTCTTTACTTAATGTTATTACTCCCACTCAAATCTTCTTATTCTCGAAATATTCAACGATATCAATAGACTGATATGGAGATATGGGATTCATGAGTTGGTGGAGTTTCTATGGCGCTTTCTGATGATTATGATTTTCGATCTGAACCAACTGGTCCGAAGAGTTTCACTGAGTACAGCTTTGGTGCAATCATGGTTTTAGTTGCGCAGATTGGGTCTTTTCTGGCCATGACTAGTCAGATTGTGATAATGATACCAGTGTCTTGGCTCATTCCGATACGCTACTCAGGTGGAGAATTGCTTGCCTTGATTCTCATTGGTCTTAGCTTGCTGGTTTTCATCATAAGCATATTCCAAGTGTTTCTTGGATATCAATTGCATTCACAGGGTCTGAGAGAGAACAATAGAATCATTTTGTTCAATATAATCACAATTATCTTTGAATTCTCCATGATTGTCATTTTGACTTTTAGCCTTGGTCTGATAGGATTATTTCTAAACTTTCAGGTTTCGATTGTCATTATAATACTGAATATCACTTCTATCTATTTTCTGAGGATTGAAGCAGTCCAGAAAGAATTTAGACATTCATGAAGAGTAAGATAGCTTAAATGCTCGATTTACCCGCACCATGTGGAGGAGTTCACATTGGCCTTTCCTGAAGACACAGACTATAAACCAATAGAATCTAGACAATCTAAAGGTTCCTCGATTATGCAGTTGGAATCCTTGGCGCTACTTGCCCTTTTACTCCAACTTGGCCTTGGAATTCTTGCTATCATGTATGCTACACCTGGATTTCTTTCGTTGATTATTTTCGCGACTCTATTAGGAATAGTTCCACTTTCAGACTTAGCAACTTTTGGATATATGATTGCGTGGGCAATCCTACCCATAGCGGGAATTCTCCAATTAAGGGCAGGGTACAAGTTCTACAAAAGAACTCCAAACACTATTACATCAGCCAAACAAATCAATATCCTTGCCATCGTCTTATTCGGAACCGACACAATCATATCCGCTTTTGAGGGTCTTCTATTGCCTTACCCTGAAGTTGCTCTGTATCTTGCTGCAAACATATTCTTAGTTTATCTCTTAAGTGTAAAAAAAGTTCAAGACGGTTTGAATCCTGGGGTCTACATTCAATCAGAATATCAGCTCTATAATGGATAGAGAAAGAAAGGATTGATCACCAAGACCATTATTACTCCTTAAAGGCTATTTGATGAAATGTGGATTTAGCGCCAAGTTTGAATATATGCACATGAGATATATATGAGACTGTGTAGATGGATGAGCTAACTCCTTTTACTCATGGAGGGTAAATAGATGGCGGAAATACCAACACCAACTACAGGATATTCTGCACCCTCTGGCGGAAGGCCACTAGGTGTGTCTATACTAGCTGTTCTAAACATCCTTGGCGGAATCTTTCAAGTCTTCACTGGCTATCTGGCCGTAATGGCAGCTATGCTGTTTGGTCCATTAGGATTCCTATTTGCAATAATCGGAGGAGTCCTTTTGTTCTTGGGCCTCATCAGCATCATCATCGGCTGGGGCCTTTGGGCTCTCAAGTCTTGGGCTTGGATGATTGCCTTGATTGTGAACTTCATAAACTTGATTCTGAACGTCTTTTCAGCTGGATGGATTTCAGCAATCATTAATCTGATTGTAATAGTTTACTTGTTCCAAGGTGACGTGAAGAGCAGATTCAGATAGAGCTGAATATGTCTATTCTAAAACATTCCCGGGCTTTGTACAAAGCCCGGATGTTTCTTCTTTTTCTTGGCTAGCGCTAAAAGAAAACATTTTTTTCTTCGTTCAGTAGAAGGGAGGTCGCAAATTCATGAGGTATGAATGTGATTGCATTCTTTCTAGAAACAGTTCTTTTTACGGAGAATAAATAGATGGCTGAAATACAAACACCAACTTCGGGATATTCTACACCTTCTGGCAGTAGGCCTCTAGGTGTCACAATATTAGCATTATTGCAAATCATTGGAGGCATGCTTTCTCTTCTTACAGGAGCATACATTTTCAGTTTCCCATTTTTCGGGTGGATCGTCGGAGTTGTCGTCGTACTTCTTGCATTACTTGACCTAATTATTGGATGGGGCCTTTGGGCAATGAAGTCGTGGGCTTGGATGGCAGCGATCATTCTAAACATCATCAGTCTAATTATGGCTATACCAACCTTTGACTACCTCAGCATCATTATCAGCTTGATTATCATACTCTATTTGCAACAAGCTGATATCAAGAGCAGGTTTAGATAGAATAGAATACACAAAATTCAGGAGCATAATCAGGGATTTCGTTATTGAGCCCGAGTGCGTATTCTTCATTTTAGGGGCCAAATTGATTAAAGAGATACTATTATCTTTGAGTCGAAATGCGAAAATCACTCAGGTGTCTAGAATATTGTTGCCAATAATAATCGTACATGGTGGCGCTGGTGATTGGAAAGATGAACGTATTCCAATCGGCATGGAATATGTGAGTAAAGCTGCAAAAGTAGGATTCACCACACTAATGAATGGTGGTTCGGTGCTAGATGCAGCTGAGGATTGTACATTGTTTATGGAGAACTGTGGAGAATTAAACGCAGGAAAAGGTGCCCGACCCAATGAAGATGGCATTCTGGAACTCGATGCAATGATTATAGATGGCAATAACCTTGACTTCGGTTCAGTTGCTGCAGTATCAGGAGTCCAAAATCCCATATCACTTGCTCGATATATAATGGAGAAGACAGACTACAAGTTCTTTGCGGGTCCCAATGCAAAAAGGATCTATGATGAGATGATTGCCAAAGGATATCGAAGGGCAGAACATGGATCAATTAGAGAACAAAGTAATTCACGAACTGCTGATACAGTCGGTTGTATTGTTGTCGACTCCTTAGGAAGAATCGCTGCAACGTCATCTACTGGAGGTATCTCCAAGAAGAAACCGGGAAGGATTGGCGATTCGCCGATAATGGGTTCAGGCGCCTATGCAAATAGCCAATGCGCTGCTTCAGCAACAGGGTATGGAGAACACATCATGCGAGTAGTTCTAAGCAGAATGGTGACTCTCTACATTGAAGAAGGAATAAATCCTATGAGCGCAGCACGGAAAGGAATTGACATGTTTGAGAAGAAGACGGGAAGCGAAGCTGGAATCATCGCTGTTGATGCCGTTGGAAACTTCGGATACGCTACCAATGCGAAAGCGATGCCTGTTGCAATAATCCAAGGAGAAATGAAAAACATCACTATAATAGACTGTTTGGAAAAATAATGCGATTTCTCTTGCGATTATCATTTCCCCTAGATGAACCAGATAAAGTATAGGATATTGACTATTATGAACACTGGTTGGACGAACCACAAAAGAATGTTGATAATAGGATGAGTGTGTATACTATAGAAACCCATTAACAAGAGAAACGAAAAAATTGCCCCCAAGATAACATAGGCGGCAATCACAATACCAATTTTTCTTAGGCTTCTCATCCACCAAGACTCCTATATCAGAGAGATTCTGCATAACATGTACTTTCCAAGTAATAAGTATGTTCTGACCATTCAGCGCAATTGGTTATGCCACTGTAGTAATACTTGCTATGAAGCAGCTCCTTTTATTCAATATATGAACGTAATTTCTCAACGTGGTTAGGCGACTAACCCCGACCCAGAACAAAGCTTAGAAATATATCAAATTAATGCTAAAATCAGATTAGCGTTCTCTCTATCAAAAATTATATCTCCTTCAATATGAGGACTGCAGATATGCAGTTGGGCTTCGTTCTGGGTCGCTTCCTTTAACGACCTAATTAGACATAGCTACTTTCGTCAGGACCTTTTCCGAGGACTTGCTTTATTGCCATTTCGTAATCAGAATAACTACGAAGTCCTGGCAAGGATCCAGCTACCTTTCCATTCTTGAATACAATAATCATTGGAACTGATTGAACTCCAAATTGAGCCACAGTCATACGATTTCGGTCAATGTCAATCTTGGCGAAGTAGACCTGCTCTTTGTACTCTTGTGCTAAATCAGCGAAAATGGGTGCAAGAGTTTTGCAGGGAGCACACCACTCGCCATAGAAATCTACAAACGCAACCTTTGTACTAGAAATTGTTTGCCAAAAATTATGGTCATACAACTGATTTACAACACCATTGGCCATAGGCTCTGGCACCTTGGGTTTCTGAGCTCGTTCTATTAGAAGCTGCAGCTTTCTCTGCCGTATCTTCTCCAACTCATCATCACTTAGCACAAGATCACCTCATCGGCTGTGCGTTGTCTTTGCACAACCGTATATGAATTTTGTGCAATGTAATCCTGTAAATTTCAAAAATTTTGATTTCTTGAATATTACCTAATCGAATCTGTTTATATCCCAGACAAAATCGGTGGAGTAGCAAAAGTGGAGATAACAGGTTGCCTGACAGTCCTTTCAAGTACTATGCAATGCTTATCATTGCGATGGCTTTTTGGGGAGGTAGTT
>JAOUFI010000040.1 GCA_029858305.1 Candidatus Thorarchaeota archaeon
TTACGTTAATTGGGGCGGCTCTCGCAACAATATATGAGATTGCTGCTTCCTGCGCAATTGGTGGAATCCTAGGCGCAGTGATGGTTGTCTTTGTAAATCGAGAGGAAAATCGTCGGGAGATACTCGAGTTCGAGCTCGGAATGATAATTCTCTTGGTTGGTCTCATGTCTTGGTTGCATCTCAGTCCCATTCTTGCTTGCATGGTCTTTGGTTTTGTTGTGGGAAATTATGTGAGTCCCGAAAAGGATCCAGTCAGCCACACACTAAAGGTTGTCATGTCCCCAATAGTGATGATTTTCTTCGTCATTGTTGGCGCTTCCATTGACCTATCTGTTGTAGCTGGAATAACAGTAGTCCTTCTGACAGTTGTTTATGTTGGTGGAAGAACATTTGCGAAGTACTTCGGAGCACTCGCCGGAGCTGTGATAACAAAATCAGATCCTATGACAAAGAAGTATCTCGGATTTTGTCTCATGTCTCAGGCTGGCGTTGCAGTAGGTCTCTCTCTTGTTGTAGAGAGAAGCTTCACACAAATCGGTACACAGGCGGCAATTGATTATGGTGTTCTGATAATCAGCGTTATCGCTCTCACTACGATGGCTCTACAAGTATTCGGACCTATTGCAGCAAGTGAGGGACTTAAACGAGCTGGAGAATACCCACCTGAGATCTGTGTAACTCCTGTAGATGGTCTCTACGATCTTGAGCAAATCTCTTCAGGCATGAGCAGCGATGCTGTCACAAGTGAAGAAGGTCCACAGGTGCCGGATAGTGAAGATGAATCACTATGATAGCTCTTATAAAATACGTTTCAGATAATGCACACCATGTCAGATAGTACTTGTATCCGTAACGAGCCTTGGCAGATTCTTTGTCGAGTAATACAGCAAGAAGGCACCTGCATGGCAGGCCACAAGGTCGGTGATGAGATTATCTTTACAGGCGAAGAGGTGAAAGGTAAACTCTGCATCAGCGCTATGTGCTCCATGATGCCCAAGATTTTTGCAATGATGTATAATGCAAGGTTGCCATGGTTGAAGAATCAATGTGTATCTACACATGCATGCCCAGATAGGTTTAATCCAGTTCTGTTTGAGGTTCAACGAATCCCTTCAGAAGAAACACAGAAGCATTGAATACACCCCTAATGAGATTGTGAGGGAGTGTTCTTAATATGGACTTCTACCTGCTGGATAGAAGGTAATTGCATGACACGTGCCTTACACTCGAAAAAGGGACTTGACCTGGTTCTTGTCATCTTCTCTATAAGCATCCTATCGTTAGCACTTTGGACCTGGATCTCTGCAATACCTGTGGAAAAGGAAGTAGTATTCCTCGCGACGACAATAGCACTTGTAATCTCACTAGTGCTGATGATAAATGTATCAATACTCGTTATTCTCCGATTGCAGAAACGAGTCACTGATCTTGAAAGCCTTGTTACTGAGGCTTCTTCAAAAGAAGCGCCCACTGAAAAAGTAGTTGTAATCACTCTTACAAATACTGAGCGCCGCATTATCAACCAACTTGAAGATAATGGGGGCCAGATGGCTCAGGATGATCTTCGAAGAAGCACCGGTCTGAGTAAGTCTACCCTTAGTGTATCCCTGACTGCTCTGGAACGAAAGTCACTTGTAAGTCGCATTGAGAGTGGGCGAACCAAGATGGTTGTATTAAAGCGAACTGTTTCTAGATGATTTTTAAAGCAGTCATTATCATTTTGGAACGATTATGAACCATATTAGACTCCTAAATCTCTCTAATGGCACTCATAACCTCCTTTTAATTTCGCGTGTGAACAGTTCACTGAAAATGGCTATTATAGAATCAGATGTGCTATATTGGTAGATTATCAAACTCTTGGAAGGTTGAAACGATGGATAGTATGCGAAGACAAACTGCCACTCTTTTCCTAGTCAGTAGCTTGATTATTCTTAGCCTAGGAACCAGTGCGGTGGCCACCCCAATTTCTGACTCATATAGCATGTCACAGATTGTTACGCCGTTCAAAGAGATGCTACCTGGGATCTATGTTGCATCACAATGGTGGAATGAAACCGGAGATGATTATTCAATCAACACCGAACCTAGCTATTTTGTAGAAATCAATGATTCTCGGTATGTTGCGCAATACTATGTTGAGGACATCTATAATCAGAGCTACACAATTACTGAGAACAGCATCTCCAATTGGACCTCAGATTGGTCCTTCTCCAATCTCTTGGTTGTTATTATTCTTGATCCAGATGCTACATACATAGCTTGGCTAGCCAATCAAGGGAACACAAGTGATCTTTGGAGTATCTTCTGGTGGCCTGAATCAGGAGCCCTCTCTGGAGATGAAGTGTTCATCTATTCCTCGTTTTACTATTCTGAATACAATTCAAGTTCATACTACTGGGCTGAATATACTTGGAGAGATGAGTTCGGTGGGCTTGTGAATCCCAATGATGTGATTCCCTACTTATCTGAAGAATACATGTGGGCTTCCTACATGAATGATACCTATGAGTTCGATTATGACTGGCATTACTGTGGTTTTGGTTATGACGTCAACGAAATGTTTCGAACAGATACAACAGAACAGTGGATGCAGCACTACTTCTCTGGTCTAAGTGTCTTCAATGATACAAATAACAATAACAGGATGGATTTAGTCTACAGTGAGGTTCCCTATGATTTTGATGAGGATGGTACGATTGACTGGACCAATTATGAATTGAACAGGACTGCCTCGGAACTTGTCTATGATTTCTATGCAGATAATGCAAAGATTGGTGAGATTGGTCTTCCTGCTATCAACTCTGATGGCCAGATTGAATGGAGTGCAGAGGTCATTGATATTAATGGCAACCTCCTGACAACACAGCCATACGACATATGGATATACGGGGCCTATCCTCTTGGTAGTATGCCTGAAAAGAGTGATCCGCTTCCTGTTACTATTGATAGTTTGAAGCTCACCTTCAGATTTGAAACAACAAATGATGCCGCGGTAATCAAGATTGATCAGTTTGTTGGCGACTTCAAAGACCCTATCTCTGGTCTTATACCAATTGAATTGAATGGTCTCGGTCTTACACTCAACTATTGGAGTTCTTTCTCAAGCTATACGATAACTGGCGAGATACCTGTCGAGCCGCTCCCAGTGACTGGAGGTGAGGAACCTCTCACACCTGAAACTGGTACATATGCTGTGACAGATTGGACAGATGCTCCTTCTGCTCCTCTAGAGAGCAATGATGTTCCTGATGGGTTTCTTAGATTCACCGAGGAATCCCATCTCCGCATGACCGTTGAGTTCGGAGGAACCTATGTCTGGGGTAGTAACGGGCTTACCTATGATGTTGGCACGGCAGTTATGCCTATGTACTTCTACAGCTATGGAATTGAGGCTAGCACTCCCTCAGCTGATTTAGCCTTTGCATTAGACTCTTGGTGGGGTCAAACATACTACTATAGCTCGTGCTATGCAAAGTGGGATGGATACTCAGTCACTCATGACCCAATCTTTTCAGCTTTCCCAATGAATTCGCCACTCTCTGCTAGCGCCTTCATTACCGGTCTCATTAATTCTGCAATAATTCTTGGAGTAGTTGGAATTGCCGCAATCATCGTAGTCTGTGCACGAATAAACACAGAACGGAAATAATCGCCACCACCATTCGGGAGCAGTATTCTGCTCCCTCTCTTTTTTCTCTTCTCGTCTACTGAAACGATTATATGAATCTGAAAATTGAATGTATGCAAGAAGTTTCTTTAATGCAACAACATTATACAGAGGAAAAGAGATTTGATGGATGTAGAATTTTTCCGACTTTCAGCTAGGGCAACCCGCCAATGGCGAGATATGGAATTACGCCTAATCACAGAAGCAGAGTGCACTGATCTTGCTTATCGTCCCAGATCTGGAATGTCCTCACTTGGTTGGGTTCTTGCGCATCAAGCAGCTGTCTATGACTTCTCTTTGAATATGCTAATCAAACAAGGCCCACCAAAGAACAAGAAACTCTTCAGTCTTTATACTCCGGGAACTTCAGGAGATTGGGTTGGTACACCACTAGCGCAGATTCAGGAATATTATGACTCAAGTGAACGGGACCTTCTCAGTTGGATTGAAACAGCCACTGAAGAAGAATTAGAGCGTCGAATAGAGGGAGGCAAAGTTCCTTCATTCTTTGTTGGAAAGACTGTTAGAGAAGTGTTGGCGGATACCTTCACACATTTAGACTACCATACAGGACATTTGACTGCAATTCGGAAGGATTGGGAAAAATCCCGTAAATGATTTTTAATGCATCAATCCGTCTACAGTTTTGCTAGACAGTCTTCGGCATATTTCTTGGCGTCAATGATATTCCTCCCCTGTCTATGTGAAACTTCAATCGTTAAAGGACCTCTGTAGCCTGAAACGTGAAGTGTTTTCACTGCTTGATGGAGATCTATCTTTCCTTCTCCTGGAACGATATATTGTCTATACCCATCCCCCCCTACAAGACTTCCATCACTATCCCTAAAGTGGACATTGCCAATCTTACCATTGAAAGCATTGATCATCCACTCGATACTAGAACCGTTGATGTACATGAATTCCATATCGATGGTAATTCCAAGTGGCCTGTTGTTGTGCTTGCCTATCTCATTGAGTATGTATTGGTCAACATCTTTGATATATGGAATGTTCTCAAGAGTCAGTATACATCCTGAATTTTCAGCCTCCTTCAGAAGTACTTCAAGCCTCCGTTTCCATTGTGGGCTTGCAAGCTGTTCTTGTTCTGGAAGATGAAGAACTGCCACCTTTATTTCACGTGCTTTAATGAATGAGAACGCAGAGGAAACAGTTTCATCAAAGTCTTTCTCGTCAAACAAGGTGAGGAATTTTGGCAGGTGGATTGAATATGCTCTTAGTTTGAGGTCATCAAGAGCTGCCTGCAGCGTGTCGCCAACCCAATTTGGGAGATTGCTATAATATAGCTCTACTGTATCATATCCTGCATCCTTTACACGAACCATAGTTCTAATCAGATTCGTCAGGAGCACCTCAGGTGCGGCTAATGACTTAATTCCTCCCAATATTGAACAAGAAATGAACATTGAGGGCCTCTCCGATTGCCCTGAGCTCCGGGTTCTTTCTTATATGTTGTTGAATAGACCAAACTAACAATAGACATTCCTATGAGAAAGATATTTCAACACTTTTTTCTGGGGAGAGATAGGTTAGGAGCAGAATGCCGTGCCACGCCACAGAATCCTATTAACAGTCATTGTGAGTTTGACTTTATTATCACTAAGCTCTATGGTCACCAGCTGTTCACCAGTAGCAAACGATAGTAGAATCGCCTCTTGGTCAGGTGGGTTAATAATCGACCATAATTGTATCGATTTGAGTCTGATTCCCGGGGAATGGATTGAATCAGCTCAGGACGATATTCGCATCCATTATGCTCATACTAGTCATGGCGGACAGATTACAACTGGTCTCTCTCGACTAGAATCAGCTAATTCGACCTTCGATGTTTCTATCGGGTATCTTGTACTACCTACTGACAGTGACGCTCTTTGTATTCTTGATGGAAACCCTCCAGAGAGTTACATTACTCCTGATCTTTATTGGCAGGGAGAGAGCGCTCTGGAGCTTACACAAAAGACAATTGATGACAATCCCGCACTTACAATCTCTCTTTGGTCTTGGTGCACTCAAGTTGATTCCTACTCAGAGCAAGATGTCCAGGACTATCTTGATGCAATGACTTCTCTTGAAATTGCGAATCCTGATGTCACATTCATCTATATGACTGGTAATGCTCAGGCTGGCGGAAGCAGCGGATACAATCGTTGGTTACGAAATGAACAGATACGCCAATATTGTTTGGACAATGACAAAATCCTATTTGACTTTGCAGACCTTGACTGCTGGAGCAATGGCGATTACAGTACCTATGACTATGTTGTAGGTGAAGAAACCCTCGAGATTCCAATCGAACATCCCGACTTCAATGGTGATGAAGCTGCTCATACCACCTATACGAGTTGTGAACAGAAAGGTAAAGCCTTTTGGTGGCTTGTGGCGAATTTAGCTGGTTGGAACGCTCCCAATCCAACAACCATACCTTCGAGCACAACTACTTCTAGTCAAACTAACTCTACCACCTCCACAAATACGCAGATAACTGGACAGATCACCCTGAGTGACGTCTTTCTGCCAATTTCCATTGTAAGTGTTGTCCTGATTACAGGCTATGCCCTGTTTCGACGACGATAAAATTGAAAAAGACGAATCAGTGACAAGGTTTAAATATTAAATATAGTTAACAATTGTGGGAGTTTTCATGACAGATAATTATAAGAAATTCCAAATCATAAACATCTTCGCTGTAATTTTCACCATTGTGATGAACGCGCTTGCCAATATTCTACCATTCAACGGAGTGAACACCGGAACGGTCGCTGACGCATTCCCCAACTTTTTCACCCCGCCCGGTTACGTCTTTGCAATCTGGGGTGTCATCTACGTCCTACTCTTTGTCTTTATGGTCTATCAGGCAAGAAAGAATCAAGTCAATGCAGAGTATCTAGGTAAAATTGGGTATCTGTATCTGATTGGCGCAGTCTTGAATGTGGCTTGGTTGATTCTATTCCACTATTCTTATGGCAATACTCCACTCTTAGTATGGAGCGAGCTACTAATCGTTGGATTCCTAGTAGTCCTACTATTGACCTATGTCCGTCTTGAGGTTGGAATCAAAGAGGTTTCACTCGGACAGAAGTTGGCTATTCATCTTCCAACTAGTGTCTACTTGGGATGGATCTCATTGGCTACCATTGCAAACACTGCGGCAGTTCTAAACGCGAACCTGACAATTGCTGTGGATGTTCAGTACATCTGGACAGCCCTAGTCCTTGTTGTCGCACTTCTCATTACTACTCTGATGATTGTGTTGAGAAGGGATATTGCCTATGGTCTTGTTGTGATTTGGGCCTCTACAGGCATCGCATCAAAATGGATGGCGATTCCTCTAATCTACAACACAGCTATAATCGTAGCAATTGTTGTTGCACTGCTCATTCTGATAGTGCCCTTTATCCGGAAAAAGAACTGGATCGACTACTACCTCGTTCGAAATATCGAATAAAGAAGTCTTGGTGAGAGGCACATCCTCTCACCAGTTTACTTTTTCTAACTCTCGTCTTCTATTGATTCAGGGGCTCGAATTAACTCGCTCGCGAATGGAGACACATCTGTGGTAACAAGATAATGCCCCTCTAAAGCTGCCATTATTGCCTTATAGACCCGGCCTTCTTCTAGGCCACATGTTGCAATCTCTGAGGCAAGTTCTTCCAGCTTGAACTGAACGCCCCGCTTTCGAGCAATCCTCTCTAAGGCACAAGTGTTCGTTGGCAATTTCTTTGCGTCGTCTAGTTTGTAGGTCCTAAGAAGAGCTCCATCAAGGCTGTCTTCGAATAATGCATCGAACTGCATCTTTGTATGCTGGTCAAGAACAACTATCGGCACCTCACTATAGGAATCATCAAAGATGAAACCTACCTTCTTAGCAAATTGAATCATTCTCTCACGTTGTTCCGGTGATGGGTTCCCTGTTGTGATGAATGCACAGACCAATCTATTCGTAGAAATGACCCTGATTATATCCGAAATAGGAATCAGTCCCCACTCCTCTGAAGATGTTTCTATATCAAACTCTCCTCGGAAACTAGTAATTGCTGTGATGAATGCTGAGATTACTGTTTCTTCAAGCCCATCTCTAAGGATCTTAGAATACACAGGCAATCCACTATCTTTGTGGAGGACAATAACACCTAGGAGACTTTTCACATCATCAAATCGTCTCTTAATGGCAAGAGCTATCTTGTTCTGTTGTATCCTACGCTTTCTTGCACTCCTTCTATAACCAAGTCCAACTGCTATACCTCCAATTCCTAGGTAAAATAAGAAGTATTGGCGAACTGACATAATCAACATTGTAGCAGCATCTCTTCCTGGTTGTAATCGCTCTGTGAATGGTTCATCAAGTATACAGTTGGCAACATCACACGAGATGACAATGTAGAATGTACCATCTGCCGATGGCATTTCTAAATCTGCGGTATACACTCCAGCTGTTGCTGACGAAACCATCAGTTTGTCTTGTAGATATACTGGGACTCCATCAGATCTATGAACGTTGAAGAACACGGTTGCCCCTGTGATTGGAACTCCTGTATCCGCTTCAGTGATTTTGACTCTGAGGGTTGTTATAAAGCCCTCAAGTCCGCTGAGCCCCTGAATCACCTCAATGGCAATCGGAACTTCCACGACTGTGAAATTAAGCCTGTAATTCCACGTTTCAAACCCGTTTCTTTCAAAGCTTAAGACAACACTATAGACTCCCAATTCTACTGGTGTCAGATTTACTGAATATTGCCCAGAAAAGAGTTCAGTAAAAGCCACCCAGCTAGCTCCCTCACCAAAGGGCACTACATTAGCATTATGGATATTGCTGCTGTTTGATTCAAACATGTAACTAAAATTGAAAAGATACGAACGTCCAATGAGTAAGTCATCCAATGAGCTTGTAAGTTGAACAGAAGTATCGATTTCCTGCACTTCAAACAGAAACTGTTTAGTTGCAATATAATGATCTGTTTTGTTTGCTGTTATGGTTAATGACCATATACCTACAGCCTGACCTCTGATGCTAATCAAATAGTATCCTGCATATTCACTGATACTTATGATGAGTCCAGGATCCTGAGTGAGAACTGAAACATTAGCTCCACCTACATTGATCGGTGTTGCAGTATCTGCTCGATAATAGTAGATAGTAAGTAGGTATGGTTCTTCAAATTCAACAAGAGCTGAAGAAATATCACCCTCAAACTCGATTCTTGTTTCAATTTCTGTCACAATCAACGTAAAGGCTGCACTCGAACTCTGATAGTTTTCTGCAGAACTCCTAAAGAGCACGTGGAAAGTGCCTTTTTCTAACGGTGTCAGAGTGAAATTGTACAATCCTCCTCCAAGTGGAACAACATCTAATATAGTCAAACCAGCAGGTGGATTAACGATAGTGATGTTTGCGGCATCGATGGGACTAAGACTCTCATCTTGAAAACTTAATTGCACTGTGTAGTTTTGATCCACAGCAATTCTAGCACTTGATGGAAACGATGTAAGCACTGTTGGGATGCGTGTCGCAGTCAGAGTGAATGTCACATACTGAGTTTCATGATTGAGAAGACTTGCACTCATAACCACAGAGAATGAACCCGCAGAAGTTGGTGAAAGTGTAATAGCATAAAATCCATCAACCAGAGGTGTGAAAACTGTATAGTTTAATCCTGTAGCTGGAGTCGTTGCAAGCACTTGGAGATTTGCTCCGGGAAGTCCCGCTCCTGTACTGTTTTCATATTCTAGGACAAGTGTATAATTACCACCAAACAGGACCATATCTGCTGATCCATTGAGAAGTGTAAGAGTTGTCCCAGTTTCTCCAATGATAAGTGTAAATATGTCTGAAGCCGCATGACAATACGATTTGTTCAATGTGATTGTTATCGGATAGGTCGCTGAGAGATCACATATGATATCAACTGAATAATGGCCATTATTGTTATCATTAAAGTTGCTCCATGACAAACCACCTCCTGGGCCTGAATGAGTGATGTCAAGCACAGCCCCTGGGATTCCGGTCCCATTAAGTAATTCATAATCCATCTGTACGGTGAAAACTTCGTTCAATCCTCGCTCTATGGGTATTGATCCAGCATTAAGAATTTCAAGTGTAGTTTGTTGTGTTGCTGTTACAATAAACTGAGTGGAAATGTCATCAAAGTAGGGTCTAGATGCAGTTACGATAACAGTGTATTGACCGCCTGTTACTAAGGACGTATCAAACTCACCTCGCCACCAATTCTTGACCAAGTCTTGCGTAAATGGAACTGTAGAACCAGTCCAGTTTGCTGTAATTGAGATAGAATCATCAAGAAGATAGGCAGAGGTATCTGCATCAGTATAGTAAACAAAGTTTGAGATAATCAAGCCCACATCGGTTTGGATTGTAGAATACATCGCAGGCACAGCAAGTGATGCCGTATGGTACATGTCAAAAGAAGTTGATCCATATGCAATCTCAGTACCATTTGTCCATGCCGCGACAACACGCCACTCTCCAGCTGTAGTATTCAAACCTCCGAGAGTTCTCTGGTCTGTGTTGACAACTCCACCTGTCCCTGTTGATAGAGAGTCCTGTGACCATGTAGTATCATCTGGAGATAACCAAGTCACATTGACCGGGTCTGAAATAGTCGGAGTTTCAGAAACTGTACCAAGAGTCACCGATACTCTAGTTATATTTCCTGGTCTAAAGAGTATATTTTCTGACCATCCGCCATCATAAATCTGTACATGGATAGACTCCGAATAGTTGGGTGATTCTAATGTCAACTGCCACCACCCTAATCTGTTTAAAATTGAAGTAGGAATCTCTAATGACCCGGGAGAGAATGTACATTGACCGCTCACATCATTCAGAAACGGGTCAAATACAGTAACATTCTCCCAATCAAATGGGAGATACATCTCAACTGTAAAATTCTCGTAGATGGCAACTCCTTCACTTCCTATGTATGTGAAGATAGATAAGACTGCACTTGCGCCTGCGTCTATTGTGTACGCCACACCTTCTTTCGTTGGCTGTGGTGCCCATAAGGAACTTCCATAATTGTGAGAAAGTAATTTCACTTCATAATCACATGATATACTAACATTTGCAGAGATTCCAACACTCAGTTCACTATCACTCCAATAACTTGGATTGCTAATGATTGCAGTACCATAATTGGAGAGTTCTGTGATTGGCGTACTGAAAGTCCCAGCATTGAATGTGAGATTGACAGCCTCGTAGCTCGGTTGATTCACACTCAACAGGCTAATGTTGTCAAGAAGCACCCTGTTAATCTGAGCTAGGCTATAATCTAACTCACTATCCTCATCATAATCTGCGCCTGGATATGTAATATAGTAATCAGCGGGCGGAGGTTTGACTGTTTCAATAGAGATTCCAATCTGTAGTTCAAATGAAGAAGGTTGATCTAGTAAATTAGGGACCACAAACTCATACCATGTATCCAATGAAGGACACTCAGTCAAGAGATCAATATAAGCAACAAGAACGCCATCAATGAGAACATCAAGCCACAGCCAACCATTTACTTCAATTGGTGGATTGTCAATAATTCCATAATTATAATTATACATGAAACTCAAGGTGAGATTGTCTGAGTAAGGTGCATTGTTAATAGTCTGATTCCAGTAGATGAAAGTTCCATCCCAATGTCTATATTCTACTAACCCTCCTGGTGTCGCTAGTTGTCCCTTACTTTCTAACACAATATACCCATTTTCATCGTCATAGGTGGAAGAAACATTCTGTAGACCTGCACTCGGATCATCATAATCCAGACTCCATCCATATGGATATGCCGCCATTGCATTTGGATGATAATTCGTACCAGCAATGCCATTGTCTAGAGTACCATTCTCGGCATAGAGCCTTGTCATGTTCCGCATTTCGAGTTCTGCTTGACTGCCGACCCATCCTGTCGCATTATCAATTGGGATAGAGCTTTGCTCGTTAAGACCTGAATCAGTAGAAACATAAAGTGAACCTGTTCCTGAAAATCCGTATTGCTCAACAACGACTGGGTCAAGAACACCATTGATTGAGTCTGCAGCGATTGCTGATCTATCTTCTAATATAGGCGAGTCCAGAAATTCCTTTGCGTGTTCTAATGTGTCTTGGTTTAACTTATGAGTAGTGTCTATGTTTGCACTTGGACCACTAAACGCAGCCATGAAGAGGACAAAGACAAAAAGCGTGACTACTAGACGACGAAACGGCATATGGCATCACTCATATTAGGGATAAATAGCATTCCTGCAATCATAAACTATTCTTGCCTGTAATAATAAACGAACTCTGCATGAACTTCGTCTTAGTTTCGATGAGGAAAGAACATTGGAACAGCTTTTTGATACTCTCGATAATCATTACCAAATTCCCTGACGAGCTCCTTTTCCTCCTTCCAACAGAGAAGCCAGTTAATAAGAATCACAATTGGAGTCACGAGTAGCGAATAGAATCCTGAAACAATTAATGTAATCCCGATGTGAGACAACATAGCTCCTAAATACTGTGGGTGACGAATGTGTGAATAGATGCCGGTAGTGATAATTCGCGCCGGCCTATGAGTTTCTGATGCTTTGAGACCAATCTCTGAAACTCCCCGTATTCCAAGCCAGGCCCCAGGAGCAATAAAGACCAGTGAAAGAATTAGGTGCAAAACAGGGATTTGAAGTGTGAGAAATCCAAAGATAGGAATGATGAATTGCGTTTCTTGCATGAGGGGAATGACAAACCGTGCTTGCGGTGATACCCAGAGTCCGAACAAAAACAGGAAGATTCCCCATCCTGAGATCATACCTAGAATTACGCCAATTCTGGTACCTCTCTCTTCTCCGTACTTCTCTACTAGTCGAGCATGACTAACAGACACAAAATGAATTGGAACGACAGCGATAACGCCCAGAAACGAGAGAAAGAACCAGAATGACATGGGAAATGCTTTAGGCTTTCTCCAATATCACTATAGCTGTTTCAACGCAAGAGTATTATTCTAGATGCTTCATTGTTATTCGACAATTTTACATGAGGTTGTTAGAATGTCAAATGAAGAAATGCTTGAAGAATTAAGAGAGATACGAAAACTACTCACTCCTGCGCCTGCACCATCTCCACCAAAAGGACTGGTCAATGAGTTCATTGATTTCATATCCCAGTATAAGGTTCTGGGATTGGCTGTTGCGTTCATTTTGGGTATCTACATTGGTGAGGTGATAAAGGCTCTCGTCAATAGTTTCATCATGCCTTTGATTCAATTTGCTCTGCCGGGCATCGGTGGGACTGATGTGACCTATGTACTTGCAGCAGGTCCAATTGTAAACAGTATAATCACATTCATCATTGTTGCATTTGTGGTCTTTATAATCGTAAAAATCGCTACTAGAATGGGAATCAAATAAAGCAGCACTGAAAAAAAAATATGGGAGGGGAGCATCTACTCCCCCACCTTTTCACTTTCTATCATACGCGGATTACTTTACGGCTCCAATAATGAGCAGAATTACACCAAGTCCCAATAGAATGAGCATGAGCTCCGAGAAATCATATCCTGCTAGTGGGAGTGTGTAGATTCCCAAATAGAAGTAATCGGCATATGCTGCAAATCCAACCATTGGTAAGATAAGAGGTAAGATTCCTACTATGATAAGTAGGAGTCCGAGTATAGCTAAACCCTTTCCCATTCTTTACATCTCCGGATGGTATGTTTTTTCATGGACAAATCAGTATATTTGCGTTCCGTGTTGTATTATCTAGATATAACTAGCATAATATCTAGCATAACGAAGAATCCACTCACTCAACGGAAGTAGCCTTTGAATACCTAAGTCATTATATGTGAAACGTGCAAGTCGGGAGCTTCTGGAACATCTGATTCAATAGAAACGCCTTGAATTTCTTAGTATTGGCGATTATCATCATCCTCCTGATATTGGCAGCAAAGAATCATTTACGAAGCTCTCAAGATGTTTTCTTGACTGCTCTAGGATTTCTTGATGATTTCCGGCTTCCTTTCTATAGATGCTCGTGACTATCTTCTTTTGCCCTCCCTTATCGTCGATCTCCCATCTTCCCACGACCTCCCCATTTAACCAGATTGATGGTCGTACTTCTCCTGTGGCACGCAATCCGGGGCTTGGCATCACCCTCGGTGCATTGGGATTTGAAGGCCAGAAGTGCCTTCTATCTGCTGGAAACAGTTTTGGTTGAATCTCCTCTCCAATGAAACTTGTTCTGTCGATGAATGCTTTGAGAAAATGGTCCTCGTATGGGAGGAACCAGACCACGTCCTTATCCGGCACCTCAAGAGAAGCTGCAATCTCATAATCTGATCGCATCATGTGTTTCTCCTGGTTCGGTAGTTTTACATTTACCACAGTCTGGCCAATCCTTTCTATTGAGTTCTTCACAGCCGTTTTAGTAATTCTCAACCACCATGCAATGTCGTCAATTGATACAGGCCCAAATAACTCAATGTGACGTTCTATCAGTTCATCAATGGCTTCCTGTTCATTCAGTTGTTTCATCCGAAAACCATCAACCCATTTGTCCATCAGAGCATAGGAAGTGAGATTATTTCGAGCGTGGCTTGCTTTTGCTCGGACCACCTCACCCCGAGCCATGAGCATCACCAAGGCAGATCGCATGTGCCTCTCTATATCAGGAGCTGCTCGTTTCAATTCACTCATTTGTTGTGGACCATCATGTAGAGTTTCCTTCACGCGATTCAACAGATGCTCGATTTCCTGATCACTTAACTGGTCCATTTTTCTAAACTTGTCTGTTCTTGATGCTCTAAACAAAGCAGGTCCAGTAGCCGCGAGTATAAGGGGGAGATTATCAACGTGAATGACATGCAATGTGGTTCTGAATGCATGGGTTCTGACCAATTTCATTCCGCTATTGATTGACTCAAACATTTTTTCCACATCATAGTCACCTATTCTCGCCCACACAGAGAAATAGGGTGTCCAATAATCTGTGGAATGGAGTCCAAGCTGTGTCTTAACCAAATCATAAAAGTCGAGGGCTTTCTCATCAAGAAGATGCTGCTTTCGAAGTTGGTTCCATCGAATCTGTTCTGGAGTAGGGTCCACCATTTATGGTCCTTCAGATTAGGAGGTTTAGTTGTAATCTATCTATCGCTTTTTTTTGAGTGCATGCTACTCGAGTCCAGCAATTGTAATCTCAGCAGTTCTTGTATGACCTCTGACTTCGACTATTCGGGCGCCAAAACCTCCAATTATCCCGCTAAAAAGCCAGATGAGGTAAACACCTTGAGATATCTCAAGCGTTATTGGGCTCCATCCGAAACCTGTACCTAGGAGTTGCCAGACGACAATATCCAATGCCAAGACTAGAATCAAAAACACAAAGCCAGCAAGTATGCCCTTGACTAAGGCGCAAATATGAAATCTGAGACTGCATCCTCCGCCAACAAGATTCCTATATGTGATTGGAATAACTGCAATGGGGACGCCGATCATCGTTGCCATCCAGTAGTAACTAGGATCGAGAAACGTCCCGATCAATATCCCTGCAAAAAGAAGCATGGGATATAGAATTGCCAAAGTCTTCGGAATCCATAGCCAACTCTTCAATTCAGTAACTATGCTCAATCTTCTCACTGATTCTCACGAGTTTCTATGATAGATTACTTCTTTGGTATGACTCCAAGAACGATATGCTGTTTTCTCTGTACTAATTTGTAATAGAATCCATCCTTCGCTAGGCATGTATTGAGGAGGAGCAGAATCCAGACTCCAATAAGAAAGACAGGTGCCAAGAGTGTTTGCATCGTTTCCACAAAAGAAACAGGAACCATTATCACTGTTAACTGATAACCCCAATCCCTTCCTAGATACATTCCCAATCCTGCTACTATATCTATCACTCCTAGAATCAATATAGATAAGACAACTGGGAAAAATCCAATCCAAGGAATTGGTTCATCAAGACCAAGGACTGGATATAACATTACGAATCCGAGCAAGACAAAGAATGCCTTGAGAAGTTGTGCAATGACTGCCAGACTAAAGACGTTTTTCTGAAGTGTACCTGGACTTTTTCGTTCTTGATTATCAACACTTGCGATTCTTTCGAAACTGTAGCCTCCATTTTGTCTGATGATACCTAGGATTAGACATTGAGCAAAACTGACAAGGATGATGCTGGTAGTAGCAAACCATGAGATACCTAGTGCTACTGGAAAAAGAATGTGAAACAAACTTACACCCATCGACACACCCCAAGACTCGACCTTTAGGCTCCATAACCACCAAGCCGCTATAATTTCGATGAAACCGATTCCTGCAAGTGCGCTAGAAACTTCATTTGGAATTAGTGAGAGTGCAACGAAGATGATCGCTCTGACAACATGTATGAGGCTTGCTAAAAGAACAAAGTCGGTTCTAAAATACGGTTGTTCTATTGAAAGTTGCACTTCACATCCCATATGATTAGCACCTCGGTCAAATGGTTTGACATCCTGGGGGCAATAATAAGCATGCGAATACCGCATCGTCTGGCGGATTTGTTAACACATTAGAATTGAACACAGAGGAATTCTTTTGCAGCAACAGCAACGATACTAGTTAGTACTTCTTAGATCGTGGTTTGAAAATGAATTAAAACTTGCATCGCAGACTAATATACGACATTAGCTTTGACACTGGATGTTTCGGACGAAGAACTATTGAGAGCGTTCTTCAAGAATCTGATCGCGGAAATCCTTGTAGTATTTCCACTCGCCACTTATTGCTTGACTTATTGATTGATATTCTGGAAACATAGACACTAATCGAGATTGAATCTCTTGTGCCTCTACTACGCTGTCTACTTGAAAAGTCAGAAATATTATGGGACGATTTACAATCTTCCAGCTGACCCAAAAATTATCCTCATAAATTTCTCTTATTTTTTCTTCAATCTCGAGTTGTCTGTCGTTAGTGAGTTCGTGCAACTGAAGTGCAAAATTGATGATAAATCCGTGACCAATTACACCAATGTTGGAGAGTACTGTTTCATATAGCATACCTTGTTTTCTCATGTATTCTAACCTTTTTCTAATAGTCGGCGATGATCGACCCAACTTCTGTGCCAACTCGTTAATCGGCATTCGTCCATTCCATCGGAGTTGACGGAGTATCTGCCAATCAATCTTCTTCAGAGACTCGATTCCTTTGGAGCTGGGAAGAGTCACATGAGACGATGGTGGGGGAAGGGCCTGAAAGACATCCAGCTCATCCACATAATCATTTTTTCTCAAGTGCTCAACGACTTGATTTAGTTCATCGTTATTCCTATATATGGCAACAACCATTCCATCTTTTTGAATCCCGCTTGACACACTTGTGATAAACGGATTATTTCCTATCTCATCTTTTTCTTCTTGTGATAGAAGTCGTTTCAAACGCAAAATAATCAATGCGAAACTAGCATTGAATAGACTGAGCTTGAGTTGAACATCAAAATGCACAATGATTCCTTGCTCAATCATTGTTTCTACACGAGTCTTAATTGTGTTCACAGAAACATCGTACTTCTCTCCAAGTTCAGTAAATGATGCTCTACAATTGTTGCTTAGTTCTTGGAACAGAACTTTGTCTAGGTTATCCAACTTAGTCCACCTGTGATTTTCTGATTTTTGCAGTCAATACCGCAAAACTGTGAATTCTGACCTTAATAATCTACAATTTTTGAAGGTATTGATTGCCAAGCTGTTTAGTAATTTTTCATGATGGTATATCATACGAACTACTCGTAGGATTGTTCAAATGATAAAACAAATCAGAACAAAACAAGGTTCAGGAATCGTTTCCGATCCTGATTATCTCGAACCTAAAAACCCAACCAGGATATTCATCGTAGTCACGATACTATCACTCGTTGCATGTGGGATTGTTCCCGCGCTGTTCGCTGACTTTGTGACTGCGCTGACTCCCATATTCTGGCTGGTTTTCCATGTTATGTACATTGGACTGCTTCTAGTGGCTTACATGGTTACTATGAAACAATACAATATTGAAAGGAGAAGATATTATGTCAATAGATGTCATGATTCTGCTATTCGTACTTTCGGTGATTCTCTGCTGGTGTGCGTCTGAGCTAGTGAAGCGGCGCAGTATCCATGTGCCGAAAATACCTCTTGCACTATTCCATCTGGCATATATCACAGGACTAGTCACAGTCTACATACTCTTTTAGTTGCCAGTGATGCAGAGAGATAGCTACTCTGCATCACCTGCATTTTTTATCTCATCCTGTCTTCAAAGTAGATGTTGGGCTCATATGTCGGCGGCCATTGAGGTGTATTGTCCAATACTCCTTCTATCTGATCCAGAACCTCTTTTGATAGCTTTACATCGGATGCGCCTGCACTCTCAATGACATGCTCAGGTTTTGTGGCTCCAACAATAGCTGCTGATATCTCAGATCGTCGAAGAATCCAAGCTAGAGCTAGTTGACTTGTTGTGATGTCCAATGATTTAGCAATCTCTCCAAGTTTCCTCACCTTCGACAAGTTCTCCTCTGTAAGCAAGTCCTTCACCATATCAGATTTTGAGCCCCTACTTCCCTCTGGAATGCCATCATTGTACTTACCAGTGAGAAGACCTTGTGCTAGAGGACTCCATACTGTAAAGCCCATACCATGAGTTTTGCCAACGTGCAGGATTTCTACCTCGATGTGTCTTGAGAACATGTTGTACATTGGCTGTTCAACGATTGGTCTGTGAGCATGAATTTCCTTTGCCACAGCCTGAACTCGCTCAAGCTGCGCCGCAGTCCAGACAGATGTACCCCAATAGCGAACATCACCTGCCCTGATTAGGCCATCAAGGGTTTCCACCGTTTCTCTGACTGGTGTAGTATAATCGTATCTGTGAAGATAATAGAGGTCTAAGTAATCAATATTGAGGCGATTGAGTGAGCCCTCAATTGCATTAGTTATGTTTCGTCTGCTATTTCCCCAGTCATTAATGTCTTGACTAGTAGGCCAGAACACCTTGCTAGAGATGACAAAATCCCTTCTATTGACAGTTTCTTCGGCAAGCCATTCGCCTATGACCTCTTCTGCCTTGCCACCAGCATAAATCTCTGCGCAATCAATGAAGTTGATACCTTGTTCCACAGCCGTGTTCATACATTCCTTAGCGACTTGATCCTCG
>JAOUFI010000144.1 GCA_029858305.1 Candidatus Thorarchaeota archaeon
CCGAGATGTGCTGTACTGGTTATGGGCATCGATTATCTTCTTCTTCATCTCATCTGAATACTCAACAACTAGTCTTTTGGTCAGAGACACTGGAAGTTCCTCTCCAACAGCTATTTTTTGACCTGTGAGGTTAATGGCTTCCAGAAAACCAGAAAGCAACTCTTTGCCATCGTTTTTGAAAAGAAGCTGGGAAGAAGGCAGTAAGATGTGTACTGCTGTGGGATACAAAGCTCTCACATGATCGAAGTTACTGACATCTGGAAATCCACAAGTGGCGCACAAGACTAAATGTGGAAACTTGGTGATTCGGGCGGGGTGGGTAGTTTCTCCGTTTATGTTTTGCATCTCTGGAAGAGAAAAAGAGAATGTACGTTCAAGTAGTCGTTGCATGTAATTTGTTACGTTGCGACCATAAATTGGTGTACCAAAGAGCAACACGTCCGTCTGAGATATGCTGGGGAGAATCCAATCCATATCATCTCTATGAACGCACCTACCTGGTGTTTTCCACCAGCAAGTGAAGCAACCTAAACATCCCTTTATATCGAGGTCTACAATGTGGTGTTTCTCAACTTCAGCGCCAGCTTTCCTCGCTCCATCAATGAATGTATCCATTAGTATGTCAGTAGTACCTTGGGACTTCCTAGGGCTGGCATTGAATGCGAGTATCTTCATTTTACGCTCATTTTCATTTGACTACTGTCTTAATATGGTGTGCATTTACGTAATCCAGCTATCTGGTTGGAAAAGAAAGATGGTGGACCGGGCGTAATCAAAATAGATACCATATTTTCCCGATCTTATTCTATCTATTGTTGATTCATATCCATTGAAATACCTTTTAATAAGTTGAAGACGACTAATCGCAACGGAATCCGAAAATGGAAGATTCTAAAAACCAATCAGCTATTATCCGAACGCCAGATTACCGCTTGCGTGTCTTTGTAAGCTCAACTTTAAAGGAGCTGGCAGAAGAACGCGATGCAGTGCGTCAAGCAATCATCCGGCTTCGGTTGGCTCCGGTTATGTTTGAATTAGGCGCGCGGCCTCATCCAGCAGATGAATTATACCAAGCCTATCTCGCTCAAAGTCACATATTCATTGGTATTTACTGGCAATCCTACGGTTGGGTAGCGCCAGGCAAACAGGTTTCGGGATTGGAGGATGAGTACAATCTATCTTCAGCTATGCCTCGCTTATTATATTTCAAAAATCCTGCACCAAATCGAGAATCTGCTTTGACAGGGTTGTTAAACCGAATTCGGGATCAGAATATTGGTTGCTACAAATCTTTTGGAAACTCAGAAGAGCTTAGAGAGCTGGTTGAGAATGATCTTGCCCTCCTTCTGACCGAACGTTTTGAAGCATCACGTGTCGAGGACCAACGGCGTGAAGATTCTGTGCAACATCCGTTGACCAATGTTCCCTTTCCTCGAAATCCTCTGATTGGGCGTGAGCAAGAGGTAAGAACTGGATGCGATTTACTCTTACGTGATGATGTTGCACTGGTAACTCTTACTGGACCAGGGGGTTGTGGAAAATCGCGCCTTGGAATTCAAATTGCACTCGAATTGCGTGAGCACTTTGTGGATGGTGTATATCTGATATTCTTGGAAGTGGTCACCGATCCCGAGCAAGTGGTACCCACTATTGCAAAGACTCTGGGTGTAAAAGAGCCCGTCAAAGGACAGACATGGCTGGAGTCGCTTAAGGTATTTTTGTGCCAAAGGCAAGTACTGCTAATCCTCGACAATTTTGAGCAAGTGCTTTCTGCGGCTCCGAAGATGGCGGACTTGCTAGAAGCTAGTCCTCAAACAAAGATTCTAGTGACTAGTCGCTCTCCCCTTCACCTACGTGCTGAGAGAGAACTTCCTGTTCCGCCATTAGCACTACCTCCGCTTAAGCACATTTCTCAACTACAACCACTTTCTCAATACTCTGCTGTTCAGTTGTTCATTCAACGTGCTCAAGCTGTGAAACCAGATTTCTCTGTTACAACTGAAAATGCACCAGCTGTAGCTGAGATTTGTCACCGGCTAGATGGGTTGCCTCTCGCGATTGAACTCGCCTCTGCGCGTATTCGAATGCTCTCACCTCAAGCACTGGTACAGAGATTAGGATACAATTCTGAAGTCTTACGTGGTGGCACACGAGACCTGCCAGGACGCCAACAGACACTGCATAGTACTATTGAATGGAGCTATAACTTGCTCAACGAATCCGAAAAACTCTTGCTTCGGCGGCTGTCGGTATTCGTTGGCGGTTGGACATTCGAAGCTGCTGAAGTTATATGTAATGCAGATGACGATCATCGAATCGACATCTTCGATGGCCTCGAGAAGCTTGTTGATTCTAACCTTATCAGACCACCCCAAGAAGTGAATGGCGAACTGCGTTTTAAAATCCTAGAAACAATCCGTGAGTTCTCACACCGGTGCCTAGTTGATAGCGGAGAGTTGGATAGTGTACAACGACATCATGCAAAGTTCTGCCTCACTCTTGTCGAAGAGGCCCTACCAGAATTAATGGTTTTCAATGAAACGCGATGGATCACTCGATTAGATGCTGAGTATGGAAATATACGTGCTGCACTGATTTGGAGTCAAGAACATGACATTGAAATAGGCCTAAAAATCTGTGCAGCAATCTGGCGTTTTTGGGAGATGCATAATTTAATTGGTGAGGGGCGTGTTTGGCTTGAAACATTTACAACACTCTCACCACTGTCGACAGCGACTCGTGGCAAAATGCTAGTTGCCACCGCAGCATTCGCCGTTTATCAAGGCGATTTCAAAGCAGCACAGAAACATACTGAAGAGGCATTGCTAATCTTCCAGAAATTGGGTGATATGAATGGTATTGCTCGTGCCAATAATGAATTGGGATTGATTGCTTCGTATCAAGGCAATTACACGACTGCAAAGCAATTCTTGGAACAGAGCTTAGCAATCAAACGCGAGTTGGGCGATGATGTATCGATTGCTAACTCCCTCAACAATCTTGGGCTTGTTGATGGTTATCAAAATGACTATACATCGGCCTATAGGCGTCATAAGGAAAGTCTTGACATATATCGAAACGTAGACGACAAGTGTGGCATTGCAATGGCTACCGGTAATTTGGGACACGATGCATTGCATCTAGGATGGTTGGATGAATCGCTCGAATGGCAAACCGAAAGTTTGCATTTATTCAATGAGATTGGAGATAAAGATGGCTTAGCTGAATGTTTTGAACGCCTTGCAATTTTAGCGAATGCAAAGAGCAATTTTAGGCATGCAGCAAATTTGTTTGGGACAGCGAGTGCGCTAAGGAAAATTGCCGGCACGGTACCTGCATTAGCTGACCAAGAAGAATATCAATGTGAGTTGAAGTTGACGCGTACGCAACTTGATGCCACGACATTTGATACTGCATGGGCGGAAGGATATAGTATGACAATAGATGAAGCAATTTCCAGCATCACCAAATTAGTCTGAGTATGCATCAGTTTCTTCAAACATGAAGCTTAGCAAGAAATGGTGGAATGGGCGTGATTTGATCTCATAAACTTCTTTGGTGCATTGTTGCGTAGGATGAACGTTTTATATATTGGATGGCCAATATATAGGATATCCAATAGATGGTGGTAATCATGAGAAAAACTTCATTATCATCGACGAACCGTAGTTTCTCTACTACGGCTGAGGAAGACACACGGGTTGATAATTTCTTTATTGTAATTTCAAGACGAAGAAGTATACGAAAATACAAAGATATCGAAATACCAGATGAGCACATTATTCAGATGCTTGAAGCTGCTCGGCTCGCTCCTTCAACAAATAACACACAGCCTTGGCAGTACATTGTAGTAAAGGACCCGGACACTATACAACTGCTGTCGTTTGTCGCAGGTAAGCAAAAGTTCATTGCTGATGCAAAAGTTGTGATCATCGCCTTAGCTAACAAAGCAACCTCCTGCTGTCCTGGCAATCCATCCATGTGGTATGTACAAGACACGATGATTGCCACAGAGCACCTTGTATTGGCTGCAACTGCTCTGGGATATGGTTCGTGCTGGGTTGCAATGTTAGACTCAAGGAATAGTCAGAATATTGTTGCTGTCAAGAATGCTCTTCGAATTCCAGAATCGGCGGATATTGTCGCATTGGTAACACTCGGGGTTCCAGATGAAGTTCCTTCACTCAGGTCTACCAAGGCACTAAACGAGTTGGCGTTCTCTGAAGCATATGGAATCAGTTTCAATTGAATTTATGATACAATCGATGGTGGTTGGTCAGGATGAAAGAAAAGATTGAAGGAAATGTACTCAATCCATTACCGGTGGCATTAGTGGGGGCATTAGTGGACGGTAAACCTAACTATCTTGTGATTGGCTATATCTCACCATTCAATTTTGGAAAACACATCTTCTTCAGTCTGTACAAGAAACGCTACACCAGAAAGGGTATTCATGAAAATATGACTTTCAGTGTGAACATACCATCC
>JAOUFI010000145.1 GCA_029858305.1 Candidatus Thorarchaeota archaeon
GTACTTGTGGCATTCTCTGCAACTGCTGTGCTCCTTGCCACTTTCATTTTCGCAAGGAAACCAACCTTAGGATAGGATAGACATGATACCAGAAACAGAATATCCCGGACCAAGCGAAGAGGAAAAGCCAGCGTTTGTTGAGGAAGCGTATTTCTCCGGTGCGAGGATGAGTGAGGCAATTGACTGGTGCATCACCCGACAAGACAGGGAGCTGCACTGTGAGGTGGAAGGGAGCCTGACTGAAACTGGTAAGGAAGTCAGGTTCAAGGGTCGTATCCTTAAGGTGAAGAAAAGTGTGCTTACCAGAAGGATTGCGGTTCATGTAGATGAAGATCTCCGCAGAAAAAGAGCAGGAGAGCTTGACAAGATACTCACAGTAGGTGGGGAAGGATCAGGTCAAGAAGATGTTGCAGCTACTCAGATTACTGTTCAAAACTATCTGAAGCGAAATATGTCCGATGACCTTTATTACGATGGAAAGGAACTCCAGCAAGCAGTTAAGGATCTTGAAAAAATTAAGGGACAGGATGTCCTCTGCACGGTTTGGGGAAAACGTGCCTCTGATAGATTGCCTATCATGATACAGGGAAATGTTGTTGGTGCATCAACAGCGCCTGCGCCAATTCTACCTGAGGGGTCTCTGGAGATTCGTGTTGAACCCGAGGGTGATGTAGGAGAGCCTAAGATCTATCATGTAGCCCAACCGCAGTTGCTTGTTGGACCAAAATACAATCCAACCTTGACAATTTTAGCGAACAAAGTATACATTATGCCCTTTGCTTGGAAGCAGGCGCCTGAGTATAGGGATGTTGTATCAATTCGGAACATGACGGTAACTGTGAAGAGCGGACAGAAGCTCGTTGAAAATGTCACATTCTCTATCAAGGAGGGTGAAATGCTTGCCATCATTGGTGAATCTGGTGCTGGAAAGTCGACCACTGTCAAGGCCTTGATTGGAGATATCCCAAGCACGGGCTTTTCTCGCATCGCAGGAATAGACTCGCGACAGACACAGAAAGTAAGGCACTTCTTTGGGTACTGTCCTCAAGACCTATCATATATGTATGAGACCTTCACCTCACTGGAGAATATTATTGCATTCGGGAAACAATACAACATCCCTGAATGGCAGCTGATTCAACGAGGCAAGACCCTACTTCGAGACTTTGGTGTCCTGGAGAAGGGGAACAGTCCGGTATCTGAGCTCTCAGGAGGACAACAGCGAAGGGTGTCCATAGCAATTGCACTTGCGCATAATCCCAAGGTACTATTGATGGATGAACCTACCTCGGGGCTGGATCCAGACAACAGAAGTGAACTCTGGAACTATCTTACATTCATCAACCAGGAGTATGGAACATCAATCATTGTCATCACGCATTACCCAGTAGAAGCTGAATTCTGCGACAAGGTAGCTGTGTTCATGAGAGGAAAAAGCCTCGTTGCATTTGGCAGCCCAACAAGATTGAAGGAGTCCATGCCGTCAAGAGGTTTCGCAGTTGGAATCGTGCTTGAGGAAGTAAATCCACGAGCTCTCAAGACTCTGGAGGCAATTGATGGTGCGAGATTTGTCCTTCAAAGAGGAGAACTACTGAAAGTCTTTACTGATGAACCTCTTGAGATCATTGCAGAGAGGTGTGTCACTGCACTCAAAGAGCAGGATATTGCAGTCAAGATTGTAAAAACAAAATCCACAGCTGATATGGTGGATTACTACATAGCTATAACTAGAGGCCTTATACAAGGAACCATCGAGAAGTGATATCATGGCGAAGACCACGAGAGCAATGCCGCAGCAGTCTCAAAGACTGTTCACATGCATAGTGATCGTTGTAATCCTGCTCAGTGGTTTTACTAGTGTATCTCCAGCTATGGGTGACTCAACCATCCAAACACAGCCTGAAGACAAGATCGATAAGTCACTCCTCAATAGGACATCGATAGAGGAACGGCTGGAAGTCCTTGTTGGATATGATGATGGAGTGGCAGACTTCAAGGCGAAGAACGCAGTCTTATTCGCGGACAAGACTGCGGAATTTCTTGGTACTTTTGAATCACTGAACATGATTCGAGCCAAGATGCTTGGCACTTCTCTATTAGACCTTGCCAGAGAGGCCTTCATCACTAGAATATGGTCAAATGAAGTCACTCCAATAAAACAGACGAAGACTGCAACACTTTCGCAGCTTGAGGACTATATATCACCAATAGACCGTATAGGTGCAAGAGACCTTGTTGAGGCAGGATATAATGGAACTGGTGTTGTCATTGCGGTTCTGGACACTGGAGTGGATCCGGTCCATCCTGATCTGTCGGTTTCAGCATTTGCATCATTTGTTGAAGCAGACACGCTACCCCTCGACCTGATTGGTCATGGTACCTATGCAGCCTCAATTGCAGTTGGCAATGGCAGTTTGTCAGAGGGAAAATATGTAGGAATAGCTCCTGGAGCCACGCTACTCTCAGCAAAGGTGACCCTCGGTGGGCTCTTTGCAGCTCCTAGTTGGATAGTGTCGGGAATTGAGTGGGCTTGTAGTCGAGGAGCAGACATCATCCTGTTGCCATTCAACACGTTTGGGGCTCCTGGCGATGCAGTTTCTGTTGCGATTGAGGAGGCAGCTAGGAAGGGAATCTTCGTCATCGCCGCATCCGGTGATGATGGTCCGGACTATCTCACTGTCATGTCCCCTGGAGGTGGTGCAGCAGCTTTCTGCGTGGGAGCCTATGATACCGAGAAGCATGAAATTCCAGACTTTTCTGGTAGAGGCCCGTCTCTCGATTTGTTAACAAAACCAGATATCGTTGCTCCTGGTGTCGGAGTCGTTGGTGCAAAGGCAGGAGTCGGTTTAAGCAGCCTAGGTTTTGGTGATATAAGTCTGTCAGACCTGGGCGATTTAGGCGGTCTTGGAGGGCTTTTAGGAGGGTCTCTGGGTGAAACCATAGATGAGAACTTCACGATAGCTGACACAACGACTGCCTCAGCAGCCATCACAGCTGGAGCCGCGGCAATCTTACTTCAGGCGTTTGATAGAGCGACGCCTATTACACTCGGGAACGTCTTTCGAGATACGGCTACCCCAATTGGATATGGTGCAAATGACGGAGGTGCGGGACTTCTCAATCTTCAGGGAGCATTTAACTACCTGAGTTCGCGACAAAACCCATCTACACCGCATAATCGTACTACAGGCACACCACTTCTCGCTCTAGGCCTAGTATCTGCATCAGGAACTGGAGCATCCACGACTCTGCTTATGAGTAGCTTTGGAACAACAATCATTTCCCTTGATTCGCGTAATCCTCAGGACTCTGGCACCCATCTCATGATGGGCATGTTCTCACTCAAGTGGAATAATATGGACCCAACAAACTTGATGATGTTCGATGTCAAACGTGAGCTTCACCAAGTAGCTTTGTCAAGCACGACAACAAACTACAACCGACATATTGGAATATTATCATACGAGGACGAAGTCTTCGTGACCCTTGTCGTCGAATCTTATAATCTTACGACATATTCACCGCTACCTCTTACTGCGTTCAGAATCACTCCATTCATTCTCAACCTTGGATCGGATCCAATTGAGAACGTGAGTCTTTATGTGTCCTATTCATTAGACCTCTTCTTGGATGGGAGAGATGACCACGGCAAATACAATTTAGATGATCAACAACTATTCGCCTATGGTCTCTCGGAGGACTATGGCAATTTCTACATGGGTCTGAACTCTAGCATACCTCTATCTGCCTTTGAGGTAGGAAACTCATCGGAGATTTCCAATCATATCACAGACAACGCACTTACAGGAACCACTGCTTTTGATGGAAGTGTTGGTCTTGCCATGCAGTGGGACTTTGGCGTTGTCGAAGTGAACAATCCGGTCAATGTCACTATTGCATTAGGCTTTGGCGAAAACCGTACAGTCCTTGACTCATCAATTGACGCTATGTGGCTTAACGAAGTTCCTAGTCTTATAGCAGATCAGGGAGACCTCATTGTCGTTGAGGCGGATTTGCCACGAGTTGTTCCTATCGGGCAGACTTACGAGTCGTATGCGCTTATTATGAATGTGGGAGTGAATAACTCATCTGCAATTGCAGCCATGGTCGTAGCTGAAAACCTCGGCGGTGATGGGGCTCTATTCGCTAAATACTTCTCATATGATGTAATTAGACCATTTCAGGCAGTAAATATGACAGCCACATACCGTCCAGAGGGAACTGGTATCAGAACCGCAGTCTGGGCAGTTGCTGCCAGTCTTCAATCTGTTATTGGATTAATACAAAATATCGACACCTTGGTGATCGGCGTCTTGGACGACTTCCTATTGAGAGACATCTTCATTATCTCTCCAATATTATCAACTTCTGTATTCCCAAAGACGCTTCCATTTGCGCCATTTGATATTCGATTTCCCGCAGACTTCGGACTTTATAGTTTTGTTCTATCAACAACAGAGTCACTTGGAAATATGACCATCACAAA
>JAOUFI010000146.1 GCA_029858305.1 Candidatus Thorarchaeota archaeon
AGATTGAATACCAATACCCAATTCAGAGCCTGCTTCAATAAAGGATGATACACCAAATAGCGGAGCACCGAGGAACTGAATCCAATGACGTATCTCTGTAATGATATCATGAACATTCTCATTGTCCACCGCAGCTATGAAAACCAAAGCTTTTCGTAACCATTTTTCTATAGGTGTCTGATTTTTGATATGTCTCAATGATTGACGATATAGAAAGCGAAAATCTTCTTGATCATAATTGCCGAGTAGGAGACCATACAAACAGAGTGTCATTGATTGGATAAAATCAGATGCATTTGCCTCTTCTTTGATATCCCGGAATATCTCTAGTAAGAGCTCGTTAACCATTTTTCCAACAAGCAGTTTTTCAGTGTCCAGATTATTTGACTTGGCAAGTTCAAATGTGAGCAACTCCCTCGACTCCCCAAATGGACCCTCACTTTCTGAAACCTTCTTTCCCTTAAGAATCGCTTTAAGGTCATCCTCTGCTTGATTGAATACCTTTTGGATTTCTTTGTGTTTTGTTTTTGGGGGCCCTTTCACATATTTCACTCCATATTTTGAGTAGATGTTCCTCTTTTGAATGTCTTGCCTATTTTTTAACTTGATATAGTCCCTGTCGGCTGTCTCGAAGAGAGAGTTTCTTGGTGATCAGACCCTCACTCATGAGGAGTGACAGCGCGTATCGGACAGTTCTTGGAGGAAGCATTGTTTCCTCTATTATTTCCTTCTGGCTCAGTTGTTCTTGATACTCTAAAACCTTGAGAACTAGTTTGGCACTAGGCGGAAGTTCCTGTGTATGACTATCTGTGGTCTCTGTTTTCTTTAGTAGCTTTCCTCTCAGTGCAGCCACTCTTTCAATATCAAACTTGACAAAGATTGCACTTTTTTCAGCCCTTCGTATCTTCACGGGCTTGTTATCGATTTTCTTCCTGATCTGTCCATCAAGAACTGCTTCTATGGCAACAGAACTGGTAAGGTCTCTGATTTCAACTTCAAGATCCTCTGGTAAAATGAGGGGTCTTCTCGATGGATTCACACTATTGACCGGTATTATGGAGATTACTGGAGATGAATTCAAGATAACTGGACCGCCAACACTCAGTGAATATGCCGTGCTTCCCGTGGGTGTGGCCACAATTAAGCCATCACTCCCATCCTTCCAAAAATGCTCACCATCAACTAGCAGTGAGTATCTTATCAGGGTAGCACTCCTCCTAGCGAATATCCCAATATCATTGAGAAGTGGAGGGGTTTCTCTGCCAGATATTTCAGCAACCAACCTCTTTTTCTCTTCATGATTCCACCTCTTTTCAAGAAGATCATCGATAACGCTAGCAAAATTAGTAACGAGTACGTCAAAGAGAAAGTCTGGTTGTCCCTTTGAGGCGATTGGCAATATTGGTGTATCCATCTGACCCAGTTCTAAGAGTGTCTTCAATAGGAATCGGTCTGATCCGACTATTGCCAAAATGTCAACATCCATTCTTCGTGGAGAGATTCCCTTTAGTCCAAGAGTTTCTGCAAGTTTCTCATCAACAATGAAATCGGCTTTGCTATTCTTTAAAGTTTCAACAACACTCCTAGCGTCCTCAAGCATACCTGCTTCTTGTCCAGACACGACACCGATTCTCATCATCGTTTCCTCCTTTTCTAGATACATCTACAATGAATCTTTGGTCCACTTAAATGACATGGCAAATGTTGCCAAATCCCCCTGAGAATGGAAATCATTGCCTTTTGAGATTCCATTAAAAGTGATTTCGCTGGACGAAAAAGATGGTGAATTATGGTGTCACAGGACTTTAATGAACTTCAGAAGAGAATACTTGAACTCAAACATGAAAAGAAGGTTCTCATCCTTGCCCATAACTACCAGACTATTGATATTCAAGAGATTGCAGATTTTGTGGGAGACTCCCTTCAACTAGCGAGGAAATCTGCAGAATCTAATGGATATAACTCAATTCTCTTTGCGGGAGTTAGATTCATGGCCGAGATGGCTGCAGTTTTGTCGCCAAAACTCCCTGTATATATCCCAGACCCTAGAGCGCTTTGCCCCCTAGCAGCATGCCTAGATGCAGAAAGGATACGCGAGAAGAAAAAAGAGTATCCTGGTGTACCTGTTGTGGTTTATGTGAACACCACTGCTGAAGCAAAATCAGAAGCTGACATGATCTGTACTTCAGGAAGTGCTGTTGAAGTTGTGGAGTCCCTTGGTGTAGACACAGTGCTTTTTGGACCTGACGCGAACCTCGCAGACTATGTCAGAAAACATACTTCTGTCAAGGTAATCGACCTTAACGAGGAAGGTCACTGCTATGTGCACAACAAGTTTGACCGCGAGATGTTTCTTGATATGAAGGCAAAGTATCCCGATTCCGTGGCGATAGCTCACCCTGAATGCCCGATAGAGGTTCAAGATGTAGCAGATATGGTCGGGTCCACCGGAATGATGGCAAAAACTGTTGCTGAATCAGATGCAAAGGTGTTCTTGATCGCAACTGAGATGGGTATGGTTCAACAGCTGCAGAAGCAGAATCCAGACAAGACCATAATTCCAATCTATGATGCTGCTGTTTGTCGGCAGATGAAGAAGCACACTCTTGAGAAGATTCTCAATGTCCTAGAGAACTTCCCCGAGGAAAACAGAGTCACAGTACCTGACATTTATATTCCTCATATCAGGGAGATTTTGGAGAAGATGAACAAGGTTCGCGGACAAGGTCCTCCTGTTCCTGTGGAGGCGCATTCCTAGAACATCCTTCTAAGATCTTTCTGAATGATGGTGAGAACATTCGGTGTTTCCCGAATGTTGCAAAAAGATAAAACCTGTCTTACGCACTAAGTGTTGGCGAGGGATTTGAAGTTTCATTTTGGTCCGTGGGCTCTCCGTATATCAGACACTCAAGCTATTACACTTTCTATCCTACTTGTTTCCTATCTCTTAGTTACTACAAACCAGTTTGCCATAGATCCTCAATTCAGGCCGCAGGGAGATATGGACATTCAATTCACAACCCCCATAGACCAAAATATGACATATTCTATAGAAACGATCTCCACAACTTCGCTCAATTCGTATGTTGTTCTCAATACATCCCAGATTAGTAGCCGTGGATATTTTCCTTATTTTCAGCTACCACGTTTTGAATATGACAGAATGGTCCTCAATGTCAGTCTAGAGCCCAGAAACAATCCCGTTTTGGCTACCTTCAGTGTCTATTGTGATGGTCATGGATCTTCAATTGCAGGGACCATTCTCAAACTCAATACTTTATCTATAGAGCTTAACATGACAGAGATAAAGGAAGAATCGAATCGCTGGCTCATTGATATATCTTCAGAAATAAGTCCTGCTGCTGATTTCCTTGTTCATAGTCTTGTCGTCTGGGTCTATTCAACTGTCCCACTCACACCAGTATCAATTGACCTACAAGCAACAGACGGACAGCATCTGTTCGAGACCCCAATGTTTGGTAACATGGGCTCCAGTCCATACCTCTATGCTTTTCTAAATAACAATACATCAAACATCGATTCGCTTTATCTGAAGACTGCGAATCATACCTTGTATTTGAGACCAGGAAGTCTCAATGGCACAGCGAAGTATTTTCATATTTCCGAATATCGTGCTTCTGTTCCATTTGATATCGCCTTTTCGTCAAATGAAAAGGTCACAATCCACATCAGACTTGTTGCAATTCGTATAGACCTTAATATCGATACAGAATATCCCCTCACTCACATTAACATCTACGGGGATGATTCTATTTGGGATCCATATGACCTCTATGTTCCGCCAGACTTGATACCTGATTATCTCTATATCGCCCCCATATACAACGCCCATATCCGTATTTCTCTTTCAGAGTTGTACCGCAGTGAGGGCGATTGGTTGGATCCTATAGTTCTCTCTTCAGGAAATGTCTATCTTAATGGTTCATACAACGTACATGTTAGCACTAATTTTAGTTCACTCACGCTGGGCGGAATTGTGATTGTTTCAGACATCCTCTTGGGTTTTCTATCACTTGCTCTTTTGGCTCTTGTAGTAATTAGACTACTTCTATCCTTTAATATACCTGTGAGAAATATACGTAAAGATTTCAGATTGATTCCTTTAGTAGCATTTCTCATATTCTCATTTCTCCCATGGTTTAATTCCACACGAGTGCTTGCTCCATACAATCAGGATTTTGAAGTCCCAATTCATAATCAATCGCTAGGTCCGATTCCTCTCGTCGGTTTTTGGACCGATGGTTCTGCAATTGCCTGGAGAATCCCCCCTGAGGCGATTATCTGGTCAATCGTGGCCATCGCACTCTATTGGCTTCCTGTCGTAGGAACAGCCCTTCGTTTTAGTACTCCAAGCAATAGAGAAAACGATGTTAAAATGGGATTAATCCTTCTTCTCCCGACTCTCTTCATCGGGTATGTGAACATCGGTCTTTATGGTATAACTGGAGGATAT
>JAOUFI010000041.1 GCA_029858305.1 Candidatus Thorarchaeota archaeon
AGTCTTCATTGGTATAATCACTAAGAGCTTGAACTCGCTTGATATACCAGCTAGATTTGATCCTATGGGCTCTTGCATCAGAATTCATGGAAAGAAGATTTCTGGTACTGCAGGATGGATTAAGCATGGGGTTTCCTTCATTCATGGTACGCTTCTTATAGATGCAGATCTGGATATGCTCCAGAAGAGTCTTCATCCACCCGAGGTACAACAGGTCTACCTAAGAGACAGTACTAGAATTCGGTGCATGGAAAGTAAGAAGGACACTGTGACAAATCTCAAGCAAGAGGTAGAAGACTGTCCGACACAGAAGGATATTAAATCAGCAATTATCAGGAACCTCGAAGAACTTGTCGGAGTCAAAATAAAAGAGAGGCATTCGACTAGAGAGGAGAAGCATACTGCACAGGCTTTATATGATTCACAGTATAGCAAGCCTTCATGGAACTTAGGAACGCCAGCCTAGTTCTCATCATAGCCGAGGAATAGTAAAATGACAGACGATGTTGAAAAGACTCTGAAGAGCTTCATGAAGCATTTTGGTGCATTAAACAGAGACATTCCTGAAACGCGAAATGCCTTCACAGATCTACAGAAAACTGTGCATAAGGATGGAGCCCTTTCAGCGAAATTTAAGGAAATCATTTGCATCGTCGCATCGATCTTGTCACCCTGCGAGGAGTGTATGGTATATCACACCAAGCAGGCGCTCACTCTTGGTGCAACACGTGAAGAAATTATGGAGGCATGTTCTGTTGCCATTGTTATGGGTGGCGGACCTGCGGCTTCTCACGTAGCTGTAGTCCAAGACTGTCTTGATGCTTGGGCACCTAGATAGTAATCTCATTCGAATTTTGTGAATAATACTTTGATGGCCTTCTGGTTCTCCATTAGCGAAAATCCTACTTCCCACTCTTCAAGAGAGATTCTATGTGTAATCAATGGAGCTACATCTACCTTCTTAGATGCCATCAAACGAAGTGTGGTGACCCATGAGGATGGAAGTGTTCCCCATGTACCTGACATTGTTAGCTCCTTAATCGCCATTGCATCGAGATCAATATCAAGAGGCCGTCCACGAATTCCAAGTAGTGTGACATGTCCAGCTACTTTAACAAAATCAAGTGCTTGGTTGCAGGCAATACAAGCTCCAGAAGCCTCGATAACCACATCAGCTCCACGGTTGTCAGTTTCCTTTTTGATAGTATTGATAGGATCCTTATCAACTTGAACATCAAGAGTCAGGTCAGCGCCTAGTTTCTTTGCTATGTCAAATCGCCATTGATCAGATGAAACACCGGTGATTATCACTTTTCCTGCACCCATGGCTTTCGCAACCTGGGCTGAGAGAAGACCCATTGTTCCAGGTCCCTGCACGACAACTACATCTCCTGGTACTATCGGAGATTTATCAATTATAGCGTGGACAACACAGGCTGTTGGCTCCGCAAGTGCTGCTTCCTCCAAGGTCACACCTTGAGGAACCTTATGGATGATATATTCAGGCACCGTGAGATATTTAGCAAAGGCTCCATTGGCTAAAGAAGTCCCAAGAATTCGTTTTTTCTCAGATGTGCATCGGTTCATATGGCCTGTCTTGCATTGATAGCATTTCCCGCAGTATGCTGTTGCTGGAGATACGACAGAATCGCCTATAGAAACCTCTGTGACATCCGGTCCGGTCTCTACAACTCGTCCCGCATACTCATGCCCGAGTACAACAGGAGGGGTATAGAATGTCTGGTCATGTTTTATGTGAATATCTGTACCACAGATACCTGCTGCAGCGACTTCGATCTTGACCTCATCTTTTTTTGGTTTAGGATCGTTGATTTCTTTAAGTTCTAGATGTCCAGGGCCTCTAGCAGTTTTCATCAGTGCTCTCACAGTGTGCAACCTCAGTTGAGCAGTATACAGTGGGTTATAGAATCTTATGGATATGTTCGATATATCAGCATTCTTCGCGTTCTAGAGAGTTGAAGAACTGCGGAGGTTCATCTCCCTGATCGAGTGAACGAACTCGAAATCCAGTACCTTGTTCATCTCGAAGCCTACTTGCGGTCTGAGCTCCTACAAAGCGTTTCCGTACGTTTGCCTCTTTCCCAAGCCAAAGATACACGTTCTTATTCTCACCATCGACTACACATATCACACGTTCAGAAGTTAGACCATTTCGTGTGATGCACACTGACTCTGATGTTCCATCCTCATTCATCTCTAGTGCGTTAGCCATGTGGTGTTCCTCAGGATATATAGTCGAGTAGATGGCATTGCAGGGGTAGTGGCTTGTATAAAGTTACAGATTGTATCTAGTGAAATACTTTGCCTATGAAACCGTATATACTCTATTAGGATATCTTAAGAAAAACTACTTACCTAAAAGTATGGGTATTATGATGCGAATTTGTGCATCCCTACACACGTTCAAAGGTGGCTCTAAGGGTGCCACCACAATACGTGCATTTCGCCTCCAATGGGCCAACCCAATCGATTCCTTCCTGAGATATGGATGCACCACACGACGGACACCTCTCTGGAAGACGCACGGTGGTCATTTGGGATCCATCTGATCTTGTCTGCCCGCGATACCGTTCAGGAATGACAAAAGTGGGTGCTTCCATGGAGAATCCACGCGCTACGTTTCCAGCCACACGCGCCCCGCTGCGACAGACTGTAATAGCAATTGTAATGGCAATCACAACAAATATGATAGGAACGATGATGAACATCATTCCAAAGATGTTGAAAATGGAAAAGGGATCCCACATTTGCACTTAATATTCGCCTCATATTGTAGTGTTTTGTATCCAGCCAGAAAGTGACACCTTATATCTTTTGCATCTACAACTATCTAGCCTCTTCCATGCCTGCTCGAAGTGATGCCGCAGTTCTGAAGAATACTAGACTTATGGCAAGCATACCAAGTCCGAAGGCTATGCCAAAGACTGTTGGATAGATATAATCAGACATACTCCAACCCAGATAGACAAGGAGAAGACCTATGCCGCCGCCTACGACGAGGTGCAACAGACCACTAAACATAGTCATTGCTCTGAAAGCCAATTTTCTTGGAAATGTAAGGTGTACTATTCGACCAGAAGCGCCATCGACAAGAGCATTGTATGTTCTCACATTGTAGGTGTATTTGATATGCCATATTGGTATGCTGATGAGAAACACTGCGGGAGTTTGCAAATCGCTTTTCATCTCTTGGATAGTATCAACTTCTTTCAACGCTTCCTCGTAGAGGGCTTTTTTCATAATCGCAGATGCTTTCTTAATTGCTTCTCCCTGTTCCATTTGAACAGGCATTGTTGTTCCGTATACATCAATGATCTTGTCCATGTTGAAGAATTCTTTTCGCCTTGTTGGAATCACATACTCCAGTAGAGCTTTGGGAGTATCAGGATTTGCAGGGATGAAAATGTCTCTCTCAAAATCCAGATGACCAGTTTCATTGATTTTGTTATAATGCAACGACCGGCGAGTGTCTTCGCCCTTGAAATCTGGTTTCTTCTGAATCCCCTGATAGTCAGCTCGAGCCTCCACTTCAACAACCCAAAATGGCCAGAAAATTATCTTACTCTCTTTAATCTCAGCATTCTCTAATCCTTTGGGAGCACCAAGCTGTTTCATCGCCCAACTCAACATCTTTTCCCGTGCTTCGTCCAATCCGAATTGCAACTGCATCATGTAGTTTTCTTTTAGAATGGTACCAGTTCGGGTCTGAATCGTGGTGTTGCAATAGGAACATACAACGGTACTGCTTTGTGGTGGGATTTCAACCATCCCATCACAGTTGGGACATTTTATTCCACTCAACGAATTTTACCTCCTAGGCGTCTGATTGTTCCATCCAAGGAGAACTCATTCCTACGCTCCTCACCATTCTTGTCGACTTGGACTTCATACTTGAGGGCACCACCAACAGTTATGATTGAACCGACCCAAAGAACGCAGGATAATATTACAGCAACAATTGGAATCATCCATAGGTCGCCAGCGTCGGAATCAGCATGAAGGAAGAATATGAGAATATAGGGAAGAATCTGAAAGAGCGCACTCGCTGATATTAGCAAGAAGAAACTAACAAGCCATTTCTTTAGCCTGTACCTTTTTGTGACAGGGAGTTCACCAAGGAGTACTTCACCTGTTGCACCAGATACGGCAATCCTGAAAGTTCCTTTTTGGTATGAATAACGCACAAGCCAGTAAGGAGCATGTGTGTACACACTTGACTCTGGAGTGATTTCTAGATGATGATCAAGCAGCTTGTCCATCTTCTTTAGTAGTTCAGCACGCTCGCGATCCTTCTTATTTCTCTGTCCACGTTTAATGGCATCCTCATCACTGATTTCAGAGTTGAGTACTGGAGCGGTATCTGTCATTTCAATTGTGAAGTCCTGAGTTTGCGAATCTTCAAAGGAAGAGAGAAGCTCTTCTATGCCAAAAGTAGCGGCGTGTCTCCGAGCTATGACCCACTCTATCATATGCCCAGAATCGTGTTTCTCAAATCGGCGATATTTTCTAGAGTCGCCAGAACCTTCTGTCTTGTAACCGAAGTGATATGATTTGAATTTACCTTCCACGCGAAAAATAGGAATCCATTGTAGTCGCGGTTCTTCCAGCTCAATATTTCTAACTACACTACTACCTACCGTTTTCTTTGTTGCAAATTCCAACCAGTTCATCACCGTAGTCTTGATGGTATTCTTATCCAGTCTATTTGGAAGAATAAAGTGACGAATCTCTTTTCCCCCAATTGTAAATGTGTATCCACAGTAGGGACAAGTAGCAATAACATCATCTGCACCAAGAGGATAAGGTGCATTACACTTCTCACAGCGGTACTGAGTAATTGTGGCTGGCTTATTCGTCATCAGGACTATCTCGCTATAATTTCCTTAACAATGGTAAGTAGAAGTGCAAAAGGCGCGAAATATGCAAACTCACTACGACCACATAGCTCAATATCCACCTTCGGAACTTATAAAAGATTCACAGATTAGACAACAAAGTCAGTTGGAGGCCCAAAAAATGCAGATACCTACATTTCTCTTAAGAAAACTCTACATCAAGGGAAGTCTCGAAAATGTCGACGATGGTTTCTCGTTCAAATTAAAGAACTCGATATCATCAGGTACAGCTATTAGTATTGAACCCATCAAAGTGAATGGGAATGAATACCCACTTGATGCCACTATTATCAGCTCTGCTGATGGTCAAATCATTGGCAGCGAGATTTCTGAGGGAAATTCTTTCCCCATTAAAGTTGGTCTTGATATCTCGATCCATGTTAAGGGGGATGCTCTTCCAGAAGGAGAACATACCATAGACATTTCGCTGACCACAAAGGAAGTTGGAAAACTCGCCTTTGATGTTACTGATTCAATTTAGAAAATAGGAATGCAGAGGACAGAAAGTCTTCTGCAGTCTATATAATTGAACGCTCTATATAATAGATAGTAATAGAAAGACTAGAATGAGTAAGGGAGGAACAAAGCACATCAGAGATATCAGAACATTGCCTATCTTTTGACCTCTTTTTTCTGTAAACGGACAGACATGGATTTGGGTTTCACTCTTATGAAGTCTTATCTCCTTTTCTTCAGAGTTTTCACAAGACATCTCTATTCTATTTACTCCTTGACCTCTATCTTTTGATTCTTTTGTTATTCATAACGGTAAGGGCAATAGTTTTCTGCATATGCAGTGTCTTTGTATCGGTGGAAAGTATGTACGTCAAGATACGCCATGATGGTTCTCTCGGTATCGGGCGTGGTACAGAGGGAGATGCAGAGATCACTATGGGCTTTGGCGAGGCCCATATGGTTGCCGCTGCACTTGAAAAACTCGCCCAAACAGCTAGAAATCATAAACAGACCTATCTCAAGACCACAAATGTAGGAGGTGGAAATAAGATAGATTTCATGCGTGCTGATGATGGAACAATCACAATCTCAGGAGATAGACAAACATACATCTGCACAGAACCAGAAATTCGTGAACTAGCAGAGAAACTTAGACATTTGCCACCAGTCGAGGTAGCACCGCCCTCAGATTATGTCAAGAAGATTACTCCATCAAATGGATTATGTCTAGTGCTCACAAATGGAGGCAACTCAATTAGATTACGATTGCCTGAAGCTGCCCTCCTGAAGACTGCAATTCGTAGCAGTATTGATTCAAGATATTATGATGAAACCATAATGATAGGTCAAAGAAGAATTGTCGTTAGTAGAACAAGCGATTTGAAATGGCAACTCCGAGGTGGAGAAAATACCGTAAACTTCACAGCCTTTGAAATCGAAGCTTTAGTAGCAGGTCTTCATAATGGAATATTGGACGTTCTAATGGATCTAGTCAAGAGCTTTGGAGCTGATGACATTTCGGATATCAGAGTCAAGAGTGTCCTTCAAAGAATCGAGCAGGAGACTGCAAAAGTCTTCGGAGAAGACAAGAACTGGAAAGGAGTAGTCAAAGACCTCACGAAGAGAACAAAATCAGTAATAGGTATTGGCGAATTTGCTGATGAACGTGCAGGACGCTTCATCGACATGTGTAAGTATGTATATAGTAAACTTGATACGATCTTCATTGAACCTCTCTTCGAATTGTTTTCAAACACTTTTGTTGCAGAGACTTAGTTCGCAGACTCAACAATTTATGTGAGATAACATAATGTTGCGAAGAAGAAGAGCAATGTAAAATATGAAACTCTGTCCATATCTATTATAGCTATTGTCAATCCCACAAGTCTTATGACAGGAACAGAATACGGCCATACCCTAGGATATTGAGGTTCAGTAAATGTTGCGTATCGGGTATATTAAGCAACTTCAGAAGAGATGGGGTCGAAGAGCACCAAAACAGATGCTTCGCATGATGCGACTACATCGAACACCCTTTCAGACAATTCTTCAAAATATATTCGGAGCATTAGAAGATGGCGATGGACGATTTGCTTTTCCAACCATAGCTGCAATTGCTAGGATGCGACCCGATCTTGTTCGTGAAATAGTGAACGAAGGACATGAAGTAGCAAGTCATGGATATAATCACGTAAGATATCCGACCCTCAGTGCGAATGATAGAGAAAGAGATTTTGCCCTCAGCCTTCAAACCTACAGGAAACTGGGTATCGAGATCAAGGGTTTCCGAGCTCCTTATGATAATTATACAGATGATATGCCAGCATTACTTGAGAAGTACAAAATAGTTTGGGACGGTGGATTTGGTTACCGTACAGAATATAGAGAAAAGACTCATTTCTTCAACTTCAATCTCAATGATCGACCTTCGAGTGTCACATACATCCCGCTAAATATTTGGAGTGATGACTTGATGATTGATGTTCATGGAATGAGCCCTGAAGTGATATCAAAAACATTGAAGGAATCTATTACTCAAGCTTCTAGGACAGAGGGAGTCATTATGTTTGATCTTCATCCAATCAGAATGGGGCAACCGGAGTTTGTAGGATGCCTTCGAGATATTTGTGTTCATGCGAATAGCCTCGGTGCCTGGTGTACTACTCCAAGTGAAGCGGTCAATTATTGGAAAGCACATAAGAAATGGAAGGGAGACAGCTCTTTCTGTCTACTTCTAACTGGAGATATCGATAATTGGGTGTTCTCAGATTATCTCAGAAGAGTGATATGGAAAAGAAAATAGTAAAAAATGGAGAGATAAGAAGTGGGTAAGTTTCTCGGGAGAATTCTTCGAATTCTGGCATGGATTGCACCTACCTATCAATTCAGAGCGAGTGTTTACAAAAAATGTGGCGTAAAAATTGGTAAGGGCATATACATGGGTTTCTTAGTCATAATTGACGGTGAATATCCTGAGTACATAGAGATTCAGGATTGGGCGAGTATAGGACCTGGAGTAAAAATTATGGCACATTCAGGTGGTAGTCCGTATCATCAGCATCATAAAATCTTCCATGAAGGACCCAAGAAGGTAGTAATTGGTAAAGGAGCATGGATTGCCACAGGTGCTATAGTTCTGCCAGGTGTAACAATTGGTGAGGGAGCTATAATAGCAGCAGGATCAGTGGTAAGTAAGGATATTCCACCATTTACTCTGTTTGCTGGAAATCCAGCACGGATGATTCAAAAATTGGAACCCCAGAAAGACTAAGGAGAAAGTTTCTTCCTGAGAAGGGCTTTGAGATCACCTACAGACCAAATATCAACTACCTCTTCATCTTCAAAGAATATTTCAAACTCATTTTCAAGCTCACTTACAATAATAAAATGGGCCATTGAATCCCAAGGTTCGAAATCTTTACGTTTTAGTTCATCACTAATTTCGTGTTTTTCCAAAAGAAGAACTTTTGATAAGATGTCAAGCAAGCGATCTTCGATTTCAGTCAATCTCATTCCTCTATTAGTTCAATCCACTCTGGTACCTCAACTGTTTGATCTGCCAAGTTGAGAATCCAAGTTATGACATTATCATCAGATGGTGTATGCATTACAAATCCGTGACGTTTGTAGAAGTCTGCGGCAGGTGGATTCTTGTTAGTCGGTATATATTCACCGAGTACACGTTGAGCCTTTGATTTTCTCGCATCAGCCACTATTTTGGCAAGCATCGCAGTTTCAGCCGACCGTCCAATCACTCTGCAACTCATCAGGAAGGAGTCAATCAACCAATCACTAGTTTGCTTCCGAACGATAGCCACTCCAACTATTCCTTCATCGCCAAATCTATCCTTGACAGCCATGCTATATACAGCAGCTTCTTTTGACTGTCTGAAATTGTTTACTTCAGCATCCGTATAACGTTTGGTGGTCAGATTGAATTGATTTGTTTTACCTATCAGCTGAACTACTCGGGGGGCGTCAAAATCATTCACTTCATTCGCTGTGACTTTCAATTCAAGTGTTCGCAAGAAATCTTCAATTGAGGTCGCACTCTTCTCTAATTCGGACCTTTTTCTCTTACCGGCATACATCTCTCCGCGAGTTAGATCCTCTTTTGTGAGGGACAATACATCGAACACCTTAAGGTTCTCAAGCATATCGCGATACAATCGCGGATTCTTTGGCATGTCGACAACTAGAACCTCGGGATGCACCTGTGATACCTGTGCTCTCTCAACAGGATTGTCATCTAAGAAGACCATACTGTCTAAGCCAATGTTGATTTCAGCGGCAAGTTCCTCAAGATTTACTACTTTGTTTTGCCAATTGATTCTCAAAGCAGCAAAGTGCTCTTCCTTAAGAATTTGAAAGGGATGCTCACGAAATACTTTGACTACATCATCGTAATTGTTCTTACTACAAATTGCTAGAATGATACCTCGATTATATAGACTGAGCAGGGTCTTTTGAAACTCTACGTATTCGATTCCTGGAGCGGTATTTCCGAGCTTGATTCCCTCGAGACCATCCTCACCAATGATACCACCCCAGAGCGTGTTGTCTAGATCAAGCACAATGCACTTCTTTGTCTTGCCTCGCAAAGCCAAGATGTAACGAAGATATTCATCAACTAGGATGGGAGTGAATTGCTCACTAAAGGGAACTGATCCACGATACCAAGTATTCCAATTAATTACTCGTGATTTGCCAAAATCACTTGCGATAGAATCAAGATCTACAACAAAAGAACGGGATTTTTCTTGGAATCGTTGGGCAAGGGATGAATTCAATTCACCAAAGAATTGCAGGAAACCAAGTTTCTGTTTGTTATCAACGATGCCAAAAGGAGTGAATGAGGGAATAATGAAATTATTCACCAGAATAAGAGCAGAAGTACTAGACTCAAGGGTGTCTACAAGTGAACAAATTCCCGCAATGACCTCTTTCTGGATATTCTTTCTTTCCTTTTCATTCATCCGAATGAATGAAGCAATAAACAGCTTATCAAGGATTGACCATGCATCAATTGAAAGGACTATCACATCAGGTGATAACTTGTAGAGGTTGGAATTCTTGTCCAATATTTCTTGACGATAAGTATTGAACCCTCCAACAAATGTTTTCACATTAAAACCAACAATTCTTGTTTTAATGTCAAGACATGCTGCAAGTGGTTCAAGTGTTGCGGAACCTATTACTGCAATACGAACTGCATTAGTATCATTCTTTGATACTTTAATACCGAGTGCCTCAATTTTCTTGTATGCACTCCAAAGATTCAGGTATGATGGATTTTCCCGTGCAGGTGCAAGAATATTGGAAATTCTCTCATCATCGCGGCTCATGTTCAATCACGTTCCTGGTAAAAGTTCTGAAACTTTCTCGTTTAGCAATTTCTGAAATACTATTGTATTAGCAGATTGGATTGATGGAATTACACATGCGATTGCAACAGCATATTGCGAACTATGTGCGAGACTCAGAATTATTTCAATATCAGGCAAGTTGCTAATCGAAACATAGGGAGAATCATTTTCATCGTGAAAAACATCAATGGATTTCATCGATAGCGATAGTCTTCTCGTCATCGCCTTGATTGTTGCTTCCTTTGCAGCAAATATTACTGCGAGATGCGGAAACGGATCTGAATATCTCGAGCAATAGTCCATCTCTTGTTCTGTAAAGATGCGATTGAAAAAGTTGGACTCAAGATCCAACTCTCTGAATCGTTTTATTTCGATAATGTCCACTCCAATACCGAATTTATCATCTTGTAGAAAATCTGCGTCCGCATTCAACATGGTTCAATCTCTGCGAGGCTATGGGACTCTTATAACGATAATGGCAGGTCTATGCAAGTTCCTTTGCAGACGTTTCCAGAATTGCAGTAGACCATGGGTATCTTTGAAGGATGTTATTCATTAGCCTACGAACCTTCAGTTCCTCAGAGGTGCCTGAATAGACTAAGAGCATCACAAGACCTCCTCGTGTTCGTTTGAATTTCTGATACATCGTCTTAGTAGTGTTAATTGTGTCACACACAATCATGACTTCAGCATGAGGAATGTCTAAGTCACGTTCACCAACAGGAGACATAACAAGTACCTGTGCATTATCATCTTCTCGAAAAGCTCTTAGAACATCGGCTTTATCATGTGACTGGCCAGTTATCGTAAGAACAGCGAAACCAGATTTCTCGAGAACTTCTTTGATTTGCGAGACCATTTCGAGATAGGATGTAAGAACGAGTGTCTTGTTGTGTTCAGAAGCTATCTTCAATATTCTAGTCACTTTGGCAGAGATCGTTGGTAGTATTCGCCTGAGTTCACTGATATTGAAATAGTTCTTTATGTAGTCGCCATAAAACATTCGCAAGAACTGCTTCGGGGGCATAGCGTAGACATATTTCCTGAGCATCAGAAGAGCCGTATAACGTCCCTTCAGTTCTTCAGAGATTGGTAATCGCTCAAGAAGAAGATGCACTCTTCTAGAATCTCCATCAACAATGTCAAGATTGCCATCCTCTTCGAGCTCACTCATAATCTCAGCTCGGGTAGTGCGAATGAGTTCATCAAGGACTTTTGATATTGACCGTATTTTTGTGTCACTTACTGCGCTCACGGAAAGAAATGTTGGTTCAAGAAAATCTTCGACATCAGTGCCATACAGATCTTCCATGGTTATGAGCTCGGCACCTTGTATGTACTCTCGAAGAGTTGCTAGTTCATCACGAATCTCAATCTGCTCTTTAGTAAAAACAGCATGATCATCTCTCAAAGTTCCACTCATACCGATGACCCATTTTCCCTTTAGGAATGTAAGAAGAGCAGGCCATGGGTAAACAAGAGCTGTCCTCCCACCAGACCGTCGAACAAGTGTATCCACCTCATTGATGAGCACGATCTTGAACCGGTCGAACAGCGATGCATCTTTTTGAAACGTGCTTGTTAGAACCTGTGGCGTTGCCACTATCACACGTTTCTCACGAAGATTATAGATTCGGTTTCCAGATTGGATACGAGAAGAGAGCTCCCCAAGATCTTCCTCAAGACCACCATACTCGCCTCTGAGGTAATCCACTGTTTCAACGAGTGAAGAAGATGAGTGAACTATAATCAGAATCCCAGCTTCGGGGAATTTTTCCGCTACAATCTGATGTGTAATGAATCGTTTTCCTAGACCGCAGTCTAACTCCAAAAGAAGAGGAGTGTCCTTCAGCTCACTGACCCTATCTAGAATATAGGATTGATAACCTCGTGGAGTATACTTGGGTTTTGGCTTTGACATTACTCAATCATCTGTCTAGTGTGTTATGAACCCATCTGAAAGCCCTTAAGAATTGACCTAAAATTGTTTGAAGACTTTTGCAAGTGAAGGTCCCTTCACATGCATGTCAAATTCAAAGAAATGACCAAAGGGAACCATATGGATCTCAAAACCTTGCTGCTGGAGTTTGTCTGCGACCTCATTAATCAGAGCAGCTGCAAAATCAGATTCTGCCTTGCTCTCATCAAGATGGGCAAACGAATGGAGTATGATTCTATTACATGAAACCTTCTGAGAAAGCCATCTAATGTTCTTGACCATCTTACGCAACACGCTCGTATGGTTTGATAAATCAGCAACCTCTGAATGTATCCAGACAAGTACAGATTCCCCTAGTTGGGTCCTCGCATCTTCAGATTCATTTCGACGAAACCAAAAGCTCTCAAGGTGAAACATGAGTAGCCTCAAGGACAAATCACCCCTTGTATCAATCAACCAATGAATATGGATTCATCGTTTTTCTACAGACGCTCGCCATTTCCAGGCATGTCCGCTTCATCCTCTGCATCGAACTGTGTCGGTCCGCCAATAGGCTGATGTTCGATTTCAGCTTCGCCTCTGGGCTTTCGCGGGATTGCTTTCCCATGCACCCAAATTGTATTTGGAGGAATCGTTGTGTCCTTAGGAACCACAGTATTGGCACCCACAATCACATTATCGCCGATATCAGCTCCAGGTAGAATTACAGCGTTTGCTCCCACAGTGACATTGTTGCCCAACCGCACTGTCTTGAGGTAAAGGCGTCTGCCTTCATATACATGACCGCTCAGAATTGCATCATAACCAAAGAAGCAATTGTCTCCAATAATTGTGCGTTCCGGATTGAATAAGCGTCCATTGCCGACTACAGTGTTTTTACCTATCTTTGTGCCAAAAGCTTGATGCCGGGGTTTTGTGTCAAGGAATACAGAGAAGAATCCGGCAAAATAGGGAAAGAGGATGTAATAGACCTCATAGTATTCGTAAAGCAACCAAGCTTCTGATTCAGCCTCATAATAACCATCCTCAAGAAATGGTATTCCTCTCCGTGAGAGCTTAAGCATAGCAAGTAAGAATCCTAGAAACACTGCATAGCATGTTAAGCCAACAGGAACAAAGAGAACAAAGACCCAGAAGTATTGGATTACAAGGGGATCAAAGGTTCCAGTGAGGAGTGGCAATGCCGCCTCATAGAGTGTAGCAAACGGAAAGCCAAGGCTGTTCAAGAAGTTTGTAAAATGCAGCAGAAAGAATCCGAAAAATAATATTGCAGGGATTGCTGCTATGGTCAGACTCACCATTATAGAGAGGACCATGTACATTGTATATCCAAGAGACCTTGCTTTCATAATTTACACTCCGGGTAATTCTCTTTTATTTGGTTTAGTATTATAGTTTGTTAAATGTCAACGGAATGAAGCAAGAAAACAGACCTCTTAGAAAGAGATATAGAGAGTACTTTGAAAGCGAGCGGCAATCTGAACAGGTGAATTTGCAATGGATTATGACATGATTGTGGCAGGCACAGGTCCAGCAGGGCTCATGACAGCCGAGCGTGCTTCTATGTACGGACTGAAGACATTGGTATTGGAGAAGCGCGCGGCTGTGACAGACTCTCTGATGGGCGAGCTTGTTACAGACAAGGCTCTGAAATTACTGAGAGTGAAATCAGACTCGGAGTATATAGGAAACAAGTTCACTTCTATTGTGGGAGAGAGCCTTGATACAGGTTCTAACATTGTTGTTGATAGGACCCTTCTAGGTAACTCGTATTTGTTCGATGAAGATAAGTGCCAAGAGCTGATGCGCGATAGAGCTCTCGCTGATGGTGCAGAGTTTAGGTATAAGGCGAGGGTCAAATCTGTTATTAAAGAGAGCAGTGCAGTGGTTGGTGTAAAATATGGCAGTGACCAAGAAGTCAAAGCAAACCTTACTGTTGGAGCAGATGGATCTTTCAGTAGGGTATCTGAAACTGCAGGTTTTACACATCCGAAATGGCTTCTTAGCTATGGCTATCGATTCAAGCTCACAAACTGCAAGAATGTCGATCCGAACGTCGCTTATTTCTTCGTTGGAAAAGATATAGGTCTTGGTTATCTTTGGCTCTATCCTAGATCAGAGACTGAGGTCAATCTTGGCATAGGACGAGTGCCTTCTTCAAAGGAAAAATGGAGTAAGTTACCTCCGATGCAGGATGTGCTCCGCAAATATATGAAGACACATTCTGAAACAGAGAGCGCAAAGATTGCTTCCGTTAATGGCGGCGTTGTTCCCTGCGCGGGTATTATTCCAAGGTTCACCGATGCGGGCGTTGCACTCTGCGGAAACTCAGCAGGTCAGGTCTCCTCCATTGTCGGAGGCGGCGTGACCACATGTTTTCATGCGGGTCAGGTGCTTGCAAAGCACGCAAAACGAATGGTTGATTCTGATGATTTCTCGAGAAGGAGTGTCTTTCTATATGAGAAAGAGTATAGAAAGTCCAAACTAGCATCAAATATCACAAATACCGGAAAAGGAATGTGGGCAGTATCTAAGTATGCCATGCTCAACGACCCGATTGCGGCAGCAGAAATTGTGCTCGGCCAATTAGATGCAAAGACACTCAATGAATTGATTCAAGGTCATGCAAGTGTTGCGACCTACATGACCCTCATGACAGATTTCCTACCAATGGTTGCTAAAATCGGAGTGGGATACCTGAAGGCAATCGCTATGACAGGTCTGTAAGCTTAAAGAAGTGTGAAGCAGGGGACACCCCCCCGCGCCCACCTGCTTCGTATACCGGTTTTTTGACCGGTCGCCCTGTATCATGCCCGTTGTGGATTACCGTAAAGCTATCCACCACCGGAGTACTGCAGCAATCAGCTGCAAGAATTAGCAAAGCAAACGATACTTAAATATATATTAATTGTATACAGACATCAAGTTAGTAACTTGATGAATCTACATACTACTCAATAATGAGTGTGAATGAGTCTATGCTTAACAACAAGGAATTTACAGATGCTCTCAATCTGTTTGGATTTATTTCAGGAGAGCAACGAGAACCACGGCTCCTAACCATCCTCAGTGTGATACTGAAACTGCAAACGAATCCACCTATGCCTCTTACTTTCTCTCAAATCTACGAAGAAATTGAGAGGGAAGATTCAAGCGCTAGACTGACAAAGGCATGGATTCACAAAGTGTTGAAGGCACTTATTGAAGTGCAACTGATTCGGGTAGATAGTCAAACAGCTCACCGCAAGAGGTACATTGCTGATGTGAATACTGTGATGGCAGGTCTTGAACAGATAAAGAGTCAAAGAGTCAAACAACTTGAGGCTCAGATACAAGAATCGAAAGATGTCCTTAAAGAAGTGAGCGCCCTCGACTGCGGCAAGCTGGCTCAGGAATTTGTAAAAGACATTACAGGGCAGCAGCAAGAGATTAGCTCTCGGGTCGTTAGAGGAGTTGACGCGCTGCATAGAGTTCTGAGGTATAATATGCTCGACTTGGCAAAAAAGGGAGATATCATACGGGCGACTTTACTATGGGCTGGACCTTGGATTGATTCAACTGCAGGAGAACGAATATTGAGATTCTTTGAAGCAGCCGAGAGAGGTGTAGACATTCGCTATCTTATCTCTACAGATATATTCAAACTAGAAAACGAACAAGAAAAAAGAACAAACCTGCAGGCGATGGTGGGCTTGTTTCAAAAATTAATCGAAATGAGGGCACGAGGCAAGAAGTTCGACGCCCGTTTCTATCTCGGACCAAAGACATACAATCAGATTTCGCTAAATAGAGATAATATGGCTTTGATCATTACAGAAAATCCTGTTACTGCCACATGGATTACTAGGCGATTCAATCCAGATCTTATTGACAACGCCGTGAGATCGTTTGATAGAGACTGGAAGCGGTCCAAATCAATCTTCGATCTCACACCGCAGGAGATGGCTGCTATGGGAGGAGTCCCCGGGGGAGTAATGAGTCAATTAGTAAATTCTAAAAGAAAGGAAGAAATAATTCATGAATGAAGGGAGAATAGAGGGCAGCACTGATGCAAGAGACATGGGATGTATTAGAAACTGTTGGTTTTGATATGAAGAGGAAGGACATGATAGTCCTTGGCGCACTTCTCAAATCACAGAGTGAGCCAAAAGCGTTCGTTGATTTTGAGTCTTTGAGAGAGCAACTTGCAAAAGATGAAGGAGGAAAAAAGGGGAAGGACTCACTCATCTATCGTAGTCTCTCATGGCTTGAACAGGCTGGATTGCTTCAGGTTGACAGAAGCGGGCACAAGCATGGGTACAATTCAAATTTAGGTATGATGCAGAAGGTCTTGAAACAGCGAATAAAAACAAAGTTGTCGGAATTTGCGAAAGAGAGCAAAGCTCTTGATGTTGATATTCATGTGATATCAGAAATCAATGCAAATTCACTTGCAGCAGATGTGGTAGCACTGGCAGTGGGAACACAACTAGCAGAAAGACCTTTTTTCGCCCAAGGATGGCAGAACATAGTGAAGCTCCTAGACGATAAAGTCTATAGAAACCTCAAGAAAAACGATATCATCAGATTCACATTGGAATGGTACGACCGCCCAAAGGAATTGGAAGAACCAAGAGTGGACATAATCGAGAAAATACTAAAGGAGGGGGTAGAAGTACGAGGATTGGAACATCGAAAACTGGGGGGCAAAAGTTACCAGCGATTTGCTCAGCTATTTAGGATTTTCATTCAGAAAGGCTACAAGGTTGGCTTACGGGTGCGCTTGAGGGAGGATTCGACGTATCAATTTGTAGGACGCAGTTCTGAAGGAATTCTACTCATTGTTTCAGAGAATCCACTATCTGGAACATGGCTGCCGAGAAGTGCTAATCCAGAGCTGGTTGATAATGCAATTCAAAGCTTTGACAGGGACTATCTTGAAGGATCTGAAATCTCTTCATTTGGAGAGTGACATTGAATGACAGGGAGAAAATCTATTGAAATCCTGACAAAGCTCGGAGTGGATATGAATTCAAGTCAGATGATGGTATTCAAAGCAATCATCACTGCGGCAAATGGCCTCTCAAGATCTGTCACCTATAAAGAAATAGTTGATGCAATAAAGAAGATTGCTGATAAGAAATATACCAAGGCTTATGTGTATCGACAATTAAGCAGCTTGGAGAAAGAGGGATTCATCGTTGTAGATGCAATCCAGCATCCAAAACGATATAGTATTTCAGAATCTACACTATCTTCTGCCTTGGCAAGAAAGAGTCAACATACTCTCTCGGAACTCAAGTCAAAGCATCAAGCTATCACCAGACAGCTGAAACTCCTAGAAACTGTGGATCCCGAGGAATTGGCAATCACTGCCTACAACACTCTTGTCGGAATCTCTCCCGGTAGTGAGTCAACGATCATTGAAGGGATTGAGAACGTGAGGAGCACGGTGATTAGAGAGTTTGCAGATGGAGCCAAGCCAGGAGACTATGTTAGAGTTTTAGCTCCAGCAAGTACAATCGCAGAGGGCCTTGGGCCAGGTGGAATGACAGAACTTCGTATTATACAAGGAGCATCAAAGGGTGTAAAGGTACATGGAATGCTAACGCCTTTTCAGCAGCAGGAGATGAGCACCGAGCTGATTGCGGGATTCCTCAAGACGCTCTCAGGACCCTTTTTTGAGGCAGTGAATACAGGAAATGTTAAGGTCAAACTCGCGAGGGAGCCTGTACAGACATATAGAATGGTCAGTCTCAATAATGATAAAATGCTCCTTTATCTTACTCATGCAAAAGAATCGGATGTTGCAGCCTTGATTCATAGAGGAAAAAATGCTGGACTCATAGATGATGCAGTTTCAACCTTTGATAGACTTTGGGAGAATGGCGTGGATATTGCTGAGATTCTAGCAAAGATGATGAATTCTGGCAAGATGTGATTACTCTATCACCCAAGCTTTGTCCTTTGAGAGTGTCTGGAAGATATCATCACAGACAGCCTGAAAATCTTCGTAGAGGCCGTACTCTCCTCCTGCTGCATATGGATGACCTCCACCATTGAAGAGCTTCGCAGCCATATTGCACATAACGGTTTCTTTTCCTCGACGTATGCCTAGCATGCCACCTTGACTTAGCATCAAGAGCAAATCTGCAACCTCTAGATTTTCTCCATCCATCTTAGATTCTCAGGGTTAGAGGCATATGTACCCATGTCTGTCGATGTTAGACCACTAGGGATCTCAACAACTCGCACAAGGCGATTATGTAAAATATGATCGCTATGACCGGCAAGAGCTTTTCGCATTTTCTTTGCTTTCTCTTTTCGATAGTGATCCACACGTTTGTCAAGGAGTTGATCTTTAAATTTGTGACTAACACTATCCCAAACGCCCCCAAGTCCACTCTCTGCAAGCTTTGAGAGAACAGGATACAGCACATCAAGAACCTCTTCACGTCGATCAATTGCTCCAAACCGGAGGACGGACACAGCATCTGTG
>JAOUFI010000042.1 GCA_029858305.1 Candidatus Thorarchaeota archaeon
CCTCAGCAGTTCTTCTTCTGCCATGGCCTCATCTTTTACTGAGACCAACCATTTTGTTCTCCCGTTTACTTTCGTCGTGTTCACAGAGTTCACCCATGCCTGCCTGGTGATCAAGTCCTCGGCTCTCTGTGGATTTCCTCTGATGGTAATTGAGTAGACAGTACCGTCTGCTCCTGCAAGGAGCTCGTTCAGAGGAGCACTTGCTACAAGATTTCCTCTGTTCAGAATTGCGACGCGGTCGCTGACTCTCTGCGCATCATCAAGAATGTGCGTGGAGTAGAAAATGGTCGCTCTACTCCTGAGAGACTCCATCAGGTCAAGAACAGCCTCTCTACCATGAGGATCTAGCCCAGCCGCGGGTTCATCGAGAATGAGTAAGTCTGGATCGTTTATGAGAGCCTGGGCGATTCCAAGTCGTTGTCTTTCTCCACCTGAAAAGCCCTTGACCTTTCGATCAGCGTTCTGACCAAGCTCAACTAGATGAAGCAACCTGTCGATTTTACTCTCCAACTCGTTGCCACCTCCTTGATAGAAGAACTTGGCTGCAAATCTGAGGATTTGACGAGGAGTCATGTATTGCGAGTATTGTTGATTCTGAGCCATGTATCCTATTCTAGAACGAATTCTCTTGTTTTCCACAGTAAGGTCATGACCAAGAATGGTTCCGCCTCCCGATGTCGGTTGAGTCAGACCCAAGAGTAGCTTGATCGTTGTGGTTTTCCCCGCACCGTTCGGGCCCAGGAACGCGAAGACTGAATTCTTCGGTACCTGTAGATTAAGCCCCTTCACCGCATAGAAGTCCCCAAAAGCCTTGCTTAGTCCGTGGATCTCAATCGCGGTGTGGTTTACACTTTCCTTGTTTTTTTCTTGTGATTCTGTCATAATGATTCACAATCACAATATCATCAGAAACAGGATATCTAGCTGTGTCACGTATGATGTTGATAAGAATACAAGAAAAGGCTCTAAGAATGTCATTTTGTAAAGAGAGGACGTTACAAAGTGATTGAACCGAGTCTATCTATACTCCTGCAGCTTGAACGGTCTCTTCGAGCAAGAGCCTCTTGATACCCTTGTATCTATACGCTGGTCTGTAGACGAACGCTTCGGAATATATAATGCCAGGGTAAAACTTAAGCTCGGTTGTAAGAGTGTCGACTTGATTCAAGTTGTCAACAATCGCAGCACCCATCAGAATTGGCTCACTTGCAGATATGAAAAGATCCCAGAATATATCTTGGTATTTTGTCAACAGCAGATCTGTAATCTTTTCCCTAGATACCTGCTTTGGGTCCCATTCTAACTTAAGAAGAAAAGTCAGCCTATCACCCACGTTAAAACGGCATCTGAGTGAGAACCTAATTGCCTCACTCTGCTTTAGCTCTCGCAATGTCCTTCGAACAAGACGCACTGTCAAACCTGTTTCACTAGCAATATCACTGATCAGCATCCTAGCATCTTTAAGGAGTGCCTTGAGAATCCTCAGCTGAAGATTCGTCAAGCTCGCCTTCTTTCCTCTTTGGGTGAGTATAGTATGCACCTCGGTGGATGCGATATGAGGATTGCTACTGAAAGCTTCAGTAAGAGCTGCCAGCTCTAATGAACTTGTGTACTCAGCAAACACCAAATAGTCCCCGCCATAGATTGGAGTAATCTGTAGAATACTTCTGTTGGCAGCTATATCCGAAATGAATTGTTCCGTATCATTTATGGTGCCTGTCTTGAGCCAGATACTTATGAGTTCAGATCCAATCATAGCTGGCGACAACTCAACAGTAAAATCTATTATAGCTCCACCAGCGACCATGTCATCGACTCTACTTTTGATAGCAGTAACGGACATTCCTAGAGATTTGGCAATCTCTCTATACGGCGCTCTACAGTCAGTAGCTAGAATTCCAAGTATCTTCCTGTCAATGTGATCTAATTTGGGCATCAAAAAGGTCTATCAATATGGAATACATTAAGATATTGATAGTTAAATCACTACTTGAGCAAAACTTCGTGGACAAATAACAGGAGGGCATCACTAACAATTATTGTTGATTGCCGCAATTATTGCTTTGATTATAGAGATTAAAAGCACGCATTTTCAGCGTGATTTTCATGGCATCAACTGACAATCTTTATGTCCAAGAAAAAAACCATTGGCTGAAATATTATCGCAGCATTATGGAGAATAAAAGAGTTCAACGCTCTGTGCTTCAAAAATATCTCACTCCCGAAAAAATAGAAGAACTGAAATCAAGCATGCTGCAGCAATTTGAAGAGCTGCTGCCGCAACTCCCAGATTTCGGTAGAAAGCAGAGAAGTCAATTCTCAACAGACATGGTTAAGACTGCACTTTCTTTGGCGTTTTATCGAGCCTTAAAAGAGGAGGGATTTCAACTTCCTGTTATCGGGCAGATAATCTTTGAAATTAGTGAGGCTTATTATGGAAGCCTGAATCCAATAATGAAATTCATCATGCGAAGGTTTTACCTCGCTTCATCTACTCATAGGAAGGCCAAGAAGGCGATAGAACAGAGGAAACTGCCTCTTGATCCTGAGGACTATCATTGTACTTTTGTTGAAGGTGACGAAGAGAATTTGCTTTTTGGTTTGGACTACACAAACTGTGCAGGGCTCCATTTGCTAAAAAACCATAATGCATTAGAATTGGCACCATACCTTTGTTTGTGTGATTATCCAATATACAGAGCGATCAACATAGGTTTTAATCGCACTCAGAATCTTGCGATTGGTGGAACGGCATGTATGTTTCGATGGTACCGTAATTATCCGACTGAGAGAGGCTGGCCGCCCGTAGAGGTGACTGAATACAAAGACTTCAAATTCAAGGAATAAAGCTCTATAGGAAAGCTAAACGAAATCAGTTCTAAGTCCAATTGTAAAGAGCAGATGATTCATGAAATTAATCATGCGCTCCTTCTCAGAGAATACTAATCAGGCTGGAAGAGATAGAAGATTCTCTTGGAACCTAGAAGCTATTCCATTAGGTCTCATGAAATTGTTTGAATCTCCTGAGATATACCAGATCCAGAACCAATAGAAACGCTCCTTGGATAATGATTCCGTATCCATTTCCTATGAGAAATGCATCTTGTCCCAACAAAATAAGTGGCAGACCAATGATTGGATAGATGAAGTCCAGGCTGATGCTGATAGTTAGTTCTCGTTTGATTTTCTCAAGAATGTGCTCTCTCCGTCTTAATAATATGAACGCGATAACGAGGTTGATTGAGCCCCAGAGCATGGCTTCAAGACCTATTCCTTGGAGTAATAGAGCAAAAGAGAAGAAATACAGTGCAATACCAGCTATGATACTTGCCATACTCCAAATCAGCAGAATAGTTTTTAGTGTCTTATTGAGATTTTCAATAGAGTTCAAATAATTTGCCTCCTAGAAGGCAACTTCGTATTCATATCTAAGTTTGTCGCAATAGTTTCCAGAAGGTGTTACTCTTGCACAGGAAAGAATCGAATTGACAACCTGAACAATATAAAGGAGAGGAGTTGGCTCATGGTGCCAACTCCACAATACTTGCGTTTAAACAGTGGTCGTGACACATTCGATGACAGACTGACAGAGCTCCTTGATGGAGGAATAATCTGTGTATTCCAGTCGTCACTACTATCATTCAAGACATCAGTCGTTCGCGGATTACTCGGTCGATATCAATTCTTCTAAGTTTCCTTGCAGCAGGAATTACTGCGATGATAGCTGTGAAGATAGTCAGTAGTCCAATAACCAAGACCATCGCAAAATCGATTGATGGCTCATAGAAAGGTATGTAGGTCTTCATGAATTCATTCAAGAACCCAGTGAATAACTGACCGAGTGGAATCGATAGAATGATTCCGAAACAACTGACAATAAGCACTTCGACAAGTAGTAGCCGAGTCAACATATTTCTTGACCATCCTAGTGCCTCCAATTGAGCAAGTTCTGGTGTCCTCTCGCTTGTACTGATAGAAACGATATTCCAGACGACAGCTAGTAATAGAATCATAGCCATTGCAGCCATACCAACTGAAATGGCTGTCCCCTGTGTTTCGCTGAGTGTTCCGCTTGATGCCTGCAGTTTAGTCATGGAGTTCTCCACATCTGTAAGAGCGAAGACTTCATCTGCAACTGCATCAGGATCGCTGCCAGTGGTGATTCTTACAAACGCACCACTTATCATTTCTTGATGTAGATAACTCATGGCTTCTGCAAATTCCATGTAGAATACATTCAAAGGTGAACTGACTATTCCTACAACAGTAGATACTATTGATGAGTTCCCCAAGGTAAGATTGACTGCATCATTCGCAGAGATGCCGAGCATCTCAGCAATTGTGATGTCAACAAGAATCTCTCCAGTATTTTGGATTGTTCTTCCGGATTCAAGATTAAAACGATGCAAAGAGCCATCGGAATTTAAGCATAACACACTCACCAGTCTTTCCTCTTCATCTACAACAGCTGTCGTTCCTAGTTTCAAATATGGCTCATAGATATCAATACCCTCTATAGGAGCTAGAAGATTCTCAACTTGTGTTGTGTTGAGTGGTTGCTTAAAGTCTACAAGTAAATCCCATTGCTCGTATTGATACATATACGTTGCAATGCTAGTATTATAGCCCGTAACTAATGTTGTGCCCATAAAAGCGACTGCACCACCGAGAGAGATACCAATGATAAGAAGAGCCGCACGCATCTTGTTCAAAGACATGCTCCTTACAATGTACTTGAAACCGTAACCAGAGATGCCTGCTTTTTCGCCAATTTTCTCCAGTATAGGTTCGCCTACATACCCCTTCTCCATCATCCATCCTCGAATAGCACGAATAGGTTCATATCCAGTAATTCTACGGGTTGGAAAATATGTAGCTACGAGAACTGAACAGGGTCCAACAATCAGGGCAACTATATAGATGATGGGAGATAGAGCAGCTGTCTGTGCCTCCATCGAGTACATTGTAAGAATCGAACTGATGAAGACTTGTCCACCTGGTTCGCCAAGTGGAATAGCGATCAATGTAGTGATTAATGCGAGAACTCCTAACCAGAGTAGGTATGCACGTTGAATAGCTGCATCCGAATAGCCAAGGGATTTTGATATTCCGATAGACCTAGAGTTGGACTGAATTATTCTACTGACTGTGGTATAAACAACAAAGACAGCAACGACAAAGATCAATCCTGAGAAGAGAACTACAGCTTCATCTGCAATCTCAAATCTTTGAAGTTCTGCACTTCTCAAGTCATTAGTTTCTAAGGTTGTGACGATTGGATAGGGTTCTATCTCTGAAAGAATATGGTTAAAAATTACGGTTTGATTGTATCCATTTTCAAACCGCACAAGGATTTCATTTACAACATCTTTCTCTCCAGAACCAGCATACAAAAAATCTTGCAGCACAGATATGTCAATCCAAATAGGAGCTATAGAGGAAAAGGTTGCTCTTGAAGGCGCATGGATGAGTTGCTTTGGATTTCTGTGAGGGAGCAGGTGCTCTATTGAATTCACGATTCCCACAACCTCCACTTCGAATTCAGACCCAAAGACCTTCAGGATTAGTTCAGAACCAAGAGCTAGTCCATTTGAAGATGCAAAGGATCGCTCAACAAGAATTGTGTGGTTATTCATCGGGTCCAAATATGTTCCTTCAGAGAGTATCAATTTGAATACTTCAGGAGGTGTGTTTGGGTCGATGCCATAGATATCAGCAGGATTTTCATCATGACCTGTGAAACTCGCTTCGCCGAAAATATGATACCTACTAGTAACTCCTTCAACTCCTTCAATATCCTTAATGCCCGATATGTGTTCTCGAGGGACCGCATATGCCACTGCCATGAAGTCAGGTGATGCATAGGTCTCGTAGGTGGCATCCAAACTTACTCTCATGACAGGAAACATTGCAGAAAAGGCAACAAAACAGAAAACTCCAATGAATACTAGGGTTAGACTGCTAATCACCTTCCCTTTCTGGCCGAAAATTTCCTTCCGCGTCTTCCGTAGAAGTGTGCCAGCCAAATCTACCCCTCCTCATTGGATTCAGAAACGCCATAGACCTTTCCGGATCGCAAGAATATTGACCTATCAGCGACCCTTGATACTGAAATCTGATGAGTTACAGCGATGATCGTAGCTCCAGTCTTAGTATTCAGTTCTTTAAGCAATGCCCAGATAGCATCCGAGGTCTCTGCATCTAAGTTGCCTGTAGGTTCATCAAGAATAAGAATAGGAGATTGTTTAGCTAGACCTCGTGCGATAGCAACACGTTGCTGTTCGCCGCCACTCATTTGGGATGGATAGTTAGTTGCCTTATCTAATATTCCGACGAGTTCGAGATAATGAGAGGCTCGTCTGCGAAGTTCTTGTTTATCTTTGATATCGAGAGCGATGCCAATCTCTACATTTTCTAACGCCGTGAGAGTGGGAAATAGATTATAGAACTGGAAGACTAGCCCTACACTCGTCCGTCTGAAGTGCGTTCGCTCATCCCTACTCATATTTGAGATATCTGTTCCAGCTACCACTACTCTTCCAGAGGTTGGAACATCTAGAGCAGAGAGCATATTCAGGAGCGTAGTCTTTCCTGATCCTGATTGACCTAGTATTGCTAGGAACTCTCCTTCCATTATTTCAAAAGAAATACCACGAAGAGCATGAACAATGGTCTCTCCAAGGGTGTAGTCTTTCTTTATATCTTCAATCTGAACAAGTGATGTTGAACTTGTCATTGTGCGTCACCGATGTTGAAGAAGCAAAATCAAACGTATAAGAACTAGAACGCTAACGCAACTAGTAGAGTATGGGGAAATAGTTTCTTTACGTCGAAGTAATAATACATAAAGAAGTGTTTACCTACTCAAACTCGTGAGAATACAAATGGATCTTGCCAAAGCCTCCAAGGCTCTTTCAAATCCAACAAGAGTAAGACTTCTTGAATATCTGCTTGAAAAACGGATCATGAATAAAGGAGACTTGATGTCAGAACTTGGACTTGAGAGAGCTGCACTAGATCACCATCTCAAACCCCTGATTAACGCTGGACTTGTTCAGACGATAGACGTAATTATCGATAGAGTCAGAAATTGTCTCTGTTTTCCCCTATTCTCAGTTACAATCACAAGTAAGCAGGAATTATCACCTGAAGTCGTTAGAGATGTCATCGGAGATGAGATTGAAAGTGACATAAACCATGATGAGATTCAAGCAAAAGCTCAGAGAGAAGTAACGGCTGGGAATCTACATCAGGAAGATGCTGTCGCTATTGTGCGTACCCTCTTCGAACATAGAGGGAGAGGTACGAAGAACATGTGTTCTGTCTGTGGTAGGATAAAGAGGATGATAGACCTCTCTCTTTGTAATCAATGTTTCAGACCAGTCTGCTCAACCTGTGGTCGCAGGATTAAGAAGGATAAAGACATGATGGAATTACTTTGTGATAGGTGTGTTTCTCAATTGTTTGGATAGTCAAAAGAACGAGTACTTTACTTTTCAATTGCTTCTTGTTCGTATTTACTGTAAAAGGTATGAATTTATCAAAAAACTCAGATTATCTATTGGATTGTGCCAATAGAATTCCTCAACTTACTTTGTTTTCATTTCATCGATTTTTGCAGCCAATATGAAATCATTTTCATGAAGACCATTGATGGCATGTGTCCAAAGCGTCAACTCAACAATATTCCATTGAATGAATATATCCGGGTGATGACCTTGTTCTTCAGCTACTTCAGCTACTCTATTAGTAAACTCCATTGCCTTGACAAAATTCTTGAATTTGTACTCGCGTCTGATTTTATCGACTCCATCTTCCTTTATTCTCTCCCACCCTGGAACAGCCGGAAGCATTTTTTTGATTTTCAAATCAATCAGGGGAGGTATTCCACCCCTGCACGGAACACACTTCAGGTTCGCGAGTTCTCTCCTGGTTTCAGCCATAAAATCAGTCTCCAGATTGAGGGTTATTGAAACTGTATCCCATTACTTATAGGATTTTAGGAATCGACTCAGTTTCTTATTGTCAATCCTCACTCAATTTACTTTCAGAGCGCATTTTTTCAAGCTGTTTTCGATCTTCATAGGTCTTGTATACACCGACTGCCACAGCGCAAGGACCGACAGCACGAATCCTCGATTGCTTTTTCTGATGCGTCCAGATTCTGTTTGTGCTACGAATTCTTGAGTTTCTATCGATGATCAGGATAAAGACTATGACGACGATTCCAGTAAGAAGCAGTATCATACCTAGATCCATGCTCAGCTCGCGTCCTGGAGAAATATAAAGAGAATGAATAAAGCATCTCTTCTTGCACCTAATCCAAGTGAGATGAAGTCCGAAGTTGGCTGAACAAGTTTCTCAGGTATAGGTGCCAGATTGCAGGGAGTTCTGAATACAAAAAGAGCCGTTTGAAAGGAAGTCGCTCATATGTATTGTTCAATCATTTCTTCGTCTTTAACCATTCAAAGACAGGTTTGCAGAGCTCCTTCATACGCTATTTCTCCGGGTTCATAGGCAAGGTTTCCATCCGTCTGCTGGCTCGAAGTGCCAGTTGGCAACATTCCTCTCGACTAATGACCCTTAAACGTTGCATGCAAGGTTTTTATCCCCTACTATCTTCGTTTATACCAACATCCCATGAGAGGAAGTTAAAGCTTGAAGAGAGAGAATAGCGAGATATCTATAGAAAAGAGGCCAGAAGCTGGTTTCAGTGCGACGGTAAAGGGATTCCTGATGATTCTCTTTATTGGATGCAGCTTTCTCGTCTTCAATGTAGGTGGGTATAATAATTTCATACCGAGCAATTTGACCCTTCTGACGAGATTTGTCATTGTATGTATTTTATCTCTCTGCACTTTTATTCTTTATAAGAAAGATAGCACACAAAATGGATTCTGGCGACTGTCCTTCTCGTTTTTGATCGCATCAATTGGGCTTCTTTGCGCCTGGATTTTCGGAAGATGGTATGAACTCATCCCCGGACTCTCACTAACCACTATTGAGGGCGTAGCACTTGCGAAGTTTGCGGAGGTTCTCCCAATAGTCATTCCGATAATAATAGGCATATGGTTAGTTGAACGAGATTTCACAATGATTTTCCTCTCCGGAGGAAACCTCAAGAGATCGGTCATACTCGGACTCGTTTTATCGCCGGTCGCACTCATCCCATTCTTCGCTCTTGGTGGGCTTGGACTCTCTGCAAGCATGGGTATGATAATTGGGTGGATACCATGGATGCTTGTCTTTGCATTTAGCAATGCATTCATGGAAGAGCTGATGATCAGAGGTCTATTTCTGAACAAGTATAATTCTCTCTTCGGCCAAACGCAATCACTGGTTCTCACGTCCGTGATATTTGCAATATTCCATCAGGCAATATTGAGTTATACAGACATTATCATGTTCTCAGCCTTTCTAGGAATCACGTTTGTGCTCGGTCTGGTATGGGGCTATATAATGCAGAACTCGCGCAATATATGGGGAGCAGTTATAGCGCATGCAGTCGCGGACATTCTATTGCTGCTCACTGTTTTTGGAGTCTAGCATTCCAGAGAATGGAGATGAAAAACAATTTGTTTGGCCTTTAATTTGATTTCCGCTTCTAGGTCTTGACCCATTCATAGACCTATGGAGTCCTTTCACACATTCTTTCTTAGAAATCATTCCAATACTTACTTTCCAGACAATTGCACTGTGTACAGAGCGTTAGCCGGATCTCTCATCATATCTGCAAGTTTGATACCGAGGCCATAACAAACAATTCTCTTGATAGGTGTCAATCGTAAGAAGACCGCGGTCGCCTTGTAATCTGAGTTAGCTGTAAAGCGAATCATCCTCTTCTGTGAACGAGAGCAATAAGCTTCTCGCGCACTCGAATCGTCAAATGGGAGAATCTCAACAGTTCCCTTGAATGAAACGGTTGGTGCAGGAATGAATCTCAAAAAATGGTGTGGAAAGGGAATGACGAACGAAACCCGATGATTTTGCTCAATATTTCTTACTTTCACATACCTGCGATCAGATAGAACATATAATGCAAAATCAGCGCCCCTCGATGAAACGCCATATTGTACTCCAGAAGATTGAACCCATCCGGATGGGTCGATTGTACTCAAGATACCGAAACTCTTCTTTTTGACTTGCTTGATGACTCCTTCTAACGTTTTTTTCATCGTGACAAACCCTCTCAAAATATAACAAGTACTATCATCTCGAGTACTATATCATTTCTCCTCGTAGCAATTTTAATCAGCGATATTGAGAGTGATGTCATATTCTATCTTATTATTTGGATTGCCTCCTGCATTAATAATGAGAATCAAGAAAAGCACACAGGCGCGGATTCATCACTTCCAGCGCTTTGGAATGTGTGTAAACAACCTTAACAATATATCACTGAGGTCCGATGAGATCTAAATATGAAAGCGCTTTATCACGGATTTGCTCCAGCTGAGAGCAAGTGATAGTAGGAGAGCCATCTTTTACATGGTAATAGCTCAATGTAATTGTTAGCACATCACTGACTCCGACAGCCCCCATAATGACTGGTACTTTTGTACCTCCAGAAGGAGCAAAATACATTGTTTTAAGAGTCAGTTGTCCATAATTCTTCGGAAACTCTAGCCTGCCAAGATTTGTGTTTATCACTTTTGGAAGCTGATCCAAGAATTTTGTTCCGAGATCGATTGCCACGTTATTCTTGTCATTTGCAAAGGAATTGAGCTTTTTATAGCGGATTGATTCCTTTGGCACGTTCTTCGCTAAAAGTGCAAAGCTCACCAATACATCTACTAGTGTTGGATCTAGTGATTCTAGATCCATCGCGCTTGCGAACATGTCTCCTTTTTCAATCCTTGATTGGATTGACTTATGCAGATTGCCTACATTTTCCCAGAATGATTTACTTTTATTATATTTAAAAGAAAAGTCGATACTCCCCACAAGTAGACAAAAAACATCTCCTAATGGTGGATTGATTCGATTCCTCAGGTCGTAGGGAAGAACAACTCTTCTTGGTTTATTGACTCCCTTTTCTATGATGTCATTAAATGCTGCATTGAAAGCGGTTGTAAGAGCTGAATTGACTGTGACTCCATTGGATCTACAGGTTTCAGTGAGTATACTTGTCTTTTCCTTATCAAGTTCTAATAGGACTGCATCATATTGATATTCTTGATTAAAGGCATCATGAATTGCTAGGAAGTCCTTGTCATCAAAGTAGAAAGGATTTCTTTTCCATTTATCATCTATTCTCCGAATAAAGAATGATTTTGCCCTTTGTCCCAACCTGATTGCGTCTTGCCCTTTTGATAACAATTCTGGCAGGAGTATGTTTGGCTCGATTGTAGTGAGTGGAGACTGAGGAGTCACAGTAAGAAGCAGGATATCGCGAATTAGGAAAGCTAAAGCCGTACCATCACAGATTGCATGTTGCGCAATAACCACAAGGTCTGAAACAGATTCCGAGTGAATTAGGACAAACCTGATCAATGGTCCTTCGAACTGCTTGAACGCGACGGTGAATTCACTCCTAATTACATCGATCCATTGCGTTTCGGATTCTCGTTTTATAACGACCAATGGAATTTCTATCTCCGGGTCATGAATGAAATACAGAACTCGATTTTTCTCCATGCCGACTTTACTTGATACTAGAGGGTGCTTTTGTGAAATCTCTTTTATCGCAGACCTCAGAGAATCAATAGGCACGTTCCCTTCTATTCTTGCTACCACTGAAACATTAGCGCCAGGACTCCACAAGAATTTACGCTCATTGTTAATCAGTTTTCGAATTGCTCTGTCAGGCATTCCAGTCACGCCAAAATTGCAAGTAAGTCTTACTTATATATTTGGTTAAGTAAGCAATACTTATCTTCTTAGTTAAAATACCAAAATTGGAACTTGTATTTAGTCAAGAAAGAGGTCTTTTGATGAACTCACAATCAAGAAAGCGAAGAACAAAGAAAGAGAACATGGATATAATCAAACGAGTCGCGTTCCAGCTATTGAAGGAAAAGGGGTATGTAAATCTTTCAATAAATGATATCGCCGATATGTCAAGCATAAATATCAGTCAGGTTTATCGATATTTTCCAAATGGAAAACCGGATATCTTCCTATCTCTTGGTGTTGATTTTTTTGAAACAAGCGCGCCAAAGCTCGAATCTATTGACTTGAATCGACCGAGAGAGTTCTTGTACTCCCTTGTCATGTCTCTTATTAATACTCATCGAGCCAATAGGCTTATTCTTCAGGTCTTGAAAATAGTCTTTCTATCATACCCGGAATTGCTTAAGGGAGACAAGGATCTATTCCGTCTGAGTTTATCTGAATTCAAGTATTTTGATACGCTAGTTGAGCAGCTTGGAGTGGTCGAACCTCAAAAACGAGTGGCAACAACTCAATTCGTCTTCCATCTTGTTGATTCAATGATTCATAGGCATATATTGGAGACTGATGTGGCTGAAACTGATGAGGTTCTTGCTCATCTACTCTCAAATATTGTAGTAAAGCATATCGATTCAATAGCAAAGTAATATTGATGAACAGAATTGATTGCTTGTGATTTTCGACCTTGATTCAAAATCAAGATCGTACCTAGTTACTAAAACCTGACATGCCTGCTTGCTTTTTCGAAACTCGAAGAAGTCTTCAAAAAGAAAGAAAATAAATTTTTTATTTTGATCTTAAGTGTAAGTTCAGGATGGGTTGTCTCTCTTCTTCTAAAATGTGATTACTTCATGGTCTTGACCCATTCAAAGACAGGTTGACAGAGCTCTTTCATCTGCTCTTTCTCGGGAGTCTTTGAAGTATCTGTGGACAATTATCTTACAATGATACCTGATTCAGCTTGATTTACTCTCGTACACTGTCGCTCAAATCACGAAAGCTCTCACCATATACTATTTCTCAAGGCATCTATCTCTTGACGCCATCCCACCACTCCTTTGGTTTCTCCAATTCCTCCCAACCTCCAAGAAGAGGAGGAGCTGGAATGAATTTCAACATCAGTAATCCTGTCAGGAGAAGAACGGGTATTGGTAGTGAGAACATTACTGCAAGACTCGGTGTCCCAAAGGCTAACGGAATTATAGCAAGACCAATTAAAGTGAGTTGGAATTCGCTTATTATGCCAACAATGATAACTCGATTTTTTGTTGTCATATGATAGTAATATTTGAAGAGTTGATAGATAAAGACGAATTTCATGAACAGGAAAAGAAAAGCTATGAGAAGAAACTCAGGACCAAACATGAAGATGTTAGGGGTGGAATCTGAGATCTGCCATGACATGGCAAAGATTGTGACGGACGGGTAGAAGCCAGTTCTGGGGTAGATATTCAGCGATGCGGGGCTCAGAATAGCAATCAATAGTAGTATAAAAACGATATTTGTAATATTCATTCTCATGTTCTTTAAATCAACAGCTTTGAAGGACCTACTGCGCCTATTCATTATGATGAGAAGAGTTCCGATGATAATAAAAACAACGAAGGTCTCTGTGATGATGGAAATTATGTTGTAATATCCCACAGGTGTTGCATCTGTAATTTGCATGATTTAGATCCTTCTTTGTTCATTAGCTTCCCAGTAATCTATTGTCTTTGAATACATACTTCTCACTCTCAGCAACAATGACTCGAAAAGCAATTTCTCAGATTAAAATGAAATCACTTCTACCACGCACGCATCCCTGGAGCGTAATGTCTGATAAATATATCCCATTTTCTTGGATCTTCGAAGATGACAGAGAGATTGTCATTTGTTACAGCTTGAACCCTCTCATGACGGAGTGTGCTACAATGTTATTCCGAATGGCGTGTGATATTGTGATGAGAACATATCATTTCACATCATGTCAGGAATTACATGAATTCCTGTGGCATGGAAAAGATACCGAATGGAAATTCACAAAAAAGTAAGATAGAGCTGGAAACCAACAAATATCCAGCTCATTTTCATTAAAGACTATTTCATCGTCTTGACCCATTCGATAACTGGTTGGAGATTATGCAAAAAAGAACGGAGTAAAGCCAGTATTCAGGTTTCATTTCAGCGCTCGATTAATTTAGCAAAATGCTAAGATTCAACCAGAAATTCAAAACCAGGCGCCTTTCTCAAAGAATCCAAGTCTGAATCCTCACGAGCCAACTTTCTCAAAGATTCGTCATTCTCAAGAGCGGTCTTGAGGAGATTCAGAGCCTCGTCAATCCGCCCCATTAACGCATTGTAACGGGCGAGATTGTAGTACGCCAAGTAGAGTTCTTTCTCGTTGCTCTCAACTCTCAATGCATTCTCAGTTGCGTCAATCGCATCATCATAATCTCCGAGGGCTCTTTGGGCATGTCCAAGGTTTAACCAAGGCCAAAACTCATTTGGGTCAAGATTAGTCGCAGTCGAGAACGCTTCAGCGGCATATTCATAATCCTGTTTCCGCATCCGAATGTGGCCTAGTTCTAACCATAGTTGCCAAGAGTCCTCATAATCCTCAAGCGAAACTATGACTAACTCTTCTGCATCTGTGATAAGATCGTTTTCTCTTAGGTACTTTACTCGATTCACAATTTTCTCAATTTCGCTCAATATGCCACCAGCATCTATTAGTCTTTTAAGAGTCAAAATTAAGATACAATTACTTGCTTTTACAACATGCGGTGGGTGCTTTTAATAAAACAAATATCTCTAATCTTGGTTCAGCATCATTTCTTGATGACCAAGGCATTGACTTACCACAATTATACTTGAATTCAAGGCGCAGATATTTTAATTGATTCATCACTATCTTGCTAAGAAAGTGAAAAGAGAGTTGGTGGGTCCAACTCTCAGGTTCATCCTATTTCATTGTCTTGACCCATTCAAAGACAGGTTTGCAAAGTTCCTTCATGCGTTCTTTTTCGGGAGTCATGCCAACGCTTGGTTTCCAGCCATCTGCTTACTTATGGTTTGAGGATAGCTGAGAGAAAGAGAATTCTTGGATAAATAGAATCTGTGTAATAGTATATGCATATTTTGTTTTAGTGCCCTCCAAGATAGCATATATTCTCTGTATTCAAGATTACGCTTTTTGTTATACCTGGCTGGATTTGGTTGTTTCTACTGTAATTCAGTAATCTTGAATTATGGATTGTTCCTAGATTGACGCTTCACACTTTTCGCAAGTCCGTCTACTAGCATCATTGCGGTGGCCACAGTGTGGACAGACAACCAAAATGATTTTTTCTCTAACAATTGTTTCCTTGGGTAGGTCTTGGCTTTGCGTCGGGAGCAGAGAAATCGGAGGCCTGAATCCCTCTTCAGGACTGAAGATAAGGATGCCATTTCTTATCACCTGAGCCTTCTGAGTGAAGACAGTCCAACCAGTGATCTTGATAGCATACTGCGAATTCTGACCATCTTCAATCGCTTGGAAGCTGTGAGCCCTACCAAAGCTGTTAATCATAGTTTGACCATCATAAGTGATACGATACCTCCCTGATAAATGAGAGTAGTGAACAACAATCTTGTGTGTCCCACTGTAGCAGCTTGCAATGATGGTCATTTTTCAATCCTACCTATCCTCAACTATCGATTTATCCCCTTTAATCTTCTGTGGCGGAATTTACTATAGTCAAAGTCCAGATATTACTCATTCAATGTCACCAAGATTCTTCTTTCCTACGGTTCAGAAATAGCTAGATACTACACAGATATCTGAAGAGATGCAAGCTCAAACCAAGATGGCGACAGACTTACTCTGTTTGTATAAGAGATATCATTTTCTATGCAGAAAGCGATATGGAAAACGGAATTTGGTTTCCAGACTACTTTCACCGGCATGCCAAACTCGGCATCCCATGGGTCCAGACCTCGTAATTCATTTGCAATGGCAGTCTTACAGCCGTCAACAATGACGTACGCAAGAACAAATGGTAAGCGCTTCAGACTGCTTTTTCCCGACCACCCAGCGATCGTGAAGACATGGATTCTATGATGCTTTAGTTAAAGATTGCTATCTGAAATCATTATATGGTCTATAACGATAAACAGACTCATGCCTACACGGAAGGAAAAAATCCTCGAATCAATCAAGAGGGCAACTGAAATTAAAGGCATAAGGAACAATGACGAATTACACAAATTTCTATCATCACAGGATAAAACGAATGTCAACATACTGAGACTGTATTTGGAAAATGAATTCATCGATAATTTAACACTTGACTCTTTGACTGAGTTTCCGAAACTTCAAACCCTCAGAATAGTAGGAGGTAGATACGAAAATATTGAATTAAAAGTATGCAACGAAATGAAATCATTAAGTAGTTTTATCATTGTCGACAATACAAAGATAAAAGAGATTGACATCCGACCACTATTAGATAATCCACGCGTAAAGAATATCGAGCTATCAGTATTAAAACAACTCAGAAATATACTAATGGATAACATACATAGGAATGAATCACTACAAACACTCATCCTACTCAATGATAGGGAATATGAGAATGAGTTTTGTCCAGACTTGTCACTCATTAGCAAATGTAAGAGTCTACAGAAACTTGTCATCACTACAAATGAGAAACAAATCGACCTATCAATGCTTATTGACCTTAGAAATCTTGTTCGTCTAACAATTATTCATCATGTAGAAACTCGTTGGTTGGCACCATTAGATGATCACCCTTTACTATATGATTTACCAGTCATTGATGGTACTCCGTTATTGGGAATGTCAAAACTGATAGAATTCAACTATCAGATCAGAGGAATATATTCTCATGTTCGAAATCTAGCTGGAAGAATCAAGCTTCCTGTAATTGTATCTTCTGAAATTGGCGATGAGTGGTATCGTATGCAGAAATATCCTTGTTATATTCCACCAACTATTGTGTATGCCAATATAGATGAATCAGACTGGACGGAAGTATATCGAAAATTACAAAGATATGCATCATTATTCTCGCCTACTTACTGGTCGAGTTTCAATAAGTACCTCTTGAAAATGTTCAATGTGGATGGAAACGTGGAAGGTATTGATATAGCAAAGTGTGTTCTTCCATCAGACCTGTTTCGTCTAGTTAAACCCGATAAGAGTAAATCCTCTAATGCAAAGTCAATAAAAGCTGGAATCAATGAACACATCCATGAGATGATAGAAGAGTATCTTAATAGCGGGAATAGCACGGCAGGATTTGATATCGATTTTATTAGGACTAACAATACCAGGTTCATATCACTCGTGCCTAAAATAGAAGAGATGCGAGATGAAGAGGTAAAAAGACTAACATTCTATGAACTATCACCGGATGATCATGAATACGAAGAATGGTTGGAAAATCCGAGATATTATGTGCACAGCCTTAGGGACACAGTCTATGGTAAGCAAGTTGTAAAGGATATCTACTCAGATTCAAAAGGTAACATTATTCCTAGATACGTAATGTCATTGAGTGAAATACTTGAAATTGAAGAGCATTTCAATGCATCGGGTATTATAACAGACTGGGAATTCATCGGACACCCATTATGGACTACCCTGATGTACTAATAGAATACTCCACCATAAATGATAGTGGAGTACTCAATATTCAAGTCATGGCTGCAATAACTGGTACAAGTATTACCCACTGACGAGCAGTTGTTATGTGACCGAACCATCTACCATATCTTGTTGTCAAGTGAGAACTGAGTTCAGCTTCATGAGTTTCTCTGGTATGGAAAAGATACGAATTGGAAATTTGACTAGAAAAAAAGGATTGAGCGGAGGAGTATGTGCTCCGCAATAAGAGATATGTCCTTTAAAAACAGGTAGTTGGGAGTATTACCTAATATAGACAAGAGCAACGTCCTTGGTCTTGTACACGTAGATCTCTCTTCCATTCGAGGCTCTGATAACTGTTTTGCCGCCATTCTGCCATTCCTCCATCCACTCTAGCGTGGGCCTGCCTTCGCCACTGTTTAGCCGGTCTGTGACCTCGCGCACATCAGGATCGTCAATAGCCGCTATTGCCTTGGTCACTTTCACTCCTCTCCCGATTGTCTCAACGAGACTCTCCTGCAACCAGCGTCTGCGTTCACTGCCATCTTCTTCAACTGGGATGAGCCAGCAGCCAAAGCCATAGAACCGATCGATCACGAACCTTGTATAGAACCTCTCGAGCTCCTGTTGATAGTGAACAATCATTTTGTAGGGCTGTCCATCTTCCATCTCGATGTCTACTTCATGGGTATGCTTTACCTCGTCCAATGATATTTGAACGACTAGAGATATTGAACTTCGCATCTCCTTATACTCATCGCTGGTGGGATCACACTCTTTATCACTAAAAAAACGATGAATGACCCCATTCCCTATAGCCACCATGAAGTCAGCGTCTATGTTATAGGGATACCATTTCTTATACTCGAGTTCCTTGTGACCATTCTGTGCATCATGGATCTGTTTCTCAATGAAACGTACTTTGTTGTGTATCATCTCCTCTGCAACATTGACTATATTATCTAGAGTAACTCCCCTCTCTTGAATGTACTTCAGAGCATCGCGTTCACGCGTCTTTAGCATAGTCCCAATTGAATCAGAAAGTGCTATTACTGTTTCGTACACGTTTTGTTTTGAGGGGTACTGGAAAACAAGAGAGAGC
>JAOUFI010000147.1 GCA_029858305.1 Candidatus Thorarchaeota archaeon
GTTTAAGAGTTACTATTGAGGGCGGTAGCAATGAGTAGAGGATTTTTGAAATATATATTCAATAAAATGATCTCTCGTTTAGGACTTCTTCAGACTTCAATGCAAAAAGAAAATGAGAGAGGGATCATTAAGATCCCAATCCAATCATTGTTTGATCCCAATTTTCGCATAGACTTCAGCTTTACGACTAGCGATGAGCTTGTCCATATCAGCATGTATGCTATTTCCATGGGAATCCATCGTGACAAGAAGAGGACCAAACTCCTCAGCAGTGATTACCCACAATGCCTCAGGCATCCCTAGGTCATCCCAAAGATAGGCGGTGACTTCCTTCAACCCTTTTGCGGCCAAAGCCCCGCAGCCTCCTGTGTAACTGCAATAGACAGCTCCGACCTCTTTCAGGGCACCGAGAGTCTTGGGACCCATTCCACCCTTTCCAACAATGACTCGAGCCCTGTACTTTCTGAGAAATTCATCTTCGAATAGCTCCATCCTACCACTTGTAGTAGGACCAGCTGATACAATCACCCACTTGCCATTCTTCTGCCAAGCTACGGGGCCGACGTGATATACTACACTACCTTCAAAATCAACTGGAGGCTTCTCGCCCTTTTCGAACATTTTGAGAGCTCGTTCGTGAGCTTCATCACGTGCAGTGTAGACATGCTTTCCTGTCACATACACAACGTCCCCGACTTTGAGCTTTCGCGCATCTGCTTCCGAAACTGGTGTGGTTAGATGATATTCAACCATTTTACTTTCCCTCCAATGGATGGGTCACATACGTGACCTTCAAGTCTTTCGAGATTATTGCCTTGCTATGTCTTGCTGCCCAGCACTGCACCGCAACTCCCACAGGAAGACTAGCTGGATGGCGCATTGCATAACCTACCTTCACGCCTAATACAGTTGTATCCCCGCCTAGCCCCATCGCGCCTATGCCAGAAGTGTTAATCGCATCCATGAGTTCCTGCTCTATCTTTGCGACCTCAGGTTCAGGGTGCCTGTCATTCAGTGGGCGTAGAAGTTGTTCCTTTGCAATTTTAATGGCTATGTCAGATCCGCCACCAATCCCAACACCAATAACATTTGGTGCACAGGCAGCGCCCATATAGCTCATTACATTGTCTACAACGAGTTTCTTCACGCCCTTTAGTCCAACTCCGGGCTTAAGCATTCCAACAATGCTGACGTTCTCACTTCCGCCGCCCTTTGGAAATGCTGTCACTTCCAGTGAGTCTCCCTCTACAATCTCCCAGTTAATCCATGGGATTTTGACACCAGTATTATTTCCAGAATTTCCTCCAACTATTGGATTGACTGCATTGGGTCGAAGAGGGACCTCAGCTGTTGCTTTCTCAGTTGCTTTTGTTAGTGCATCCTTAATTTTACCGATAAATGGAAATTTCTCCCCGACCTTGACATAAAAAATTATGATTCCTGTGTCTTGACACATCGGAATCCCAGTTTCAGCAATATCAAGATTGGTGAGAATGGCAGATAACTGAGTTTTCGCCGTTTCATTCTTTTCACGCGCTGTAGCTGACTTCAGAGCCTCTTTCACATCCTTTGGGAGTTCTGTAGCAGCCTTGGCAAGAAGACGATAAGTTGTATCATGAATTACTTGGTATGGATCTTTCATGCGATCAACTTCTGAATCATTGTATATGGGAATCCTAGATTGTTTCCCCATTACGACTGGTTCCTTGGCAGAGCTGTTAATCTGTGTTACTGTAGTAGCACGGCGACTATATACGGTAGATTACATTACCATAGGATAGGAGCTGAGTGCTGGATGGCTCTAGAAATCACAATCTCGTCAATTTTGTCCTTTATCGCTATAACACTATTATTGCTAATCTATACAGGATTTGACTTGCGTACGCGCCATGTTCCCAACAGGATAATGATTATTGGCGGCTCGGTAGGGATGGCTATTGTCATCTTAACAGGACATTTGTTCGAGCATGTTCTTCTGCATGTATCATCTGGCATTTTCATGATTATCGTTGCATACATGCTCTTCCGAGTAGGTGCATTTGGGGGAGCTGACGTAAAGGCAGTCACAACAATTGCGATTCTGAGTCCAGGGATTGAGTTTGGTGGGTGGTCGGATCCTATACTTGAGGGGATTGTTGCATCTGGACTATTACTAGCAATTGTTCTTGTTTGTGCATACATCTACTCTAAGTATAAACGAAAAAGACTAGGGGTCGATGTCATTCCACTGCTACCAATAATGCTAGTCGCATATCTCGTTTTGCAACTGCTAGCACTAGTCTAGTTTTCTTTTTAGCAGGCTTCTTTGGAAATTAGGAATATTCTGTGAATTTTCCGATATTTTGCTAGTTCTACTACTCACGTGTTATAGTGTTTCAATTATCTCTGGGGGAATACTGAATGAATAGAGAATAGTCCAGATAACCACCCACAGCATCATGTATGAGAATAATGAGTTCGTAATCATTTTCTGCATACCGCCTAATTTCGCAGGCTCAATATCTAGAAGATATCGGATAACGAACAGGCTTAGGATGTATATCAGAAAACCAAGCATGACACCTCTAGTACCAGCAAACACTTGCCCGCCAAGGCCACAGATCAAGGCGCTGATAATTGCGAAGAACATCTTGACATAGTATTGTTGATCATTTGGCGAGTTCGCCCATTTGCCAAATAGACGGTTAAAGAGGTTCTTTAGTGGGGTTAGTTCCATTATCACTCACCAGCCTGGTAAATGGTGGTTCAATCGACTATGTTATAATCATGTCGGTCTGTTGGCAAGATGAGATGAAATGAAGGATTCGATGAGTAACATTGACATTCGACTCATTCTACCTGAACTACGTGAAGTAGGAGAAGGTGCCTTCATTAAGAACGTCTATCAGTATGAGAACATCTTTGTCCTAAAACTCTACAAATCGGGAGGCGGAAATACTCAGTTACTCATCGAGCCAGGTAGACGAATTCATCTAACAGAATACAACCGTAAAGCCCCCCGTCAGCCCCCTCATTTTTGTACCGTGTTGAGAAAGTATCTGAGAGAAAAACGAGTCATCTCAATCAAGCAACACGACTTGGATAGAATAGTGATTATTGAGGTGGGAGATGAGAATGAGTCCTACAAGCTTGTCGCAGAGCTTTTTGGCTCGGGAAACATGCTTCTATTAGATCCAAAAGATACCATCTTTATTGCTATGCACTATAAGAGAATGCGCGATCGAAATGTCATCCCAAAAGAGCTTTATGAGTTCCCACCTCTGAGGGGTGAAGACCTGTTCAATATTGACAACCAGTCATTTGAGAATATGCTAGCTGACTCAAAAGCCAACATTGTACGTACTCTAGCGAGTAGGTTAAACCTTGACTCGCTCAGCTGTGAGGAAATTTGTGCTCTATCATTAGTTTCCCCGAAAATGATGGTTCCAGACATGGACAAACAGAGTCTTATGGATCTCGAGAACGGACTGAATGAGTTCATTCAACATCTTAAGACGGGCGTTTCTTTCCCGAATATTGTTCTAAATGATGAACCAATTGATGATGAGGATGATCTGGGCTACATCGCCTTTCTGCCCTTTAAGTTCAAGCTCTACCAAGAACAGCCGACGCAGGTAGTCGATACCTTTAGTCAAGCAATTGATGAATTCTTCGGAGTTTCTGATAGCGAGTTAGAAGATGAACAGGCCCTAGATGCATTATCAGAGGAGCAAAAACGACTCCAGAAGATTATCGACAAGCAGAATGAGGGCATTGACAATCTTGTGTCGAAGGCTGAAAAAATGCGAACTGCGGGTGAACTCATCTATTCATACTTCACCTTAATTCAAGAGGTCCTTGAAACTGTGACGAAGGCAAAGACCAATGGTGTTTCTTGGGATGATATTATTCAAAGAGTAAATGAAGGGAAGAAGAAGGGTATCCCATCTGCCAAACTTATAGAACGAATAATACCCTCTCAAGGACTAATAATCGTCAGCCTGAATGGAACTTCAGTCGATCTCGACATCCGACTCACAGCACAAGACAATGCATCGACAGCTTATGATCAAGCTAAGAAGGCGGAGTCCAAGGTTAATGGTGCCCGTAAGCAAATTGAAAAGACGAGAGCTAAGATGGAACAATTAGAAGTGAGTATGGTAGAACCGGAAACTAAGAGGGTTCGTGTCAAAACAAGAAAGAAACGATGGTATGAGAAGTTTCGGTGGTTCATCTCATCAGAGGGCTTCCTCATCATTGGAGGACGTGATGCAAAAAGCAATGAAAGCTTAGCAAAGAACCAGATGAGTCCGAATGATGTATTTCTCCACGCGTCGGTTCATGGGGCCCCCTATACACTGATCAAGGTTCCAGATGAACCTCCTGGAGAAAGCACTCTGGAAGAGGCCGCTCAATTCGCTGTGACCTTTTCTAGGGCATGGCAAGATGGTC
>JAOUFI010000043.1 GCA_029858305.1 Candidatus Thorarchaeota archaeon
TGCTGCCATAGATCCTCCTCGCGATCTTGCTGAAACCCAGACTCTGGCGCTTTCCGAGTCTGCGTTATATTCTGAGGCCACACTACTGAAAAAGCCCTCTTTCACAACAATCTTCTCTGATAGGACGTTGCCTATCGGACCTTCAGCTCCACTTGATTTCTTTAGACTCGAGGATGAACCGAAGGTACCCAAGGTTGTTGATAAAATCACATCTGATACGGACCTGAAAGCTGTGGGCGGGATTATGGAGCTTTTTAATGATGGAATTCGTCAGGAGCACATCACCCGATTATTATCGGTTGGCGTTTTAGGACAAAGAAAGAAACGAAGACTGGTCCCTACGAAATGGAGTATCACAGCCATTGACGATATAGTAGGTCGTCGCTTGCACAGACAGGTTCTTCGATTTTCAGCAATCAATGATTTTTTGGTGAGTATTGATCAAGCTCTTGGAAATACAGTAGCCATCCTCTTCTATCCAAGCGGTTGGCAATTTGAAGCCATGGAGTCTTGGCTTGGAGGACTGAATCCGCCGATCATCAATGACTTTGAATTCGGGAAAGGTCGGAAGGATTATGCCAAAGCTGTGGTTGGTGCGTACTATGCAACTCGCTTGCCTGTCCTAGAATATCTCGTAAAGAAGAAGAGGCAATCAGGAGTAATAGTTTTCTTGGAAACCGATCCCGCTCAGTGGATTCCTCTTGGGGTATGGCGGTTTCGCGAGATCGCCAAAAGGGCATTGGATCGGGGTGTGAAGAAGTTCCAAAGTATGGATGAGGCAACTACTGAGATTGGGAAATACTTGCGCAATCCAGTTCATCGCTGGCTCAAAAGGAGCAGACTCTACAGCGAATTTAAAACTCAAACAAAACTCTCTGATTTCATCTAACGATTGTTTATGTATCTATCATGCATTTCCTTTTAATAATATGATTCATTGATAATTTTGGAGAGTTTCACATGCGCGCTACAAAATGTAATCTTGTGACCCTATGGGTCTTGATGCTTCTAGTTCTACCATTTGCAGTTATGCCTGTATCCAATGCTTGGACTGCGGGTGATGAGGCCGCAATTTTAGGCCATACATTCACAGAAGAGTATTGGACAAATAGCTCTATTCGAGTTCAAACTGGAGATGGGACCGTTTCAAGCTTTACAGCTTCATATGTTCATGTAGGCGAGTTCTCAACATTCCTAATCGCATTCAATAGTGCAAACACAACCGACGGTAAGAAGTATATTCTACCGTATCAGTTGTTTGGAATGTACTTTAAGACTCCTGAAAACAAAGAAGTCTTCATTGGAGCGATCTTTGCCTTCTTGCTTGCCCACATTGACAATACGACCTTTGCAGACAATGACTTGCCTGATATAGGCCACGACAATGCCTCGTACGTCGTTCCATTGGCATCAGACAATACTTGGCCTGAATACACGCCATCAGTCGTTCCAATTCCTGCAACGAAGATTAGCGATAACCATTATCGCTTTGGTATGCACTACTACAATCTCACCTGCAGAGTGGTCGATTCAGCCAAAGGATTTGTAGGCACATACCTACTTCCACTTGTAACAGTGCTTGTCAGCGAACTGACAATTCAATATGATATAACAATTGATGAAAGTGGTGAAGTCCATGCCGAAACTTTGTACACTCTTGGACAAGTCAAGAAACTCAGAATATTGATTTTTGATGTACCTCCAACTGACATCATTGACGAAACATTTAGGATATCTGCAGTTCATTATCTATCGATATTCACGTCCAAATACAATGTTACCAAAATGACATCTGGCAATACAATTGATCCTCCAACTTCAACAGCTTTGCTAGATGATGATATAAGTATCAAAGTCGGTGATGATAACGAGCGCGCGTTCGATATTGGTTTGGGCCGTCAATATTCGCTAATCAATGAGTCTGCATCACCATGGACTACTGTATCAGATGACGAAACTGCACTTAATTGTCTACTTGGCGCTAGGTTTACTGACATGCTTCTTGTTGCATGGCAAGCCCCATTCTCAGCGTTCTTGCTGGCAAATATGGCATATGGCCTATCAGCTCAGATTAGATCAATGTATACATCTGTTGCAGATTTAGCAGTTCATGCCAACACAGCATTTCATCATAGCAATTGGTGGTATGGTGTCACCTTCCCAACATGGAATGGACTTCGTATCCAACAAGATCCGGTATATACCGCATACACCAATCTAGCGAATGAAGATAGTGGTGGAGGAGTGGTTGTTCTCCTTCTCATTGTCGTCGGAGTACTTGCAGTAGTCTATATCATTCGTCGACGAAGATAACAACAATAGCATGTCCCTTCATGTCCTGTGTCCCAGGACATAGGGACATACCTCTTCTTTTTTCAAATCACTCATCGAGGAATTTAAGAGAAGCGAATAGGACTTTCTATCGAGAGGACTTGTGCTTTGATATACGAGCGACTTTGCAATTTTAGTGTGAAAATTCCTCCCTTCTCAAGAATCACTAGAAAGGTTGACGACAGAGAACTAACTAGAGCTGTCCGTTTTCTTCTTCCTATTATGACTGTATCCACTCAAGGCGTGGTTTCAGCAGCATATCTCTCTGCTGTGTTAGTATTCATTGGAGCAACAATATCCATGCTACTCTTTGGATTAGGTCTTTTGATCACAATTCCTCTCGCTGCAATGCTATCTGTTGTTTTTTATTACATAATCATCTCTTACCCTGTTTCAATGATGAATGGCTACAAATTAGGACTATCAGAAGAAGCTGACATCGTCTTTGAGCAATTTATTCTAGTGTTTCAATCGCGTGGCACAATCTTTGACGCGATCGAGATGGTGGCACAGTCCGCTCATCCATATCTATCAAGAGCCTTTCAACTGATGCTCACTCGCATAGCAGAGGGTGTTCCTCCAGAGACCTGTTTGATGGATTTTGCAAAGGATCAACCCTCTGATGATATTCGGCGATATTTCTCGACGATAGTTGGATCGCTTGAGACAAAAACCGATCTGCTCGATGAGATGTCTGGTGAGTCATTTGAGGCTGACCTTGCTCTCCGACAGAAAAACCTAGAGCTCGAGAGCCGGCTCTTGATCGTAGCAGCTTTGGTCACTTACCTGCCTATCATGTTCACACTAGCTATCTCTCTGGGAGGATACGCGACCCAATGGGCTGTAGTATTGGCAGCACCAGGCTTTATTCTTTTCAATACACTCCTCAAGAATCGGTTCTCAAGGCAATTTTCAGCCTATTTTGACAGGCCTCGTGATGACTCTCTATTCCCTCCCACTCAGAAAGACATCATTGTTGAATATGATGCATTTCTGAACCTAATGATATTGCTAGGTCAAAGACTTTCATCAGGTGATACACTGGAGGTAGCACTACCAGCAATTCGGGATGATTTGGAGTTTGAAGTAAAAAAGCTAGTGGATATTGCTATCCGATCGATCTACCAAGACCATCACAGTATCTCAGAAGCGATGCATCTTGCATCAGAATGTGCACTAGGTCAGAGAGTTTCTCAGATGTTTAGAATGATAGCGCTGATGTGCGAAACTTCAACTCAGGACGCTGGAGAACGAATCTCAAAGATTGCCGCAAGACTCGTAAAGAGGTCTGCAGTTGCTAAAGAGCGAGACTCCATAATTGCAGCTCAGAGATTGAAGGTATATTTGTTGACCATAACGAGTGCTGCTGTCTTAGGAATGCTTGCATCACTTGCACCCTTCCTATTCATCGGTTCTCTTCTAACTCAAGGGCCAACATGGACAGCAAGTTCCGTCTCAATGCTAGACATTGCTCCTCTACTTGCGACTCTGGGCATTACGATCCTATCGATGGGATATCAGAATACAAGAATGGTTAGTGGTTCTCGCCCAATTGTGATGGCTTTGATATGCGGCTTAATATTTTGGATTGCCTTTGCATTATCCTCTGGACTAATGGGTTTGAGTCTAGTGTAGTAGAGTTTATTTGTAGCTAAATGCAATGCGATTTTAGTTAGGATGAGGTGTTAAAATGCTTCAAATACCATTTCTTGATTGGACTCTTCCTGAGATTATGGCCTATTTCCAGGATGACTGGATTCTTGCATGGGTGCTCATACTTTCAGGAGGTCTATTGGCCATCTGGCTGTTAGAAAACATCACTGATCCAATCCCACTGTTAGGTACAATTTTCGATTTCCTCGTTAAGATTGGAACCTACATTGGCTTCTTCGTGGGTATCTTGGATATTTTTGTTGGATATGTAGTTTGGCAAGTTCAACCAGGCGCAGTTATTGTGGCTGGTGTGCTGATCCTTATGGGATTCTCACTTGTCATGAGGGTGCTCTCAAAATTCCCGCTCGCCTTGGTCTTTGCTTTGGCTGTTGCGGCATTTGGAGCCGCCACAATATACGGACTCCTAAATCCATATGTGTCAGCACCTGTGATTGGTGAATACATTGCATGGCTAACTTCTGGAAAAGGACTGTTGGTCATCGGCTTCATCATATTTTGTGTTGCATATGTTTTGGGTGGATTGCTAATCAAACTCATCCAGCTGATAGGCAAGATATTTGCTTCAGTGCCAGTAAGCGTTCTTGTTGGCTTAGCAGCCATTGGAGTAGGCGTGATTGTTCTACTCAATCCAGTATTACTCGGGCTAGTAGCTTGGCCATGAGATATAGAGGGGATCCTTCCCCTCTTTCCTCTCTTTTTCTATCATTAAGCAGTAGGTTTCCTTATCTCTCTGAAGAATAGGAATTTCAAATCACGGTCGCTGTAGAATTGTGCAGCTGCCTCAATGGACTTTTTTGCAGCTTTGATTCCATCTATTGGCTCTGAGAGATACAACTTTTTTTCGGAATCAATTTGAATAGAAGCAAGGGAAAAACCCTCTGGAAGTTCAAATTCGTCTGGTGCCAAAAGAGCAACACGAAAGGAGGACATACCTCCTACAGATTCTAGCCAGAGTTCACAGTATGCCATTGATTATCTCTTTTTTTAAAATCATTAATACCAATGAAGCTTTCCATGATTGATTACAGATTCCCAACATACCCTTCCTTCGTTCCTCGAATTGTGGTTACTGTGTAAAACCACCAAGGTGCCAAGGATGTCCCAAAGAATTCTTATAGTAGGTATGCATGTAATCTAGTAAATCCGAATACAATCTAATAGGGTTGATGGAATTTACTAACATCATATTAATTGGAGGTCTTAGAATTCATGTCTCTTAGATTCGAGGAATCGTTATTGATGAGAGAAAAAATGGAGTTGGACGCCAAGCTAAAGAAGCTTCGAAAGGACAAGAATGATGACAGAGTCCAGCTTCCAAAAACCGAGCAAGCTAGACTAGACGAGATTAACGAGCTACTGAAGAAGAAAATCATTAGTGTTACAATGACACAGTCACTCGTGAATCATATCGATGACTTAGTCAAGGAGCGAGCTGGGCGATCACGTGCTCAAATGATTGAGGATTCAGTTAGATGGTTCCTCGACTTTACAGTGCACAAATGGAACGAACGGGGTATCTATGTTAACACCTCAAGAGCAGTATTTGAATCTGAAGCAATATCTTCTCTGTTCTTCTCCAAACTCACCCCTTCTGACCAATACGATTTGGGAATCACTGCAGGAGGTCAATCGCCAATTGCTGATGTTGTTCGCTTGATATATGGAGAATCTCCAGAAAATGTTGATAGTCGCGGTTTAGTCCTGAATCTGCTACAAGATAATGGATGGGGCTCGATATCTATTAATGAACAGGGCTTGATTGTCATTGGTAGTCCATTCTACCCTGCACCTTTCATACGAGGTTATCTTGAATCCTTATTTAAGACAAAGCTCAAAGTTGTTGAAACTAATGTGAAAGAGAATGTCGCACTGCAGGTAGTCAAGTAATATCTGTATAAAGGATTGACCGCTACCTCGAGAAGTGGTTACTACCACTCTTGACCAATCTCGAGAATCTCGAATTCGCTTTCATAAAGCCCTGGAATGCTATTGATCGTTCGTCTAATATCTGGCTCTTTGGTTCTGATGTCATCCGCAGAGAAATATACTTCATAGATGCATCGATTTTCTTCGAAACAGAATCCTGTTGTGAATAGTACCTTCAGATCATGATGTTTGAATAACTGAGTCATTGTTTGCATAAGAGCAGGATTGACCTTTTCAACTTCAAGTCTAACCCGCGCACCGCCTTCTTTTGTCATTGGAATTAATCGAATCTCACCTGATCTCTCGAAGTAGATTACCATAGCGGCCTTTAAGCCTTGCAGGGCTTCATTTTGGAAGAAGTCAGCTGGTAGTCGAATCTCCTTCTTCCTGTGAACATCTGCTATCATTCCTTTTGTTAGTCCGGCCACGCATATCGCCTCTTACCTGTCAATATGCCTCTGTGTCATCGAAGTATTTGTATCTTCGTACCATCTACTATTAGGCGTTTCTGGGATACTTATTAGCATAATAAAGCTATCAAAAGTGTTAGAAATCCATAAAACAGGGAGAGAAATTGGGTTTCTATTGTTTGAAAACAGGAGATATATGAAAATGGCAAAAGAAGGCCGAATCTATGTTTGTGATATATGTCAGCAAGTGATTGTAGTGAAGAAGTCCGGAGTAGGAACTTTGGTTTGTTGTGGGCAACCCATGCGACTCTATGAGGATGATTGAATTTCTTTGACTTTTGCAGCTGGAGAAATCAATAGTATTATTTCTGAGCTGTTCCTGAACACTTGACAATGTTTATATCTACTCTAGCGGGCGAAATCAAAGTTCTCGGGGTGTGCTTCCATGTTTGAATTGCCAAGCCAGGTTGTTAAGACAAGAGGTCTTCTAAATCTTCGTGCATACAAGACCACAGAATTATTGGAGTATGACGATAAGTATGTCATGTATCCGACAAAGGGAGAAGGCGAGAAAATATCCCGATATGTCGTATGGATCCTCAAAGAACCAAAAGTCATTGGTATTGCATTTGTGAAGGACATTGCCAGTAAGATGGAAGAAGTTGAAGCACAACGTGGTATGCTTATTGGTGGTCTTCGTTTTACTCCTGCAGCAAAGAAGGAAGCTAGTTCATCTCGAGTTGAACTTATCGAAGGTGGATATGCATCTTTTGACTTATTCGAACATGAACTCGTACCACCTCATTCAATTGCCTCAGAAGAAGAGATTGAGCTCGTCTTGAATCACTATAAAATCCACAAAACCCAACTCCCGCGAATTAGCCATGATGATCCAGCTGTACGTGTACTTGGTGCTGTTAGTGGTCAAGTATTGAGAATCGAACGAACCAGTGATACTGCAGGGACTACATACTATTATCGACTTGTTGTTAGAGGCGTGTAGGACATCAATCTGGAATTGTTACCAATATTAATCGTGCCTGAAGGCAGAATGAATTATCATATCTAGAATACTATGAGTCCCATTTGCATTGCAATTAGTAGCATCACTACACACGAGATTATGGGTAGAGTAACATTATCTGTTCCCTTGGGGCTTACTAACTCAACGATGGTTGCAGTAAATGCTCCAATTAACGCCAACAGTATCATATTCACATAACCCGTGCCTGGAGTGAATACTGTTAAACTGAATATACCAAACCACCAGAATGCCAACATAGCTCCAAAGAATCCGAAGAAGAAAAGCGCAAGGCTACCTTCTATGCTCCTTTTCGAACCGAAAATCTGTTTGGTATGATTTGTTCCGTACTTCATTCCTATCGGCGCGCTCATACCATCTCCAAGCATCATAATCATTATTGCAGCGCCAGCAACGAAGTAAAATTCATCATAGCCGGTGAACGTGAATATCGATGTTAGAATTGTGATAGAAACCGCATACCAGAACGGGCCTCTCACACTACCATGTTCAAGATCTTCCGGGCGAGCCATTGCGGCAAAGAAGCGTCCAAATCTCTCAGTATTAGCCAATCCAAGCATAATAACGAATGTCAGTGCAACAAAGGTGGCTACCCACGGATGAGGATAATAGGGAACAGTCCAAATTGCTGCCCCTGCAAAGAGGTGCACAATCTTTCTTGTAAAGTCCGAGCCAAGATCCATCTTCCTCCGCCCAATATCTGCAAAGGTGAGAATGATTACTGCATAGATTACAGCAATGAAGAAGACAATAATGTCCTCCAAGACAATAGTGAATTCAACCTGCAAGACAATCGTTCACCGAGTTCTTTTGTTCTCTAAACGAGTGAATATATCTATCGGCAAAATGGGAATCATTCTTGTATGCCCTGCGCTTTAAGTCCTGTGACCGACTCTAATTTCTTAACCGCATTTTTGACATGATTTTGCGCCTCATCGAGAGTTGAACCACTCATCGAAATCCACACTCTAAGCGTCTTTGAGGTCCCATAAGTCTTTGGCATGGATTTAATATATACTCCAGGACAGGCATTCATTACAGTGTCTATGGCTGGTGCAAATACAGATTCATCATGCATCTGAAACTCAACTACCTGTTCATAGAATCTGTTCTTAATCCTTTCTTTGACCCATGGCATTATTGAGTTTTCAAAAATAAATTTCAACTCACTGGGAACTCCGGGCAAACAAAAAATTGTTGATACTCCTTCTTGAATCATGATACCAGGTGCTCCTCCTACTTGATTATCTAGTGGAATAGAACCCTCTGGAATTTGTGCCATTTTTATTCTTGCATCAGTCATCTCTGGCGAATCAACAATACCTCTTTCAAAAAGAGTCTGGTATTGACGCTTGACAATTGCTAGCGCATCCGGATCTTCTGATATTTTTCTATTAATCGCCTGAGCTATTGCTTTGAGAGTCATATCATCATGAGTTGGTCCAAGCCCTCCTGATGTTATCACAATATCACATGAGTCTTTCACAAAGTTCAGGGCTTGTTCAATCTCATCTAACTCGTCTCTTACAGATACTAGCCTCTTGATCTGCATTCCTAGTCTGACCAGCCTAATTTCCATCCAATTAGAGTTGGTGTCGAGGACTAATCCATCAAGAACTTCATTTCCAATAACTAGGATTCCAACTGTCCTAATCTCTTTTTTCAAGGCAATCTTACTCCTGAAGATCCGATTTCAACTCTGACTCAAGAATTCGTGTTAAATCTTGTAAAGTCTGAAGTCTCTCAAATGCTAGCTCTTTCCCTCTTTCAGTTACAACGCTGGCTGCAATTCTTGATGCTAGTGGGAGAAACTCAACAAGCTGGATATGGAAATCACTAAGATTTTTCCCCGGATGCATTCTGATTCCATTCAAGACATACTGGAGTAGTCCCACGAGACCAAGTTTGTGTATCTTATCTGCTTCCCAAAGAATTTGAGCTTCAATTGGTTCGAGTGGCCTATCTAAAGTTAAACCCACATGTTTCCTTATTACATCACATACCTTTTCAACAATATCAATTTCATACCCATTCTTGGTCAAATACTCTTTTGCTAACTCTGCGCTCGCCACTCCGTGATGTTGTATTTCAATACCTCCCAAACCCGGCTTGGCAAAATCATGAAACCATGCAGCTAGTATAATTACCTCCATGTCTGCATCCAACTTTGAGGCAAGATGTTTTGCCAATCCTACAACTTGCTCGACATGATCTCCACGATAATTGTAAAGCGGCTCTTGCTGGCTCTTCGATGCTTCGATCCACTCTTCGATTGCTGCCTTACTTGTAGTATTTGCCACCATTCTTTTGATTTGTTCCTCAATACCAGCTGTCATCGTTAATCTATCCTTTCATGATTTTGGGTTCTTATGAACTATATCACCTGATACTAATCTTCGGGTACAAACGAATCGTATTCTCCAGCACTTTTTCACGTAGTTCTTCAGAGTCCATGCGCAGTATTCTAGACACCTCATTAATTACAATAGGTAAATTTGTTGGATCATTCCTCTTTTCACTATCCGGTCCCAAAACCGGGCTATCTGTTTCGATAAGAAGTCGGTCAATTTTGACTGCTTTCACAAGTTTCTGTTTTTGAGGTGACCTGACAACCGATGTCGGAATTGAAAAATAGAAATCCAATTCTCTGGAAGCTTCTCTCGCGTAACTTGCCTTTCCATCAAAAGCATGCATTTGAACAAAAGAGGCTTGTGTCTTGGATAAAACATCAAGAGCCTGTTTTCCTGCTGAACGTGAGTGTATTTGAATGGGGAGCTGCAGTTCTTTGGATAGTTGAACGATTCTCTGAAGACTCTCTATTTGAGCTGTACGATTGCTATGATCTCTCTCGCGATAATAATCAAGACCTACTTCTCCAATTGCTATAATCTCCTCTTGATGAGCTTCGATGAAGCTGATGAGCCTTTCAGTCTGTTGCCAAAGCATTGGATCAAGTCCGATACTGGCAAATACATTCTCATAGTGTGTTGCAGTCTTTAGACATATTTCCCATTCTTCTGGAGCGATGGCGGATGTTATGCACACAATTCCCATTCGTTCAGCTCTTTGAAGGACGATATTGAGGTCTTGCCTGAATTCTTTTTGTTCGAGGTGACAATGGGTGTCTATCATTCTAATTTGCATATCGTCACTCTCACGTCTAGCTTTTACTCGTGGCTCTCTTCTCAAATGTCTTCGTACATTAGATTACTCATTAAAAACTACAATCTGTTTATTAGTTCAATCAGTAAAGATGCTGTAATATCACTTGAATATCATCCAAGGTCAGGATTGCTTAATGATTGCCATTATCGATTTTGGGATGGGAAATCTCGGTTCAATCCAGAATATGCTTATTCGGATGGGCTATGAGGCTAAAATCACCTCGGATTTGGATACAATCTCAAACTCTTCCAAATTGATACTTCCGGGTGTCGGTGCATTTGACAAAGCGATGTCAAATCTGAAGAATAAAGGATTGATTCCAACACTTAATCATCTTGTGTTTGAGAAGAAAGTACCAATACTCGGTATATGTCTAGGAATGCAATTACTATCAAATCGAAGTGAAGAAGGTGTATTGGACGGCTTAGGTTGGATTGATTCTGAAACGTTGCTTTTTAAATTTGATGTTAATGAGAACTTAAGAATCCCGCATATGGGCTGGAACACAATCAGAATCCAAAAGGATTCCTGTTTATTCCACGATATGTTCGATGAACCTCGGTTTTATTTTGTACACTCCTTTTATGTCAAATGTAATCATAATGATGATATACTTGCAATGACTGACTACGGATTTGCTTTTGTATCGAGTATGAATCGGGATAACATATATGGAGTTCAATTTCATCCCGAAAAGAGTCACAAGTTTGGGATGAAGATCTTAAAAAACTTCGCGGAGCTTTGTTGATGCTTAGGACTAGAGTAATTCCCTGTCTGCTGCTACGCGAGAGAGGCCTTGTAAAAACAGTTCGTTTTAAGAATCCTATCTACGTGGGTGATCCAATTAACGCAGTACGCATTTTTAATGACAAAGAAGTTGATGAAATAGTATTCTTAGACATTACTGCCACGATTGAAAAAAAACCTCCTCAGTTCGATTTGATTCAAGATATCACTACTGAATGCTTTATGCCCTTTGGATATGGTGGCGGCATTCATGATATAGAAACAGCACAGAAACTTCTGAAAATTGGTACTGAAAAGGTGATTTTTAACTCATCAGCGACAGATCTCGAATTGATAAGGAAAGCTGCTGATGAATTTGGTAGTCAGAGTGTGGTTGTTTCAATTGATGTGAAGCGTTCAAAATTTTCGACATACCAAGTCTATACTCACTCTGGGACAATGAATACAAAAAAAGATCCTGTTGAATTTGCAAAGGCAGTGGAAGCCGCAGGAGCTGGTGAAATCTTTTTGAATTCGATTGACCGTGATGGCACAATGGAAGGTTATGATCTCAAACTTATTCAAGCAGTTACATTATCGGTGAATATTCCTGTAGTTGCTTGTGGAGGGGCAGGGAACTTGGTACACTTCCAAGAAGCAATATTAAAAGGCGGAGCCTCTGCTGTTTCAGCAGGTAGTCTATTTGTTTTCCATGGAACGCATAAAGCGGTTCTGATTAATTATCCTACCCAAAAAGAATTGAAACAGTATCTACCCTAGACAATGAGGTGTTAAAATGGCTCGTGATTTTCAAAGATGTACAAGATGCGTAATGGATACTACTGATCCAAACATCGAATTCGATGAAAACGGAGTTTGCAACCATTGCACTTCATATCTCTCTCGAATCGATCAATTTATTCTACCTGAAAAAGTCCGACAAAAAAAGCTTGAAGAAACAATATTCAAAATGAAGGCGCATGGTCAAGGGAAGCCATATGATTGTGTTGCAGGGGTTTCTGGTGGTGTGGATAGTACCTATATGGTCTATAAGGCGACAGAATTAGGATTGCGTCCTCTTGCTGTCCATCTGGATAATGGCTGGGATTCAAAAATTGCAGTATCAAATATCGAACGTGTTTTGAAGAAACTTGGCGTTGATCTCTACACTCACGTAATCAACTGGGAAGAGTTCAAGGATTTGCAGCACGCTTATTTTAAGGCATCTGTAGTCGACATTGAAGTTGCTTCTGATCATGCCATCATGGCATTAGTACGCAATTACACAGCTGATAGAGGTTTGAAATATATTCTAGGTGGCACAAATTACGCTACAGAGGGTATTATGCCTCGTAGTTGGGTTTGGACGAAAAACGATCTTACAAATCTCAAAGATATCCATAGGAAGTTCGGATCCAGAAAATTAAAAACGTATCCCACACTTGGATTTCTAAAATTGGTTTATTTGCGAAAAATCAAGGGACTAACGACATTTCCCTTCCTCAATTATATTGATTACAATCGTGAAAAAGCTAAACAATTTCTAATCGAGAATTTGGGTTGGGAAGATTATGGCGGAAAACACCACGAATCCATCTTCACAAAATTCTATCAAGCTTACATTCTACCAAGGAAATTTAATATTGATAAAAGAAAAGCGCACCTCTCGACGATGATATGCTCCGGACAAACTACACGTGAAAAAGCACTGAAGGTACTAGAAGAACCGCTTTATGACTTGAAGGAGCTCCAACGAGATAGGGAATATCTTCTAAAGAAGTTTGGATGGTCTGAGCAGTACTTTGAGGATTTGATGAATCTTCCAGTAATGCAACATACTGATTATAAGACTGATTTATGGTTACGTCGACTTCTCGGTTCTGGCTAAGAATTGACTATATCCTAGAGATTGCGGGTATCCTTCAACTATCTTCGTCATCAATAATATCCGAAAATTGATGGGTCTTGGCAAACTTCTCTCTTAGCTCAATACCCTTGTCTATGTCTTCGTTCCTTTCAGGACGCAAAGCTTGCATTTCAGAATAATACTCTCTTGTTTCTCTAATGGTAGTTCGATCTAAATCAAAGTGCGTCGCGAGTTCTTCAGATACATCAAGGAGCGCTGAATATATTGGAAACCAAAACACGTGGTCTTTTGGTGAAGGAACATATTGGTATGGATTCCTCTCCAGATTGACTTCTTGTGATGGTGCCCACATAAACAAAACTCTGTCATATAGGTAACCAAAGAATAGAAAGATTATGAGGATGATACCCGAGAATACAAATGGGCCTAGTGTTTCCATATCTGCAAGACCCGGGACATATTTTACATATGTAATTGCTAGAAGTAATATTCCATAAAAAAGAGTCCAGATTCCTCTTATCTGAACAATTCGCCATTGCTGTTTCATTACCCATTTTTTAATTCCCATATTCATTATTCCTCCATAAAGATCGTTCCATGTGAATCTCGCAAATCTCGTGCTGCTCCCAAATCCTGATCTTTCGATGAAGTGAGTTTTACATAATTGTCAAGGAAATGAATTATATTTCTTACACTCTCTGAATCGATTCCTAATTTTGTCTGAATATTATACACATTAGAAAAAAGAGCATAAAAGAATGGAATTGTAAACGAAAGCTGAGCAGGTTCTGCGACATAGCTGTAGGGATTTCTTTCTACCCTCACCGCTGAATCGACTGACCATATTCGTAATTTCTTATCATAAACCCATCCTAATGTAATAAATGCAACAAGTAAAGGTAGGGAAATTCCAAAGGTTGCATACCATAATGCTGACTCTTCTGTTGCAAATGGGTATATAATAAAAACATAGAAAACTCCGAAAACCAAAACATCTTGAAATAATCCAGTAAGACCCTGAATCCATGTAAGTCTTAGAACTTGGACTTCCCATGCAATTTTTAACCTCGTGAAAATAGAAACGGATTTAGCTTTAGATGGGTGTGTTGGAGTAAATGGGTGCAGTTTGTTGAATTCTTCACTAATCTTAATTGTGCTTTTTATTCCCTCTCTTGACGGATCTAATTCTTTGTATTTATTGAGATAAATCGCAAGATCTTCAAGTTGTTGATTGTTTATCCCTTCTTTACTACATACTTTACTTAATGTTTCAACAATCGTCCTTAGAACTGGATACTCAAAAGCAATTGTACTAATCATCGGCACATAGTAGTAGGCACTCCTTTCAATAATTGCCTGATTCTTCTGACTCCACATTCGTATTCTTGTATCGTATATCCATCCCAGAAAGAGAAAAGCTGCAAATAGCATCACACCAAGGGTAAGAGCTCCCCAAAGTCCCCAGTCACCAAGAATAGGTACAAAGTCGACATATAATCCTCCAATAACTAGCATTCCCATTGCTAAACTTGTCAGAATTCTAATTTCACTTACCCGCCAATATTGTTTCATAAGCCATTTTTTCATTGACAAGCTACTGATACTCCTTCATCGAGTCACTTGGTATTCGTAATAACTATTCCGACAGAGTGGTGATTGTATCAAATACAATCTCTGATTATTGTGGTTTTTCAAGTAAGAACATCATATCAACATTCTCGTTCTCTAGATACTTGAGCTTCTTTTCTTTTATTAAAATTAGATCAGAATATTGATCCATGAATATCCTCAGGAAATTATTCTTCCATAGCCGATTCTCATGGCCTCTGTAGACAATTTCCTTGCATGTTTCGGAATAATACTCAAAACACCAAAGGTACCTACTTGAAACTCGATACATCTCATCGATGATTTGTGGAAGATCATCAGGTGCAATATGTATCAAAACCCCACTAGTGAATACTAAGTCAAAAAAACCGTCCTTGAAGGGAATATCGAAAGCAGATCCTTCCACAATACTAAATTTCTTGTTTTCTCGTGCTATTTCTAACGCTTTCTTATTGATTTCGAGACCCCATAAATTACTATATCCTTGGTTCTCAAGAATTAGCAATTGATTTGCCCTATTGCATCCAACTTCGAGAATTCTAGCATTTTTATTAATCGAAGAAAGAAATTCTTTATTTAATTCTGAACGTGATACTCCCCATTGTTTTTTGTAGAATGTATCCCAATCACCTGAATTTCTAATAGTATACTCATTTCCGAATTCGCCTGTCCAGAATTCTTCTTGTTCGGTTTTTTTCATTTATTAGTTATCCCCAGTTGTTGTATAAAAAACACTTAAGCCGATGGGCTGCCATTATGAGCTGCCAAGAGTACAAATTATAAAACTTTCCAAAAACATTGATTACCATAAGAAAGTCGGATATGCTTATTAGTATCTCTAAAATTTCTTTTTGTAAAAGAAGGATGTTATAGAATGCAACACTGCAAGCGCTGTTTAATGCCAGATACAAGACCTGGTTCAATTTTCAAAGACGGAATATGTCAAGCCTGTTATAACTATGAATCGCGTAGCGCTGTCAATTGGGATAAACGTCTGAAAGAACTACGAGAGCTTTGTGATAAATATAGAAAAAGTGACGGATCCTATGATTGTGTTATTCCCGTTAGCGGAGGGAAAGACTCTCATTTCTTAGCTCATATTATGGTTGAGGAAATGCATATGCACCCACTTCTGGTTACTGTGACTGACAGTTTCACTCATAGTCAAGCCGGATCTCATAATCTTAGGAACATGATTGAAACTTTCAAATTAAATCATTATCTTTACACAATTAATCATGATTTATTTAAACGCGCAACTAGAATCGCTTTTGAAACCACTGGAGAAGCATTAAAGTTCGTAGAATATGCCATATACACAATCCCGACCCTTGTTGCTCAAAAATTCGATATCTCATTAGTTGTGTTTGGAGAGAATTCTTCTTTCGAATACGGCACGACTTCAAAGAATTTCTTCGACGCAAGCCCAATTGTGAAAACCATGTCTGATACCTTGGAGAAAGACAGACAATGGTGGATAGAACATGGTCTTTCTAGTGCAGAAGTTGGTTCTATTCAGCTTGACAAAAATAAACCACTACCTCTTGTAATTTATATGAGCTACTTTATTCCATGGAGTAGTGTTCGCAATCTTGAAGTTGCAAAAAGATATGGTTTTAGAACTCTAGCACATGAATGGGAGCGTGAAGGGTGTGTTGAAAATTTTGAACAGATGGATTCTTTTGCATACTTAGTTCATCTTTGGTTGAAATATCCAAAATTCGGTTTTCAGAGAACATCGGATATTGTTAGTCGAAGACTTAGAGAGGGACGACTTACAATAGAAGAAGCAAAACAACTTATCAAAGAAAAGGATCACAAACTCGATCAGAAAGCCATGATTGATTTTATTAGTTTCTTGGGATACACGCAGAAAGAGTTTTGGGAAATCACTGATAAGCTGTGGAATAGGGAAATCTTTGAACAAAAAGAAGGTGAGTGGATTTTAAAGAATCCTCCATATTAATTATCAATGCTCGATCTATGAGAAAAATCCTTCAGGAAAAAGGTAATTTTCAAGCGTGGAGAGAATTATGGAGAAAGTTGTAACAGTTCTTATCCGTGTATACAATAATTCTGATACCGTAAAAAGGGCAATTGAGAGTGTTATCCAACAGACAATAGATTCGAATATAATGAATATACTTGTGGTTGATGATGGATCAAAAGATGATTCGCTTGAAATAGTAAAATCTTTTAAAAACGTGGAAATCATTCAGACAGATCATAAAGGCTCTATCTCTGCATTGAATATTGGCCTGAAACATGTTACAACTCCTTATGTCATAATGCTTGACTCTGATGATTGGTTTGAAAATTCCACATTAGAGAAGATGCTTTTTGAATTTCAGAATAATCCTGAAATTGACTTTGTGTACAGTGATTACTTCGAGATTCTAAATGAAACGAGAAAGATTGTATCGATAGGAAACAACCTTTTCAACACTCTTGCAGCAGGCATCATGTTTTCAATGGCATTGTTCAAAACACATGGATATTATGACGAGAACTTACTATTCTCTGAATATGATTTACTCATTCGTATACTTCCAACAGCTAAAGGGAAATATTTACCACTCCCATTATATAATTACTACAGGAGGAAAGATAGCGTATCGGCTGGTCAGTCATTTTTCAAGCGAGGTACCAAGGAGTTATTTGAAAAATATGGGCAATACTTCCCGATTCGTGAATATTAGAGGTGCGATTATTGGAAGATGTACTACTTGAAAGCGGGCCTATCCAACTACGTCCTGCTACAATACACGATTTAGAACTATTAATGGCATGGAGATCGCATCCCGAAGTATATCGCCATTTTTCTGTTCAAAATCGACCTCTTCACTGGGATGAGCATTATAAATTTTGGACTACGAGAAAAAATAGGCTTGACTGGATTATCTATTATACAGATGATACTGGAACACGAAAGGTCGGGAGTGTTAATATAACGCACCTATCAGATGAAGTTCCAGAGATTGGTGTATTTATTGGTGAGGTAACGTTGATGGGTCGAGGTATCGGAAAACAGTCTGTCAAAATGGCATTAAACTGGCTTAGATCAAATGGTTATAGTAGGGTTCTTGCGCACATATCTAAGGCCAACAATCGCTCTCAAAGACTATTTGCTTCATTAGGATTCATACAATGCAAAGATGCGCAGAATGGTGGAGATTTGTTATTTGAAAAGATACTAGATGAATCTGGTAAATAGATGCTCTTACCTACTGAATTATTTCGCGGAATGATTGTAGTACATATTCAATGTCCCCATCAGTAAGTGATGGATACATCGGTATAGAAATAATCCTCTCGTAGAATCTTTCCGTATTAGGAAGATACAAGTCTCTAAAACCTGCTTCTCTATAGAACGGATGCCAGTAAATTGGGATATAGTGAACTTGACAATAAATCCCTCGATTTTGAAGGGCATCGAAAACATCTCTTCTTTTCTTTGAGTCACGAAGTTTAATTACATAAAGGTGATAGGAGTGCTTTTCTTCTTCATGTTCTGGAATCAACTCCACTTCATCGGGAAATGATTCAAAGAAATCCGAATACACTTTGGCTATTTCACGGCGCCTTTTCACAATCTGGTCTATTCTTGATAGCTGACTTAATCCTAGAGCAGCTTGGATGTCGGTCAATCTATAGTTATATCCAAGATAGTGCATTTCATGATACCAAGGATCACTAATAGCGTATTTGAATTCTGAAGGATTTTTCGTAAGGCCGTGTGACCGTAGCA
>JAOUFI010000044.1 GCA_029858305.1 Candidatus Thorarchaeota archaeon
AACTCATTCCTAGAAGTGCTTCACGATTCTTCACTCCCAGGATTTCCACAGCCGCCTTGTTTGCATCAATAAGCAATCCCTCTGAATTGAAGATGCCTATGGCAGAAGGAGAATTTTCAAAGACTCCCTGCCACCAGTCATAGAGTATTTTTTGTGATTGAGCATCATCAGTCATTTCAAGTTGATTTAGGATTTTTGAATCAGGAGTTAATTGTGCAGAACAAAGAATTGCAGTTGCTCTGCCCTCATCAATAGAGAGGACTGAGCCACGACATATGATGGATTTTTCTTTCTTTGATTTCGTAAGAATCGTTAAACTGATACTTGGTCCAAGACTGCCATCTATTGGGAGCAATGAGTTCAGATATTTTTCTGCCATAGTACGACTTTCTTTTGGTATGAAAATATTAATCCAGTTTTTACCAATGATTTCATCTTCTGCATATTCAAGTACTTCGCAACCTGCTCGATTGATCATTGAAATATTGAATGAAGCATCTAAAGCAAATATCATTGTGCTTGTTAACTCAAGATACTTCTGTGCCATGTCTCTCTCTTCTCTCAAAAGGTGCTCCATCGTGACACGCTCTGTTATATCCTGGACAGTTCCCATCATTCTTACTGCTCTTCCTGTGTCATCAAAGGTGACCTCTCCTTCTTCATGGACGTAGCGGATTTCATTGTCAGGACGTACGATTCTGTGGTCAATACTATAAGTTGCTCTGTTGTTCAACGCATCATCGACTGATTTTCTGACCAATTCTTTATCATCTGGATGAATGGAGTTCAAGAATGCTTCATAAGTTGCCAAGAATTCTTGTGGAGCAAGGCCAAAAATACGATATATCTCATCAGACCAAATCTCCTTATTTTCAATGATGTCCCAAACCCAACTACCAGAGTGAGCGATACGCTGAGCTTCGGCAAGTCTTGCCTCACTCTCTCGTAGCTTCTGTTCTGATTCCTTCAGTGCTTTCTTTGTTCGACGTTTCTCAACTGCAGTGAGAATGTAATAGGATAGTTCTGCGTACAGGCCTTCTATATTTGATGAGCTCTTAAGAATGTAATAATCAGCTCCAAGATTGAGTGCTTGGATAGCAAACTCCTCCCTGCTTTTTCCAGTAAAAATGATCACTGGTATTTCATCACCCAAACTCCGCACATGTTCAAGGATATCCAATCCACTCATTGCTCTTTCAGCTAAATCAATATCACAGACAGCGGCGTCGAAACTATTTTCCTCAAGCAATTTGATTGCGTCTGCCGGAGTTTCTACTGATACGATTTCATAATCTGGACTTAGTCGATTTAGAAACCGCTCACTGAGCTCAAGATGAACGGAATCATCATCGACCATTAAAACTCGAATTGCCATTTTGGCACACACCTTTGGATGATAGGAAAACTACACCGAAGTTTCTTATTACCTTTGACGGCATGAAAAAGTAGTGGTGATTATAGCTGTAAAGCTTATATCGGTCCAAACCCTCTTTCGTGCATAGTCTGGGAGGTTACTATTATTGGCAATCCCGTTATTTGATGGAATTCGTGTCTTCTTCAAAACACGGAGATACCTTGCGTATCTTATTGTGTTTGTAACCACTACTTTTCTGGGCCTGTTTGTATCCTGGATGATGTATACATTTCCCGGAACCGCTATAGAGGAAGTACTCGTTTACTTCTTCACATATGTAGGTTCGGCAGGTGCGATTTACTTTGCTCTAGGTGCATTATTCACAGGCTTGGGAGCAGATCGACTCTGGATTACGAGACGAGGTCGAGGCAGGGTAACTGAAATGAAAGGACTCAGTTGGATGGTTGTTTCGTTCGCTATCGCTGTGTTCCTATCACTTCTAGTTGGCCGTACAGCTTTACTGTTCTTCGCGATTTTCGGTTGGGTTGGTTGGATCGCTTTTCAAGGATATCTTTCAACACGAACGAGTCTTAGACTTGCAACCCTTGCTGAACCAAAGAAAGGTGGGTTCTTGCTAGGTACAGGCAGTTTCATACTCCTCATAATCGGTCTAGGAATAATTGCCGCAGAAGCCTTGCTAGCTTTATACTTTGTTCCGAACGATATTCTCGGCTTAGGAGCAATGATTAACGGTATATTTCCATCAGCTACTATCAATTTGGCAGAGCAATTCTCCTATCTCATTGTTGCATATGCTTGCATGGGATTGTTTGCGCTGGTCATGCTCCTTGCTTTTCTGAAAAATGCTGGCAAAGGAGCTGCATTGAATATCTCTCTTCTAACGATATTCATTGCAATCTATGCAGGCTACTTTCTGGTTAATATTATGAGGAGGACTGGTGTCTTTGGGATGGGGCCAGTAGATATTGCTATGTCTCTATTCTTTTTGGCATATGCATTGAGTGGGATAGGCAGAACTGCAACTGAGGCTGCTGAGAAACCAGGTGGTCGGATCGGTGACTTCGGTCCGCTGATCACATTCTTCCTTGCAAGTGGATTCTTCTTTGTTGATAGCATAATCGCTGTCGCTTCTAATCCGCTTACAATTATAGGAACACCAGGCACTGGCTGGTTTGAAACAGGTATCCTCGCTGATCCGCGATTCCTGTTCTTATTCCGAGACGTTGCCAAGCTCATTGCTTTCCCCTTAACTGCAATATTCACTGCTATCTACTACCTTCGAGTTGAACGCACTCAACGCATTATCGAGCGTGCCAAGGAGTCCGGTGAAACCTTCGAGGAAGGCAAGGTTGATGAGGACTTAGCCAAGAAGGCACCAGAGCCGGGTAAACCATGGCCAAGTGAGAGAGCTGAGGGAATTGAGAAAGGGAAGCCTGGTCATGATTTGTCAGCTCCTGATTCTGACCGTCTTACGGTAGATAAGAGTCGCCGACTTGGTAAGGCCAAACGTTTCGGTGAAGATGACGACGACCAAGGAAACTAATAACCGTCTTTTGAGGGTCTTCTATGACCCTCCTGTTTCTTTTTTGATTGATTAAAGAATCAATGTAAATAACATTAGTATGGTGACAATTATGCTTGCTATTGCGCAGTTTACACAGGCACCTTCTTCGATCTCTCTTTTGTCACGTTTGCTCAATTTCTGTGATTCTTGAACATCGTCCTTATTGTCTTCTGTCATCAAATTGCCTCCTCCCCTCTGTTTTGCGCACACAGTTAAAAACGTACGTTTTCATTTCTCATTGAGAATCAATTCCATTTCGATTTCATCTCGAATTGGAATGCCGTGCTTTCCTACAAACGGTAGTTGCGGCTTTAATTTTCTCGATTCTTCAATTGCATATCTGTGTACAGCGACCATCTCGAAACCTCTTCTCTGATAGAATCGCAAAGCATCAATATTATCGTTGGTGGTTATTAGCCAGATACGCTCACATCCATTCTGTCTAGCAATCTTCTCTACTTCATTCAGGAGAGCTGTCCCAACTCCTTGATGTTTCTCTAACGCATTCATGGTAATGATTTCAAGTTCACCATTCTTAATTTTGTATGTGAGTAAGCCAACTCGAAGGCTATCAACTTCCACAATGATTGCAGGTAGTTTATCAGCTTCGTAGGTTATTCCTCTTGTTACAATAATATTAGACACCCAGTTATCGAGTAATAGATTCGTAATCCAATCTCTATCATCTTTGGTCGAATCGCGAACCTCAAAAGCCATGATATCCATCACTTCTTTAGTGTTGATTGTTTAATAAATCAACAAGTGGGTAAAAAATTATTCCGGCTCCAAATGATTTATGACTCAAAGTATCTTATACATGGTCTGTACTCCTCAGGAGGTATCTCCAATCTATAACTATGCTGAAGTAACCATAAGGCGTGCTAATCTTGCAGAAGTTGATATCATAAAGGATATTATTTTCGAAGCCTATGAGCCTGTAAGAAAGCAGCTTTCTAGAATGCCTGCTGCTCTTCAGGAAGGTCTTGGTAAGATTTCACGACACATTCAGATGGGTGATCAGTATGTTGCTTTGGTGGGTGAACAAGTCATAGGCACAATGAGAGTACGACTTGCGGGGAGCGTTGGTGTCATCTCTAGAGTTGCAGTACGTGGAAACTTTCGTGGTAGAAGAATTGGATCGATTCTTGTGGAATATGCTGAAAATCTAATGTCTCACATGGGTGCATCGGTTATAGAAATTGAAGTATATGGTGCTGTTGAACAGCAGCTCTCATTTTATGAAAGGTTGGGTTATGTTGAAACTGGCCGTCTGACTCGCCTAGGAGAGGAGATAGTTGTCCTGCAGAAGGAATTAGTTGAATCCCCTATGGAAGACGAGGATTAAGGAATTATCTCACAACCGTTGTTATACTCTGGATAACGGAACTCTTCAAGAGATATGCATCCTTTCTCAATCAAAGACCTAATTGTAGGAATCTGATCTCGAAGCACGGAGATTAGATATTTTACAGTTGAACAGACTTTTCTGAATCCTTCCTCTCCCCAGAGTCTTTCTTTGTTGGCAAAGAGGCATCTTCCGCCACAAATCCCGTATTCATTACATGAAGGACATGGCTCATCAACATGCATGACTTCCTTCAATTCTGATGGTTTTGTTTCTCGAATATTACCAACAATCGAAAAATCCCAATCTGGAGAGATGGGGCACACTCCGATATTTCCATTAGCATGAATTGCGAACGTATCAATACCGGAGCCGCATCTCAACACTGATGAGTCACCAGTAAGTAGTGTGTAAACTAATGGTTTGAAAGGAACTATTCCCTCTATTTTTCCCTCTCTCATCTTGGTGACCCAATCTGCAACCAATCTGGAAATGCCAGGATTATATGAATCCTCAACCCATCTATCGAAATCTATCCAATTGTTCTCAGCGTCCCACACGACATTAAGTTGCCAATGCACATGGTCAAAAGTTGGATTCTTGAGATTTATCAGATGATTAACCTCACTGTAAATGTCTGATTCCTGTGATACTGCCATTCTAGCTACAATATCACCATTATATCCGGTCCTCTTTATCCATCTGACATTCTCCAGAACTTTCTGATAGACTCCTTTTGATCTATACCCATCTGTAATGTGTTCTCTGCCATCAATTGAAACCAAAATGGAATGGAATCTACTCAAGTATTTTAGTGGGATTCTGTTTAGGAGCAAACCATTCGTCTGCAACATAAATCGTGCATTTGGAAATCTGTCCATTAAACGACGTAAGAGGGGAATTCGAAGAGTGGGTTCGCCTCCGTACAACATTAATTGCACATTGCTGTCTTTATTGAGAAATGAAGCTAGCTCATCTAGAGAATACTGTATTTCACTCTCTGGACCTACTGCCTCTCCTCCATGACAATAGGAGCAGTTCAAGTTGCATCTTCTGGTTAAAATGAGATGATAATTCAAACAATACTTACTCCTTGTTTTACCAATCCACGCACACAGGGATTATTTAATTTCATGACTTCATTTTCTTTTTTCTTACTACGACAAGTTTTGTGCTATCGACAAGCTTATGATGGCTCTGCATCGAGTCCAAAATGGAGTCTTGACCTTTGAAAAAACTGCCTATTCTTCTTCTAATCACAACTTTGATGCTGCTTACTCCTATCATATCAAATGTGGGCACTAGACCAATTTCAATTAGCTTTTACGCCTTACCATCTAATGATGCTATCTTGCCTTCACAATCATATGTATGGCAGGAAATTAACGGACTCTGTGCTTGGGCTGCACTTGCGATGGCAATGCAGTATGCAGGTGTGAATCTAAACCTGTATGATGTTCTAGCAGCTTCATCTGTTGGTTTTTCATTTGCATATTTTCATGTCAATGATACAATGCTTATGTTTCCTGGACCGTTGTATACTCAAGCTGAACCAACAAAGTTCCTCGCGGATCTCTATGGAGTGAATTATACTCTTTACATAGGTAGTGATATTCAATATCTTGAGCAAAACGTGCAGGTGTGGCAGAGCGAAGGTCTAACTGTTGGCGTCATTTATAGTCAGGATGAAGCCTTTGATCTGATGAGAAAAACGATTGATACTGGCTATCCTTTGCTCATCAGCGTAGATCCAACATGGCTCCCGAGTTCAGACTATGATATTCTCAGAGAACAAGACCTCACAGGTGGTGGCCATGGAGTTCTTGTCGTAGGATACAATGATACATCGGGTGTTGCTACTATAATTGATCCTGGAGTTGGATCATTTGGAGATAATTTTGGATACCCCGACGATGGACGAGGAAACTACACTGAAATCACGTACACAGCATTAAACAGTGCATGGTCAAATAGGTATTATATTTCAAACACCCTGACTCCACTTGGTAATGCACCCACTAGCATTGACAACCAACTTGGTCCTCTCATTCGTGACAAATTACTAGGTGTGGGCACAACCTACTCTCCTGTCAGCGCTAGCGCATACTATGGAAAATTCGGTGAAGTCGGTTTCCGAACAATGAGTACTGATATGACTGCATCAGGACTCAAATCCTTTCTTAGCGTATTTGATGGAATAGAGAACGAGGTCTTCTTCAAAGCTGCTCTGATCATGTTTATTGGGCTTGGGCTCGAAGCTCAAGTCACGTTGCAGTATCTCTCATATAGAACTGCTCTTGCAAGTCTTCCTTCAATAATGACTCTGACGGATCTCAATCAATTTACAGAGGCTGGCGAACGTGCACTTCCATTCTTTGCACAATTGGCAGATAATTCAACATTAGTCTATCCTACAAACATAACCAAAGCTACTGGATATGTTGCAACAACATTTAGGGCTATATCTGAGGCATACAACTCTACGGGAGATATTGATAGTGCATTTGCGCCATACGAGAGTACTCTGGATGACATATCCGCAGCCCTACTTGGAATAGCTGACGCCTGGCTTGATGCTGGCAACGCACTAGCTGAGATTTGGCCAAACGATTTCATCTCGCAATATGGTGCTGTTATTGCTTTTGCAGGTGGCGGAATTGCAGTTTTATTTGTACTGTTAGTTATTTGGATCCGTAAGAAACCCTCTCAATAAAGAGAGCTCTTGATGATTAAACTTCTCCGAGAAGTTTGAGCATCTGCTCAACACTATTAGTCGGTAGTTTACAATTATGATCAATACAGACATGAGCTGTGGCCATTTCATGCAAAGGGCCATGATATTTTGTATATGGTGCAAGTGTATCTAAAGATCGTGATTGAGAATCAGTTCCACGGAGTATTATGATTTTTCTTGGAAGAAACCTCTGTCTAACTGCCTCTAGCAGTGACTGAGTATCTTCGTTTTCCGGTTTGCCTGCAATCACGATTTCAAATGATGGTCCCAAGGCAAAATCAAGAGCAACCAACATCATTGAATATGCAGAATATGCCAGGTTAATGTCAGCAGAGAAGGCTCTGCCTATCGCATTGGCATAGTCTTCAAACTCACTATTGCCTAACATTCGTGCAAGTGTGACAAGACTCAGCATTGCTATGGAGTTGCCTGAAGGCATCGCGCCATCATACGCATCTTTCCTTCTTACAAGAAGTTCTTCAGAGTATGTGCCTGTAAAGTAAAAACCTCCATTCTCCTCGTCCCAGAAATTCCTTAGCAGGCTTTCTGCGAATCCTTTAGCTAGCTCCAAATATCTGGGATTGAAGGTAGCTTGATACAGGTCAATAAGAGCCATGATGATAAACGCATAGTCATCAAGAAAAGCCCTGATTGCGACTTCACCTTGACTATATCTGTGAAAGAGTTCGCCTTTTTCATTTACTAGATTGTCAAGTAAGAATGACATTGCACGCTCAGCCGCATCGACCATTCTCGAATCATTCAATGATATACCTGCTCTAGTAAGTGCTGAAATCATGAATCCATTCCAATCGGTTAGGATTTTTTCATCTCTGTGCGGTCTGACTCGCTTTTCTCTCACATTGAAGAGAACTTTCCTTGCCCTCTCTGCTATCGCTTTCGCAAGATCAACCTCAAGCCCTAATAATTTGGCAACGTCCTCTATGCTTGTTTTGGTGTGTGGAATATTCAGTCCTGTTTCTTCTCGTGTTGCCTCTTCTATGAAATTGCCATTTTGTTCAATGTTATAGAATTTCGTGTAAAGATTACTCTCTTCCTTTGGTAGGATGGCATCAATTTCATCCTTCGACCAAACATAGAATTTACCTTCAATGCCTTCACTATCTGCATCCTCAGCTGAGTAAAAAGCTCCTTCCGCACTAATTAAGTCGCGAGTTACATATTCATAGATCTCTCTCACTACTTGTGCAAAGAGTGGATTCTTTGAAATCTGGTATGCTTCTGTATATGCTATCATTAGACCTGCTTGGTCATAAAGCATCTTCTCAAAATGAGGAACCAGCCAGTGGGCATCTGTTGAGTACCTATGAAATCCAAATCCCAAATGATCGAAGATGCCTCCATTTCGCATTTCGACAAGTGTTTTCTCCACCATACGGATTGCCCATGCATCACCTGTCCGCTTCCAGTACCGTAGTATCAAGAGAAGGTTATGTGGAGAAGGGAATTTTGGTGCGCTTCCAAAACCTCCGTTCTTCTCATCAAACCTCTGCGATAGTTCACTGAAAGCAGCTGAAATATCGTTTTCCGACAAGTCTGAGCTAGTCTTTTGCATAGAAGTTTCTTTGAGCGCATTCTCAACTCTCTGAATTACGTCATCTATGTTGTTTCGATCTTCTCTCCAAAGTTGAGCGATTCGAGGAATCAGATCCAGCATCCCTGGCACATTATAACGCGTTTTCTTTGGTATGTAAGTTCCAGCATAGAACGGTTTCTTTTCTGGAGTCATAATGATGGTTAGTGGCCAACCTCCGCGACCTGAAATCATCTGTGCGACCTGCATATACACACCGTCAATATCCGGCCGCTCTTCTCTATCCACCTTAATGTTGACAAAGGTGTTATTCATTAACTCAGCGACTTCATTATCTTCAAACGATTCATGTGCCATAACATGGCACCAGTGACATGTGCTGTACCCAATAGAGAGAAAGATTGGTTTGTCCTCACTCTTTGCCTTCTCGAATGCTTCTTCTGACCAGGCATACCATTCAACAGGATTTGTTGCGTGCTGCAAGAGATATGGACTCTTCTCATTAGCCAATCTGTTTGCTCCTTTCATATTGGTATCAGGTGCCATCGGTTTCCCCTGTTCTCCACCAAGGAATCACTATTAACTATTGTTATTAAGCAGATGTCTTACGTAGATATCATGTTTTATGAATGTTGGAGAAACTAACACATTTGGTGTGGTTCGTGAGTTCAAGTGAACAACCAAAACAGGAGTATAAGAATCCGGTTGAGCGGCTGAAGATGCGAGTCATTGGCGTAATTGGATTACTCCTCCCCTTTCTTGCGTCCATTCCTCCTATAACCGCTTGGGGAGCTTTAATGACTGTTCCCTTTCTTATGTATCTTATACTCGTAATGACCAATCCCACTGCTACTGTCCTGTATCCTGCAGAAATAATTAACATCGTTTCGTTTTTACTAGCGCTTCTACTCCTAGCTTACTCGGTAGGATATCTATGGATGAAAAAATCCGCAGGTCTGATCACAACTGGTCCGTATCGCTATGTTCGACACCCTCAATATTTCTCTATTATCGTTTTTACAACAATCGTTACCTATCAAAGCGTATGGATCCTTCAACATACTTTTGGAATTGGTTGGCTCTCTGTTGAACAAACTATTGCACTATGGGTAGCCATGTTGGTTGCCTATACAATAATCGCATCAATTGAAGAGCTACATTTGAAGGAAGTCTATGGTTCGGAATGGATGGATTATAGAAACCGTGTTGGATTCTTACTTCCGTTTGTTCACTTTCATTCGAGAATTGTTGAGGCCATAGTCTGTATCATACTGCCCATACTTGTCCTCTTAGCACTGCTGAGTATCCCGACACCAGTTCCCTTGCCAGCACTCTGAAATTATCAAGAGACCTACATCACGCTCCGACACACCTGGTCAGGGATCACAGAGCTACGTATCGCTTTTTCTTTTCTTCAATGAGTCCCCTCTGAAGAAGAGAGGCAACGTGATGTTCAATCATCCATGTTTCAAATTGAAGGAAGACAGGATCAGTCAGAGAGGGGTATATTATTGCTCTGAGAGTTATTTCAGCTATCGTACCTGCTCCATTCATTATCTCAGCGAGAACCAGATCTTCTCGCATCCCAATATGTCTTTGATAAGCTGCTAGTGCTGTCTTATAATCTTCAATTACAGGTGTTTGTAGATGACCACTTATTAGTCCGTTGTAGTCATTGTGTTGCAATCTTCTGATTGAGTCTTTGAAGTCAGAGATAGAGGAGTTGGGATGACCATAAAACGGTCCGAATTCTAGATCTAAGTCTATATCTGCGCCAAACACGAGATTAGATTCCAGTATCTCAATGCACATATGATCAGGAAGATGTCCAGGGGTGTAGACCATTCTAAGTGTATTATTGCCTAATGCAAACTTGTCACCATTATGCAATTCCTCATCGATCCGACCCTCTTCTAGTGCGCCAAACATCTTTGAATTCACTAAATTCTCCCAAAGTGGCCGAACTGGATTTGCTCGATGAAAACCAAGAAAGTTTTTCATTTTTTCCTTATCGTTGAATAGAGGTGCTGTAATATCATTTGCTGCAATTCTGCAACGTGATAATCGATTGAGGCGTACTGCATGAGTGATATGGTCTGGGTGGATGTGGCTAAGAATAACTGTTCCTATGTCGTTTAGGTTTAGATTCTGTGTCATTAAGAATGCACGAAGGTCTTCAATACTGCACCCAGGGTCGATTACAACAACTTCATCATCAAGAATGACCAAAGTGTTGCATTTTGGAAAGTGGCCACCGATGATAACATGTAGTCCTTGTGCTAGCTCAATATGAGTCATCGGTCAATACCCCATCGAAGAAATACAAAAATGGCTATTGAGTCCAATCTGAGGACCAAAAGCCATTTTATTTTTTGGGATTAGGTTCCAGTGGGTCGGACTTTCATATCGGCTTCTGCTCTTACAGCTTGACGCCAAGTCCTGAAGCTGCCCCACATAATTGGAAAAGCTCCCGCCATAACCAGCAATGTAATGAGCATAAGGTTGACAATATCAGATTTTGCAACTGTGATTCCTGCATTAATTCCATCCACCCAAAGACCTGTCATCATTAAGAGCGCGAGAGGAATGAACATAATCGTGAATGTAAAGAATATCAGAAAAGCCCTACGAGGCGAAGCCTGAACAATTCTGGCAAAAATACCCAGTTGAGGATGTTTTTGCCAACGAGAACCCTCGTGAACTATCCAGAATAGGAAGAATATTATGATCGCGATGATGAATATGAGTATGGTTATCTCTAGCCACATGGTAGGGGCCTCTTCGAGAAATTTCCGACACGTGTTACCTATAAAGGCTGCGGTTTGAGACACACATGTATTGATAATTCCAGATTCAATCTGATGAATGATGAGGTTTTTTAGAATCAGTAAATTTTGCGATGGTAATGCTTATGCCTAGCACTCAAGTGCACATAATTGATTTAATGCTAAGTATCGCCTTAATCTTCAATATCCTTTGTTGATTTGGAATGTAGCGAATCCTTGCGTGATGTTTGTTTAGTTACTTTTTCTTTTCGTTGTTCATAGGCTACATCAGCTGTCATCCAGCTTATACCAACTCCCTGCGATTGTTTATCTGCTATTCTCTCTGCTTTTTGTATACTTCTAGATTCGTTCTCTCCTATGTTTCTCTTTGCAGGACTTCGATCTCTGATAGTCTTCTCTTTGATTTCACTTAATATTGCAGCAGTTCGCAGATTGTGTATGTAAAGATTGAGAAAGAATTCGGAGCTTGTAGTTGACATGTCAGGACTCAGATGTTGGCAACCGTCACAATCACATTCTTCAAAGACTGCTTTTCTCACTGGCTCAGGACGAGAACCAAGAAGGTACCTCCTCCTTGCAGTGATGTATAAGAGTGCTGAAGTATCGACACTATCAATTTCAATCTCATGAAGATAATAGTGAAGTAATCCCATGTGAGGAAGACCAAAAACATGTAACCAGAAATCCCGTGTAATCTTTCTAACATAGTATAATACTTTCTCAAGTGTTGTTTTGTTATGATGGTATAATGGTATTATACCCCCCATCGCAAAGTGAGTAATTCCTTGTGATCGATAGAAATCAAAAAGGTCGTCGATGATACTCTCTGTGTGTCCTTGAATGACTGCAATTATTTTTGAAGGGTGGATGATTTCGAGAAGGTCTATGAGATTCTGTTTGATGATCTTGATTTTCCTGTGGATGATCTCAATTTTCTCGTCTGGTAGAACGATTTCGTCTGGCGCTACAAAATAATCTGCTCCTGATAACTCATAAGCTTCGAAAATCTGTGAGTTCGATAGCTCGATATCTACCTGAATTCCTAATTCTTTCGCGATTCCTGCCTTGCGAGCTTCCACCTCAAATACCCCAGTATCTGCAACAAGAGCTTTATTTTTTGGAAATCCAAGGTCAATTAAGCCATCCTTCAGGGTCAATCCTGAACTTACAATTCTATCAAGCCAGAAATCATTCGATCTGTATATGTCATATGCAGTAAACAGGATCGCATCTGTATAGGGCCAACTAATGAGTGGCTCTGCACGAAATAGTTCAATAGAGCAAAAATGATTCTTTGGAATCAAACGAGATAATTTCATCTCCGATAACATGCCCCCATGTTTTTTCTTACAAATTCATAAAGTAGAATTTCATTTTTCTGTGCTGTAGTTCGATATTTAAACAGGTCAGATCAACGAGCTTTGTATCGAAATTGAGCTTCAAATGCCGCATGCAGTTCTTTGAGGGTCGTAGCTTCTTCTGGACTCTTGTCATCACGAATTCTTGTTATACGAGCAAATCTTAGGGCTAAGCCAGTTGCATATTTTGGACTCTCTTGAATCTCTGCAGCTAATACCTCAACAACAACTTCAGGTTTGACCTTCACATAACCACGCGCTTTTGATACCTGAATCTGTTGAAGCCTATCAGTCATCTCCTGTAGCTCTTCATCTGTCAATCCCTTGAATGTCTTGCCAATCATAACAAATTCATTAGTATCTTCGTCAAGAACTGCAAGATGATAATCTGAGAGCCAATTGCTCCTTCTACCATGTCCCCACTCTGCAGCAATGATTACCAGATCCAACGTATTCAATGTGTGCTTTATCTTCAACCAATGCTTTCCACGTACACCAGGGACATATGGTGAGTTCAGTAGTTTTGCCAGAAGCCCTTCATGTCCAATCTCCTTACTGCGATTAAAGAAATCTTCTGCAACCTTTAGCTTATCTGTTACAACTCGTTCAACAATCATTGAATTTGGTAAAACACTCTCTAAATGCGTTCTTCGTTTCGAATAAGGTTCATCTACAAGCACCATTTCGTTCAATTGAAGTATATCAAAGACATAAAGAAGCATCTTTATTTCTTGAGGGGTTGTCTTACCTGCTTTGATTCTTCCAAATTTTCTCATGATTACTTGAAAGGGATATGGTTTTCCTTTCGAGTCCACAGCGACTACTTCTCCGTCCAAAATACAATCGTGAGTTTTAACCTTCTCATTGACCTCTCGAGCAATCTCAGAAAGGCTACTGGTTACATCATTCAGTCCTCGTGAGAAAATACGAACATGCTTTCCTTTTTTATGAATCTGCACTCTGGCCCCATCGAATTTCAACTCAAAAGAAACTCTTTTGCCATTTCCAATTTCTAGAGCTTCTTTCAAGTCAGTGATAGGACTAGCTAGCATTGGTTTTACTGCGACCATAAGTTTGACATTGACCTTCTTCAGACCCACATTTCCATGTTCTAATGATATCTTAGCAACTTCTCCAAGATTGCCTGAGAAATTCCATGCTCTTCTAACTAATTCAATATTGACAGAGAATGCTTCTGCGATTGACTCTGCAAGTAGACCCTGAGAAAGTCCTGTTCTCATATCATTCAGAATGAGTGCGACTAAATATCGAATCTCACGTGGCGAAGCTTCTGCAAGGAGGCTGGATATCAACAGTTGCTTTTCCTTTATCGATCCCTTTCCTCCAGCAATAGCAATCTTGGTGAATCTGCCACTTACAGAGTTTATTGTTAATTGTTCATGGAATAAAACCGACTGTTGGGAATGAGCCCTTGATTGCAGAAGTGATGCAATAGCCTCCCCCACATCACCCTCATAGAATTCTCCTAAATCTTCTTCCTTGAAATCGACTACATTGCGTAATGCTCCCATAAGATTGCTCCAAGATATATTTAGAACACGTTCGTCATTCTCTGGAAAGATTTTCCCTGCTAGGAACATAGATGCTGAAGTAATCTCGTCTTTTTCAAGCTCTCTCAATAGTTTAGCAACAAGTTTAATCTTTTCTTTCTTCTTTGTAGTCTTACTCACCGCATCTAATGTCGTGACTAAGTTCAGAAAATCCATAATCTCCACTCATCTCATTCTGCCATAACCAATACTCTGTTTTGAATTTACTTCTCTCTATTATACATCATATTACACTGTTCGTTACATCTATAACACGGTAGTATGTGATTCTATTAGGTTGAATTCCTATGGGTAGTATCTGGTTCAGTAAGAAAAGTTTCCTGTACTTTGGAGGAGCCGCCATCATCCTCATTGGAGGTTTGATTGTCGTGATGGCTCCCTACCATTACATAAATTTCTCTGTCACGCAAGCTGACCAACGAACCTTTGAGATGTACAACCAAGTGAACTATTACCCGCAGCTTGAGATTTCTGTGTCCTTACGACCTGGGAATCAAACGGACATCTTCATCGACCTGTCAATTATGGACAATAGTACTCTTGAAACAACGCCAGTAAATCTAACACTTACTGAAGAAAATCAAAAAATTGGGCCTGACAATATCATTCTCTATGAGCATAGCTTAGTGATAGATCTTAGTGCTGGTAACTACACGGTAACTGTGGATCGGGTTCTAGGTGCAACTCTCATCGATTTGGGCCTAAATCAAATTAGTGATTCTCGATTGTTCATTATTATCGGGGGCTCATTAAATATTATTGGGATTATCATGATAATAGGCGGCTATTGCGTTCCTGGAACATTTCTCCCCTCAGATAGCGATACTATCATTTCATGGGGATATGAGGAGGAAGAGCCTCAAGACACTACTCAATAGAAATTTGGTGAAACACTAGTATATGTTTGATTCCGCACTTCTCTATCTGATTTTAATCTAGACTTAGTGTTACGCTGGAATGACGTCGGTTGTACACAGGCTCATGTTCATTCTATTCTTGGAACTATTGTTGAGAACCATGGAGAACGATGAGATGAAATGGTTGCTTAAAGGGAAGATTGTCTGTGATTTCAGAGGCTTCCCACTGGGACGTGTAAAGAAGGTTTGGTTTGATGAGAGCAATGGTCCAATGGTAATCATTGAACGAGATCACTCCCCTGATTACAACAAGAATTCATGGGAAGCTATTCCCTTACGAGCTGTTGATTCAGTATCCGAACACGTTCGTTTGAAACCTCCCGTTTTTGCAGAGTGATATCTCAGCAATTCTCCAATGGAGGCAAAACAATGCAACAGAGGATAACCATCGGCTATGATCTTCTCAAAGATCAGACTGGAAATGAAGATCAATCTGAGCCCCTGCGAATAGATGTATATACGAGTGAATATTGTACTTTCTGTGATGATGCAATCAAGGCCGCAAAATCTGCTGCATGTCGCCTTTCTTATTTGATGAATCCTGTAGAGGTAAGAGAAACACCTGTTGATAATAATCCGGACTTGATAGAATCATTGAATCTAATTGCTCTTCCTATGATTCAAGTTGGCCACGCGCGAATAATCGGAATTCCAACACCGGAGGATATTGAACGTTTGGTTCATGAATCAGTCTTAATGAGATAGTACGAGCTTTTTAGTTCAAGAGAAATTCAGTCCAAGAATCACCCAAGCATTCTCTTTCATAACCAAATTACGCGTTTCTACATTTAGATCAATTAAATTCAGTGCATCCATGATGTCGAGATATTGACTATGAAATCCTGAACCAAAAACGAGTTTCCTGACGCCAATATCTTGAACTAGAGCATCCAGAAAAACCCTAAGGGGCGACTCCACAATTTTGATGAATGTAGAGGATAATTCTAACCATATGTTTTGTCTGTTCATTAATGGAATTAATTGCGGAAATCCAAAGAGCCCTCCCATGCCTAGAATAATGAACTTCCCCTCAGAATAGACCTTTGTAATAGAATCTAGGAATGAAATTGTTTCACTCGTAGGCTCGCCAATTTGAAAATAAACAGGCATATCATTTGCTACAGCATTTTTAATTAGAGAAAGAGCTGCAGGATCAGATGGATAGTAAGTATCATCATTGAGAACAACTGCTCTACAACCCATGTCAATATATTCTCGAAGTTTTTCTTTTGCTTCATCCATCGGACGCGGAATGATGGAACAGGCTGAAAATAATCTGTCTGGATAGATATCTGCCGCTCTAATGTACAGCTCCGTGCTTATTTTCGGTTCATTCGGAACAAGTACTGCCTTATCTATATCAAACAAGTTCATTCTTGATATTAGAATATCTACTTCCTCATTGAGGTTATCGAGATTTACGTCAATCACTTCATTTTGGCTTGTTCCTAGGTGTGTGTGAATATCAGTTGTCATTGGATAACCTCGTGTATTCCATGTGAGTCTTCCTTTTCAGAATATGTATGATATGCTCTAGTTGCTATCAGTATCTCTATATACAACCCAGCGTCTTTGTATTTGAGTAATATTGACCGAGGATAATGAAAAGGGTCATCAAACCATAGAGAAAAGATTGCGTACTATCGCTCATAATATTCAGCAGGACAAATATATGTTAATGGAGTATCTCGGTCCGGTTGTTGATGGTTGTCGAGCTGCTCTCAATGTTAGTGTTAAAGAAGCAAAGAATCTTCATGAAATCTCAGAAGAAAGATTTGAAGAATACATGCAAGCAACCATGGAGTCCTTCAAAAATATCACACTTTGTTTCCGAGCTACCGATAGTGATGAGATTGCCTCAATTGTCTTTAATAATGGCAAGCCTGAAGTATTTGACGAATGCATTGAGCCAGATGTTGAGATTGTCGCCGAGCATCATGCCTTGCTCGATATTCTGGATACAGACTCAAAGGTACTACCATCCGATCGACTTGGTGCCGATTTCCATGTGACAGGTGTAGATTCTCTCGATGTCGTACAGGGACTTGGTTTACTTTGCTATCCATCACTACTTCGTGTTGCGCAATCTGGTATTGACCCATCTTCACTTCTCTCGGAAGACGCAGATGCAGTGATTATGGCCACTGCATCAGACCTAGTCATCAAGATGATTAGAAAGTGGATAGATATTCAGATAAAGGATTACAATAACTAATCTAGGCTATAGTCCATGATATGGAAAAATCAACTCTCTGACGTTTCGGAGGGTTCTATCAAGATCTAGAGAAACCTCTTCACGTGAAAAATACATCTGTACAACCTCCGATTCATCCCTCATTGTTAACGGGCAATTATCAAATCCCAAGCTGTCACACAGGTTTATGAACTCCTCTGGAACTTCCTTTGGAACCTTTTCATCCAACATGATTGCGAGGAACAGAGTCCACAAACGAGCTACGTTTACTGGATGGTAGCCCCCACCTCCAACTGCAAGCCAGCCAAGACTACAAATTTTGGTTGAAAGGTCTCGAAGACCTTGAACAACAGTTTCATACCCATGTGATGTATAGGACAAGTGAGCAAGAGGGTCCATATAATGACCATCCACTCCCAATTGTGTCACAAGTAGGTCCGGTCTATATGCTTCGAAAAGAGGAACGACTATCTCCTTGTACGTGGCAATGAGTTCAGGACTTCCTGCACCTGGTATTAGTGGAACATTTACGGAGTATCCTGTTCCTTCTGCTCCCCCTGTTTCATAGACGAATCCAGTTCCTGGAAAGAGAGTTTTTCCTGTTTGATGGATTGAGATGGTTAGAACGTTCTTATCACGATAGAACGCATTTTGTACACCATCTCCATGATGAGCATCGAAATCAAAGTACAAACAGCGGATGTCATTTCCCTTCTTTTTCTTAAGATAGTTGATTGCCACTGCCACATCGTTGAATATACAAAATCCAGAAGCCTCATCTCGACGAGCATGATGCAAACCTCCTGATATGCAGAATGCATTCGAAGCGCCATCTATGATTTTTTTCATTCCATCTAGAGTAGCACCAACATATCTCTCTCCCGTAACATAAATTTGAGGAAAAACCGGATTATCAGGAGTTCCCAATCCATATCTATATTCGGGATTAAGAGTTTGAGCAGCTCTTT
>JAOUFI010000148.1 GCA_029858305.1 Candidatus Thorarchaeota archaeon
GGGTTCAATCATAGTCGTTATTGGCGTGTGTCTGGTAGCTAGAGCCTCGCAAAGAGAGAGTCTTGATAACTTAGCGAGATGGAGTGAGCGGGATAGAAGAATTGGCCTTGTACTTGCATTCCTCACACTCATATCATGGGCACTGAGCGATGCGATTTTCCAATTTGGTCTCATTAATGTGGGAGCTGCCGAGGCTAATTTCTTTAGAATGTTATTTGCTTCAATTATCCTTGTTCCATTTTTTTTGGTTTCAATGAGAAAAGGGAGATCACTACCAGGCAGACGTGTTCTAGTTTTTGCGTCTCTTACGGGTCTAGTGGGAATAGGCTTGAGTTTGATTGCCTATAGCTATGCTGTGAAATTTGTAGGAGCAACAATTACGGCTGTTATAATTGCATCAGCACCAATTTTCACCGTACCACTCTCAGCAATCTTTCTACGCGAAGATATCAACAAACGTGTCACTCTTGGGACCCTGATGACGATTCTTGGAGTCATTCTTGTAATATTGATATTCTGACAGATTAATTTCTCTGAAAAGACCTATATTCATCCCGGTTAGAATATAGCTTAGTTGAGGGAAAGGATAGGAATCTGTAATGCTGCAAAATCTAGCAGATTTGAGTTCTGAAATATCTGTTGTTATCATAATTATCATTATTTTAGTTTGCATTGGCTTCTTATTCAATGTAGGCGAGGAGGTACCTAAGAGAACTTCTGAAGAGATGGAGCTACTTCCATATGTGAGAAAGGAAATAGAAATGACCGCGACACCTGTAGAATATTGGAGAGGTTATGCTCGACAAGGTGTGATCCATCAAAAGAAACCAATACCTGGCGTTGCTCGATCACTTGAAGCTATTCAGACATCCCCTAAAACTCAAACTCAGGCTGTAAGAGCCATGCGTGGAGGAGAGTTCATTGGGAATAGGATGCGTTTCAAAGTTAAAGTATTCAATGAATCACCCTATACAATAACTGATGTCAGAATATTCCTCATCTCATATCCTTCAGAAGCTCTCAGACTTGTGAGCAAAGATGATGATGCATATTACTCAAAGATAGAACCCAACGGTTTCAGAAGTCCCTCTTTTGATTTTCTTCCTACTCAGGACTGTGTGAAAGGAGAGATTTGTGGGGGGGTATCATTTGTAGACATGAAAGGGCAGCCTCACACTTTAACAACAAAACCGTTCGTTATTCGCTCTGTATGTGATTTGCTACTTCCTGATCAAATTGAACCAAAAGAATTCGAATTAAAACTTAAGAAACTAGAGTGTGGTGAAGTAGCAGTGAAGGTCACGGATTGGACACCGGAGGAGATGCATGAAAAGGCTCTACGAATCGTGGAAGATGCCAACTTCTACGAAGTCAGTAGTAATATTGAAACTGATAATGGAATAGTGCATGCCAAGATTTCTGGATTAGCTAAAGGAAAATATACAGGAAAGAGTGTTGCTGTAGAACTACTCATTTCAGGACGTAGCAGTAAAAAAGGAGCTAGTTGCAAAATTAGGATTTCAGGCGAAGATCAAGCAATGATTTTGCCAGCAATTGATGATTTAAAGGAACGACTAAGTGCCTGGCTGTGTCCAATGTGCTCTAGCCCTTTGACATTAGCAAATGTTGAAGACCTCAGATCAGGCAAAGTAATCACCTGTCCCTTCTGTAGCGTATCTATAGGACGTTAGATGTGTTCCTCTGGAAAAGATGATGAGGTAGCTATTGGATTCGAGATTGTTTCTCGGAAAACAACTACCTCGCTTATTACTAGGCAAATCCTCGACTTAGACCTGCTCCGCCTGCTCCCATCTTTATCTGGACGAATCTTGCATCTTTGTGAGTTTCTCTATCAGACATTTCACGCTTTAGTTTTTCATACTCACTCTCGCAGGTGGATTCAAGTTGGAATCGGGTCCTATTCAGCTTGATTGTTTTTTTATTAATTGAGTCGAGAAAATTAACTGGAACGAGCAAATCGATATCAGGTGCAGCATGTAATTTTTCTAGAAGCTCCTCAAAGAAACCGCCGCCCAGCACAAGCCACAAGTGACCAGCTGTATCAAACCAGATATCTATCACATTACCTATTTTGATATCATCAGAATCAACGACTGTCATTTTTCCTAGCTGAGAGTACTTGATATCAGTATTCGAGATAGTACACTTATCGAGTGTCTTGCAAAGAGAGTCCTTATCGATCTTAAGGTATACTTTGTCAGATATGCTGTCAATGTCAGCTATTCTGCAAACTGGATCGATATCTGGACGGGCACGAATTGATTCTAGGAATTCTTCGATCATTCCTCCGCCTAAAATGAGGTATTTCAATTCGAGTTCTTGATCGTGATAGGAGAAGATCCCATCGATGACCTCACCGACTCTTTCACCATTAGAATCAACAACTTCCTTCTTCTTGATCTCGCTATACTTCAGATTACAACATTGAATCATAATAACCACGTTTCTAATTCACAATAGTTAATATATAAACTTTCTTCTATATTGATATGAAGAGATAGGAAAGTTACAATCACCACTTATGATAGAAGAAAGATGTATAGAGCCCATCAGGGGTCGTTGGAAATCGAAAGAATCAGTATACCTCTCGTGGACTTTCTCGGAGTCGGTCAGGTAGCTGACCGCCCTCGCCGAGGACCTCAAGATCATGGTCTCGGCCATACCGGCCCCCATCGTTGCACAGGAATCCTGATTTAGTGATTCCGCGAGCTTGACGCTCAGCTGCACGGCGGGCAATCATACTCTTCCCAGAAGGAACAGTCATCACGAGCTTCTTTTGGCTGCCATCAATGGCCAATAAGATGGCATCATCAGCAGAATTGCGTGTAGTCTCAAAGAACTGAGATGTTGATTCGTTAAACTCGAGGTAGATTGGCATTCGGAATCTAATCCTCCAATGGCTATAATGAAATTAGTTCACCGTTGCGTGCATATTAATGAATCTCGCGCGGGTTCCAAAACCAAGATAGGCTATAACAGATGAGCTGTACCGCAATGTGCACAGACCACGGCATCATCGAAATCACCAGGCAGCGGCAATGGGGCACCGCAATTCTGGCATTTTAGCTCTTTCAACTGAGAACGCTCTTGTGGTGTGAGTTTCAGTTTGAAAACCCTCTCGGCAACATCTTGGATTGTTTTGCCCACCTTCTGTGCAGCGCGAGCAATGGCGCTCTTCTCAGGATTTGTTAATGATCCCAAGCCAACTGCTTGGAAGATACTATCAATAGCTTTTCCGATTTTTCCAAACACAGATCCAGCTTTCCATGCTAATACATCCGAAGCACGAAGTTCATAAATCTCAGAATCTGGATGGCCAGGTAACTCATATCCTCTCTCCCAATCGATACGACTAGAAGTCTTGGCTGCAAGCCCAGTTCCGCAGCTTGGACATGTAAGTTGCCAATCAGGTCTCTTAAAGAAACCTCTTCTAATCTTTCTCTCTCCAACATCATACCAGCATCTTTTGTGAGCAATCTTCCCACAACTTGGGCATGAAAAAAGATGATACATGTCTGGTTTGGCTTTGGTTTTTCTCCCTGTATGGATCTTTAGGTATGCCAAATCGCCAGTCGACCAATTTAGAAGATAACGACCACAGATGAAGCAAGTTTTTCCATCGAGTTTATTCATTTTATCAGGAGAGATTCGCAAACCAGAACACCTCGAGGTTTATTGAACCGCATGTGTATATGAATCTTACAACTCATGCAGATAATCGATACTGAAATGGCTAAGAGTATTTTCATACGAAATCCTATTAGCGCGGTTTGTTTCGGCTTTAGAAGTATCATCCTATATGAAAGGAGGTAGCACTTGTGACTGTTACTAAGCTTATTGTTGACTTGATTGATGCTAGTGCTGCAGAGTTACAGGCAACAGGAGGAAAAGCCTCAAATCTCACGATTCTAGCTAAGGCAGGATTTCAGGTACCAAAAGGATTTGTTGTAACCACTAACGCTTATGCCAAGTTCATTGAAACGAATCGTCTTGGTGACTTGGCAAAGCAATACCTGAAGGATATCAATCATGAAGATGCTGAGAGCTTGAGTAGAGCCGCTTCAACAATGAGAGGAATAATTGAAAAAGCAGTGCTACCAGATGAACTGGTAGACGCTGTGAGGCTTGCCTATACTAAGCTTGGCTCAGGACCAGTTGCCATCAGATCCTCGGCAACTGCAGAAGATATGCCCGATGCATCATTCGCAGGGCAATATGATACTTCATTGTTTATTGAAGGGATTGATAATGTTCTGCAGCATCTTAGACATTGTTTTAGTTCGATTTGGACTGAACGAGCAGTAGCA
>JAOUFI010000149.1 GCA_029858305.1 Candidatus Thorarchaeota archaeon
CAAAAATGAAAACTGGAAGGATTTGATTACCTAGCGTGATCTTCACAAGGCTAAGAAATAAGCCAACGTGACTCAAGGGAAGTTTTCCATTTTCCTCCCGTTTGCTTTGAAGTACTGCCATTCTCCGAGTGAGATAGTTTGGCACATCTATAGCAACCGTTCCGGGTATAATTCCTGCGGAAGTTGTCCATTTCCATGGAATGACATCTTTCCCCCAGTTCTTTACACCCATGTTGTTCACCTGATACTTCGAATCCCTCTTGGACTCATCTTCACTATGATGCCCGATGGATGAGAAAATACAGGACTACGTTCTATTAGAATACGTACAAGCTTGTCTCCCTGATGCAATCTATCTACAAACACAACGCTATCCACAGCATGAGATATGACATTACCTCCGATAGGCGTTGGTGCACCGGACAACCAGTCACGTGACGAATGATCGGTAATCATAACATGGGCATTTAATTTGTTAATTGCATGTCGAATTGTTTCTAATGCACCAAATAGTGTTCTCTGTCGCCCAGGACTCCCCGGAGCTCCAGTCAGGTTCAAGACGCCAGTCAGACTGTCCAGAATAATAAAACGAATGTTATCCATATGCTTGAGCTGTTCAAATTTCTCTACGACATCATCAAGACTAAGAACAGGTCCTACGATAATTCTTTGCAGGAGCTCTACAGATTCATGTTTTGACTCGCAAAGTGAACGAACCAGATTCGGACTATAGTTTGTCCCAGAATCGAGGAAGACACAATTTGAGTTTTCAATCCGAGTAGCCGATACCGCCAGACTGTGAGCTAGAATGCTAAGTGGAGCTCGTTGCTTGCCGTGAAAAAGACTGATTTGTTGTGGTATGAAAATTTTCCCAATGGCATCATTCAATATTCTTGGATGGATTCGCATTAATGAATCAGTTACCTCTTCTATGGATTCAAGTGGTACTCTCAATCGGTTTCTCTGCCTCCTTAAGATGTGAATAATTTCGATCTAGTAGCACATCCGCTTCGCACCCATGCTTTAAACGGTCAACATTCAAACCAGGTGCTTCAAACTCAGGAATAAGAACAAGTAAACCGTTCACTGATGGAATAATAGTTAATCTTGAAGGTGCTTGAGTCAATAAGCTGCTGATTGTCTTATCATCACGAGCAATCCTGTAATCCTCAAACTTTAGTCCATTTCTAGAATCTAGAATAGGGACCATTTGAATAGCTTCTGCCAAAAGCGGCGACGCAAGATCCTTAATACCGATATCTGACTCCTTCAATAATTTCATGATGCGATCGCATCTCGAAGGGTCATTCTCTTCAGCGATGAAGAGTATGTCACAGTCTTCATAACGAGTGAGCGAAATAGGAAGGAGAGGACGTTCTTTCATGAGATGAACTAGTTTTTCTCTTGTTCCTTCCTCTAATATTACGATTGTGTGGAGCGAATTTAATCTGAATGATGTACCATTACCCACTGGAACAGATCTAATGGGAAGACCACTGAACCGATTTTCGAATTGAAGAGATTCTCGGATATGCTTCCAGAATGTTTGTTGCTCTCCAATAATTGATGAAAACACACCCACTGCTCCGGCTGCTATAATCGACACTATTAGACCATAAGGGAGTGCTATTACGAAAACTGTAACAGCTAGATATCCGGTGACTGCATATGATAGTATTTTGATGATAGTTCGTGCACTAGACTCCTCAGGAAAACGATTTGCAACGATAAGAATCACTACAGTCAAAATCACTACAATCGCAAGAGGAATGATATTTCCAAAGCGAAAGGCCAGAACAACAGACACCACGGATGCAAGTAATTGCGCACCAGCAGCAAGAGCAATAGCACCTGCGATTGCAAGACTAATTATCTTTGTTAATCCTTTACCAAACAACTTCATTCTCCTCCCGTAGTTGTTCAGAAATGGATAATCGAGGTATGATCTCAAGGATACCCTCAGAAACCAAGTTCATCACGGCTATCTCCTTTAGACCATCATCCGAGATTCTGAAAATCTGAGATTGCGTGCTATTCATACTTCGAGTTAGGTAGAGATCGTGATCAATCCATCTCGCAATAGAATTGTGATGCACAGCTCGATTACTAGAGTCCAACATCATTCTACTCTCACTAATGATGATGATGTCAACAGAAGATTTTGATACAATTCCTGCAAGTGTTGGTAAAACTTCTTCAACCATCTCTCGACCCCATAAAATCGGATCTTCTCGAGCCATATCGAGCACTCTCGTAATGGGATCTATAATAACGAGAGATGTACCCTCCAGTGTTCTAGGAAAGTCATCTATAAGAGTAAGCAGCTCTGACCGACTCTCTGTCAGAGTTACTGCGACATTCTCCATCCTCCCACCAGATTCCACTATGTTCTTTTTTAGATGAGTTACAAAGCTCTTCTTGGCGTCGGTGTTTATCCACTCGACATGGGAATACTTTGAAATGTCACATGCCAACGAAATAGCAAAGAGAGTTTTCCCAGATCCCGCATCTCCCCAAATATGTATCAAGCCTTTAAGACCAAGAGCATCTAATAATGGACTATTATGCACCAGCTGACCCACGCTCCTCTTTGACTTCACTACTTGCTGGGATATACTCAAAGTCATCAATTAGGGAGAGTTGAGCTGCTTCCTTGGATTTTCCCTTTCGTTTCTTCATTCTTCCAACCACAATGTCTGCTCCGACAATAGCCATTTCTGCACTTTGATCTTCAGCAGCAATCTCTGGCTCCATAGTGATTTCTGACTCTTCAGAATGTGGTTCATCGACAGAGGCATTAAGGATTTGATCATGCAATTCTGCATTCTCTACGATGGTGTCTGTACTCTCAAAGGATGCTGGTTTTTCGGACTGGATCTCATCTGTATACTCATCCTCTGAAATAGCGGGCTCAGTAACTCTTGTTGCATCTGCATCGCTTTGTAATTCCTTGTCAAACTCTTCCATAGTTTCCTTGAGTGCAATCATGTTCAATCTATCATCAAGAGCCTCCTTGATATTGGGTTTCAAGGCACCAATATCATAGAGAGAATTGTTTAGCTCTGTAAGATATGTAACTGCTTCAGCAAAGGTGAGTGGTTTGATGACATGTCCAGTAAGTCCTACATATGCCAAGGCTAGATTAGTTTCTTCTATATTGCCCCCCAAGTGTTCAAATAGCCCAATGAACTTACTTAATCCATCATCACCCTTAATTGTAGATACTGAGCTTGTGGTCTTAGGAGCTAACCTAACGCACTCATCAAGAACGGAACAAGCTATGTTTACAGTGGCATTAACATCATTGCAACTGATTGCATCGCCAACAGTGGCAATAAGTGGAGACACTACGAAGTTAAGATCAGCAATTAGCCCGAGTCGATCTTCATTCTCTTCAATTGATTGAGTTATTCGTGTGGCATCACCAATCTCTCGAAGTTGCTCTCTCTCCGTGGCTAATGTTTCCTGAAATGATGACATAGAATTTCTTGAGCAACTGAGGAGCCATCCACCAATCAATCCAGATATAGCACTGACAATGGCTGGTATGAGTGGTGAACCTGATCCTGTAAGAAGAATTGAGACTGAGGTTGAAAGTGCAATAGCCAGGGAGACAAGTGCAAGAACTCCATACCAACCCCTAGCTAATCCAATCTCAAGTAGTTGCCATTTTTCTCCTCGGACACTCTTCTTCAGATCAGGGAGTTTGGACCGAGTATCGCTCTGCCTAATAAGCATAAACTGATCAGCTGTCACTATTCTCCCTGTTTCTGTGAGCCAACTGAGATCACGAGTTGGCTTAGCATTTTCAGTGATGACATAAACCGTTCGTGTTTCATGCATTAACGATAGAGACCCCTTTGCCATACCCCTCAGCAGTGGAAGGTGTACGCGACCCCAAGGAGTCAATATCGCATGATCTTGAAGGAACTCAGCAAGTCCAACATCTCCTAAAACTTTCTCCAGGTCTCTGTTAACAGTCTCTAGGACTGCAGCACGCATTGCAAGACCACCTTTTCCAAAAGCGGCCTTTCGTAAGTCTAGGACGAACACAATATCGACATGGACTCCACGCGTTCCTGGAACTGATTCAAGTTTAACTCCTAGGGTCATCCCATTAGGATAGTCTGTAACGATATGGTCTGTTCGTCTAAGAGCATCAGCTATATCATTATCACTCGTGTTTTTTGGTGTTACTTCCTCGACTCTCTCTTTGTCATATTCTTCTTTGTCAACAAAATCAGTTTCCATACTTGTCAGTCCTCCTCAATATGGTTCGTTAATCGTCTCTCTAGTGCCTCACGTAGACCT
>JAOUFI010000045.1 GCA_029858305.1 Candidatus Thorarchaeota archaeon
TAAAGGAAAAGAAGTATAATAAAGCAAGAATCATCAAATGCCTGAACCAAGTGAGATTGAAAGAGTTGGCAGTCTATTTAGCTCAATATCTGACCAGAGTAAACCGTTCCTAGATAAGTGCTCAAAGACCAAATTCTTAGCAGTCAGTGATTATAACCGTGCAGCCGATGAATACGTAAAGCTTGCTAGACAAACTCTAAGCAACAAGGGATTAGGCCTGCCAAATGGAAATGATTGCCAAGGATGTCTTTCAAACGTGAAAAGTGCACTAGAGACATATCAGTTGGACACAGGCTTGTTGAGTGCGCTTGAAGACCTCCGTTCAACATATCTAGAGAGCATGCTAAAGCCAGCTTTCAAACGATACTTGCAAAGCGAAAGCTATACTAAAGCTGATATCGAACATCTCTACATGAATGCGCTTAAAATCGATAGCCTCATTGAACTCATCCAGTTCATGAAAAGAATAGAAAGGCTACACTAAATCCTATTTCTTCCTATCGTCAATGTGGTCTCTGTGAACAAGAGTATTTCCATCAACTACCCACGCAATTCCAAGGGTTTGGAATTCCTCAGCCCATTTCATGACGATGGCTGGTGCAACCCCAAGGGATCGAGCTATTTCTTTAATCGACATCTCACCGTGTTCTTCGACCATTAGGAATGCCTTTGTCTTTTCCGTGCTATCCATTAGACTGAGATAGCCTTCGAGGGTTTCTTCAGTATGAGCCAGTTTCGCTTTTGTTTCTTCAAAATCGCTTGTTAGCCTACTCAAACTTGCTGATACCCGTTCTAGCTCGGTCTTGGTATTCTCCAATTCCCTCACCTTGTCGCCAGATTCATAGGAACGAACTCTAGCTCTGAGCTCCTCCATCTCATCTAATCTCGCCCCTGATTTGCTCATGTCATCCTCTAGCTGGCGAATCTTTGTGTTGAGCTCGCCAATTTCTAATTCTTTTTGAGAGATTTGCCCAAGGTAGTCTTTTGCTTTCTTCTCTGAGGCATCTTTCAAGGTTCCAAATTCTGTGACTTTCTGTTCAAGCATTTCCTTTGTTGTTTCCAAGGTTTTTACAGTGTGTCGTAGTTCCGCAAGCGTTTCTCTGTCGACCTTTGGAGCGGCCTGAAGACCCATGAGTGTTTCCTCCAGATCATCGCTTCGAACCTTTAATTCAGCCAAATTCTTTCGAAGCTCACTGTTTTCTGAGTTTCGAGTTTCGATTTTCTTCCGCTCAAAGTTGAGTTCTTGCTTCAATTCCTCAATATTACTCTCAAGTTGTTTTATCTGGGCTCCTACTTCCTTTGGTACTTCCACACGAGGTTTCATACCTAATTCTGTAGAGAGGAATTCAACCTCTGTTGTAGCTCTTTGTGTGAAGTCGTCAACACTTCCCTTCAACGTAGAGAGTTCATTTAGAGTAAGTTTCATTGATTCCTTCATTCCTTCAGTAATATCACGCATCTTCTCAAGAATTGGAGTAGACATTCCAGAGGTTAGTGATTCTTCGACCCGCGAAAACTCTTCATCAACAATTGGTTGCACCTCAGTATCAATATACATGCTCTGAAGGTTAGTTTTGGCCTTACGTTTACTCTTTGAAATGATATCGCCTCTCATGCTGACAAGATTGCCTTTGAGACCAACAAGAAATGAAAGCACGACAGGAACAAGATCACGCTCAATCCTATCTATGGTTCCATCCACAGTCAAGATGTTCTTTTCAAGAAGAGAAAGACTATCACGCAATCGCTCAATACTCTCATCTAGCTCCAAACGATGTCGAACCTGAGTAGCTGATTCCACACGCACCACATCACTTGACATGCGTCCGGACTGAATTAGCTCTTGCCGCATTTCATCGTCAACGCCAAGCTCGGAAAGAAGGCCATCTACGACTCCCTTGGCATCTGCGCGGTCAGATGGTTCTTTATCAGGTTCCTTTGCCATGCGAATACCTCACTATGAATATTAGGAAGGACAGGTGCAAGATGAGCCCGACAATACATAAATCTATTCGCGGAATGGACCAACCAATGTTTGGGACCTAGAAGGCAATGATATGCGACTAAAGATAGAGATGGAAGCTACTGTACACAACCAAGGCATGGCTAGGCTTAGAAAAGGAGTGATGACTTGGCATCTCTTCACAGACATGGACAATCAATTCGTTGAGATGATTGACGTTTTCCCTCCTGCACGTGTAACAGAAAGAGCTGAGAAGAATATGGTCGCAGTTGTGAAAGTTCCCGAGTTAACCCCAGGAGAGAGTTTCTCCCCCACTGTAATTCTTAGGATTGATACAATCACACGTGATTGGCTCATGGAACCAAGAGACACACCACATGAGTTGATGGCAAGAAATCGAGGTAGCTACTGTAGTATGCAAAAGTACTGGGAGATCACAGATGATATTATCCAAGAGATGTCACGCGAGGCTGCAGAGAGAACGGGTGATGATGAATCATATGCGCGGTTGACCTTTGACATGGTCAGAGAAAGTGTTAAGCTGAAAACTCACCTTGACCACAGAAGAGGAGCTGCTCGAGCAGCACGGGAAAGAGAGGGTGATTGTGATGAACATGCAGACCTCTATGTTGCACTTCTTCGTGCAGTAAGAATACCTGCGAGAAGGATTGTTGGTCATGTCTTTCGAAGGGATTCTGAACCAGAAGCTCATGCATGGTGCGAGATCTTTCTGGAGCAAAAAGGTTGGATTCCAGTTGATCCTGCGTTAGGTAACTTTGGCATGTTAACAGAGAACTACTTCTCAAGAATTAGGGAGGGACAGGTTTCGGAGCGTTCAATGATTAATCTAAAGTGGAGTGGAATTGCCACACAACCTCCTACTGTTGAAGAAAGTGTTAAGATGTCAATTGCAACCAATGGCAAAGACTAGACATCCTGAAGATAACCCATTGCTTGGAGTTGAACAAATAGCTCGGCACCAAAGTGCCAGCTAGAATGTGAAGAGAATATAGAACAGCGAATCTTAGGTAGGAGTGGAGCTTCTAAAGCAGCTCTGAGAGTGCCAGCGAGATGGTGTGCAATCATCTCACCGTAGGCTGAAACCTGAGGGAGTGAATCTAAGAATCTTCGCTTGGTAGATTCCAAGGAGCCAGGTTTGTAATCGCTGATTTGGATTGCACCATCAATGTATCGTATCAGGTCAATATGACCAGTGATGCCATAGCGTTCTGACCAAACTGGTACCTCGATTGCAATTGTGTTGGGATCGTGAATAAGGAAATCCTGCAGTATTCCATGATCTGCTGAGAAACTCAAATCGCTACGAGAACGGTGATATTCACGCAATTTAGTTACAAGTTCATCGTCAACTCTGCAGGTAATTGAGCCAATTCTTTCGAGTTGTTTTCTGAGTCCAACTTTCTTGGACTGGGGCATACTCACTAGGCGAAGTCTTGATGCTCTTGTGAACATAGGGTCCGAGAAGAGAGCCTCAGGTATCTTGCCTGACTGAATCGTCTTGAGATGAGCCCAGAGGGAGGCTAAATCGCCTGTCTGATTACCCAAGCGTATATGATTGGATGTATTCCACTGAAATGCGTAAGCAACCTTGCCATGTTGATAATCCCGTCGTACTATGTCATCGGAACCTGTAGGCATATCCCTCATTGTTCAAGTCTGAAGTGGGACTTTTTAATCCACCGACATCTTTTATGATATCATTACTCATTTTTAAAAAATGTCTTATCAATAATCGCTGTTTACAGTTCTCATAAGTGAATGCCTTGCAACCATCAAAGTCCCAATGTTTTTAATGTACAAACACAAGTCAGCACATGGAGAGAGAAGAATGACATACGCATTCATTGTCTTCTACCGGTTCCATCTCATGACTCCCGAGGAGGCTGGAAAAGCAAAGGAATTCTGGAGCGAGTTTGCAAAAGGGAGTTGGCCAGAGCAGTTGCCTATTATTGGAGATTACAAATATGCATGGGGCTCAGAGTGGAACGGATTCTTATTGATTGAGTCTGAAGACCCGCAGAGCTTTTTTGAGTTCTGGCCAATTTTTAGAGACAAGACTAGGTGGTACATAGAGAGCACTCGCACGATTGTGGCTATTAAAAGAGACACTAAAGACTGGATGTAGCCTGCACAGAGATGAGAGGGGAGGCTCGATTTGCCTACCCCAAATCATCTACTATGAGGCGTTGTCGAGGAGCATTTTAATTATCCATCGGAAATCTTTCTCAAGAATTCCGTCTGATGTCTTGAAAACCATAATTGAAGAGTTATCATAGTTCACTGTGGTCTTGTACGGGGTGTTGCTAGGATAGATGAAGATTCCAGAAAACCTTGAGAGGGTTCCGCCATACATTCTTCCATAGTGACCCACCTCAGCTTTGTGCTGAAGCTTGTCGCCACGAAACTCTGCTTGCTTCAATTCTTTCTTCTCAACATCAATGTAAGCAATATGACTCACATTGATTTCCAGAGGCTTTGGTGGAGCTTCTGTGGGTTTTATCAATTTATCATAGATTGCTCTTCTGGCGTCCTTATCAATAAACAGAGGCTCAGCCACAATATCAGTCAGATCAATTAGAACCCTGCGAAATCTCATTGCTAACCGACCGGAACCTCTAATCTCCGCGATTTTATCATCTAGTCGGACAGTGATGTTTCCTCTTTCTATAGTCGTATACTTATTGTCAGTTCGCTCACCAGCTTCGTCGAATGCATGAGCAACGACATTGAAGGCTGCTGTAAAATCAGCGATAACAGTTTTTCCACGGGAGTCTATATTAGTAAAACCAGCCTTGGGATCCTTTTTTGCATCGAAAGGAGCCATCCCGCTGAAGATAGTAGCTAACTGAGCTCCAGTGAGTTTTTTGGCTGCTTCATCATTTAAGCTGAAGAGCCGAACAGATTGCCACAACCCGAGGGGGTTAATCCTGGATGGTGGTTTTGGTGTTTTTGCGCTCAAATTGCCTCATCTCACATGGTTGAAGGTCGTAAGATAACGGACCTCTACTTCCATTGGAGATAATACATATTCTCATATAAACTATACATCAAATCCAGAGAATAGCTACGTAATACAGGGGGAATATCTACATACTATTGTGGATATGAAGAAAAAGTGATTCTACTTGGCCATATCGAAGTAAGCGTATTCCATTGGCGCCAAACAGAATCTGTTTAATTTTGAGAAGTACCTCATCGATGAAGCAAAAGGATGATATTGGTGTTGCTTGCTCGAAGAATTCAGAAAGGAAGCAGTTGTATATGAGGATGAATTAATGAGAGTCCTATTCGTTCTTGGCTCCGGCGGGCATACTGCAAGAGGTCTTATCCTTAGTAATCAAATCAGGGCTGAGAAGAGCTTTATTGTTCCATGGGAGTCTGAAGTGACAAAGAAAAAAGTGCAGAGGAACTACTTCAGTGTCCTCTCACCACGATTTAGGGCAAAGGACAACGTGCTTATGACTGTTCTCAGAACCCTCATTCTGTTCCTTCATAGTCTTCTGATTCTACTTGTCGTTAGGCCAAAGGCAGTGATAAGCACAGGCTCAGGACTCACTATCCCACCATTCCTGATTGCGAAATTTCTTAGAATCAAGACAATTTACATTGAAAGTCCTAGTCGAGTTTATAGACCATCAATTGCAGGGAAACTTCTCATTGGAAAAGTCGACTTGTGGTTGAGTAGCTGGCCAGAACTTGCAGAAAGGTATAAGGGAGTTGAATACAGGGGGATGGTGTTTTGATCTTTGTCACCGTGGGCACTTCACTCCCACATGATGAACTTGTAGAAATGATGGACAGATTAGTAGGTGACGGAAAAATCAAGGATAAGGTTATCGTACAACGGGGAGCAGGGAAATATGCTCCAAAAAACATCGAACACTTTCGATTTTCACCAAGTCTGGATGAGTATTATAATAATGCGGAGATCGTAATCAGCAACTGCGGTGCTGGAACAATCATGGAAAATACAACAAAGGGTCGTAAGTTAATAGTTATCCAGAATCCCGATATCATTGGAGGTCATGAGTGGGAACTCGTGACAAAGATGGAGAAGGGCAAACACTTGATCTGGTGCAAAGATATCACTCAACTATTGTCTTCGATTGAAAAGGCGCAGACAATAGAATTTAGACAGTTCAAACCAAAGCAGCTTAACCTTTCTGAGATATTAAAAGAAATTACTTCTTCGTGATAGCAATAGTCATAGAACAGCAACTTCCGCTGATTACTTATAGAGGAGATACTCAGGTCAAAATGAGGTTCAATCATGACTGTCGTTAAAGCCGCTGCAAGTCACCAACTCTATGATGAGCTGGTGGCCATTGTTGGACAAGAACGAGTGAACGATAATCCAGTTATAATCTCAGCTTATTCTAAAGATGCGTGTCATCTTGAAGCAGAAAGACCAGGGATTGTAGTAATGCCGAACAGTGTTGAGGAAGTCCAGAAGATTGTAAAACTCTGTGCGAAAACTAAATCTCCAATTATGCCCTCAGGAGGAAGAAATGGTATCTGTGGAGCCTGTTTGCCAAGAGTTCCGAATGCTGTGATGCTCGATATGGTTAACATGAAGAAACTTGTCAAACTAGACGAAGATGTAATGACTGTCACTGTTGAATCTGGAATGAGATGGGCAGAGCTCATCCATATCCTTGATAACCATGGATACAAACTTGGCTTTCGTGGGCCCTATGGTGGAAATGCGGCTACTATTGCGGGGTCTGTAAGCATCAACAGTATGGGATACGCAGCATCGAAATTTGGACCAGCTCCTGAAGGAGTAGTGTCATTAGAGGTTGTACTACCAAGCGGAGAAATAGTAAGGACAGGATCTGCATGGAATAAGGATGCACAGGTGTTTACTAGATATTCATCCTTTGCTGATCTTACTGGTATCTTTCTGGGAGATCATGGGACACTAGGTGTAAAAACAAAGTTAACACTCAAGATTTATCCAAATGCCCCATTTTCTTCTTATATTGACTTGGGATTTACTAACCTTGAAGATGCAGCTATTGCTTTTCTGGAGATTCAAAAGAGAGGATTGACGGAAGAGCTGAATTGTCTTCTAGCCAGAGAGTCTGCAGACACTTACTTCCCGGGCTTATTAGATAGCCATCCTGGAATAAACGCGACAATTCATAGTGTGATTATGGAAACAGACCAACAGCTTGCTGAGAGAAAGGTGCAGATAATACGAGAGATCGGACAGGAATTGAAAGGCAAAGACCTTGGGAACTTCGCAGCTCAAATACATTGGGCAGAGAAGTTCAATGAAGTACAACCTATGTACAACAATGGTTTTTGGTTGAATACTTGTCACCTAAGACCAATAGTACGTCTTCCAGAACTTATGAAACGCATGCGCACAATTTTCAAGAAGTATAATCTTGAGAAGAACGGGATAAAATGGATTGCAGATGCTCTTGCTGTAGATAGAGCGTATACTGCAGCTTGGGTGACAATATTTGCGCCAACTCGAGATAAGATGGAGTTGGCTGAGAAAGCATGGAATGAGATGCTTGACGCAGCTATAGAAACTGGAGGGTGCCCCTATTGGAATGGACTACTTTGGGAGAATCGTACTTTAGAGAAAGTAGAAGAGAACTTCATACAACTCTATAGAACACTAAAGAACGCCATAGATCCAGACAATATCATGGCACCTAATGTGTTTGAGGGAGGTTACTAAAATGGCGAAGGTAAACTTTCCCAATCTAGAACCTTTTAAAGACGAACTATGGCTCTGTGGAAGGTGCGGTGACTGCTCCCTTGCAGACAAGATTGTAGCATCAGACCGTGGAGTAAATCATCCATGTGGCGTGAAGAATGTTCTAGGATTTGAAACATATTCTGCCAAAGGACGCATAATGGTAATCAACGATATACTAGATGGTAATCTTGAGATTAATCAGGACATTGTTGACCTAGCCTATGCGTGCAATATATGCAAGAATTGCCAAGAAACATGTATGGCAACAGCTGACGGTATAAGAATTCCTGATATGATGGAAGCTCTCAGGAAAGATCTCGTTGCTAATGGATTCTCAGTTCAAAAGCATGAAGAAATAGAGAATTCAATCATTAACGAGTTCAATCCATACAAGGAAACTAAGGATTTCAGATTGAAGGTTTTCGGAGACCGTGAATTCCCAGAGAAAGCAGAGGTCGTCTATTTCACCGGTTGTACGAGTTCTTACCGTGAGAAGGAGATTGCTGTTACAACAGTCGAATTGTTAAGTAAAATCGGAATCAACTACACAGTCCTGCCTGATGAACGATGCTGCGGATCTATTCTATTGAGATTGGGTCGTGAGAAGATATTTGGTGACCTTACTAAACACAATATTGAGTCCATCAAACGTACAGGCGCGAAGATGGTTGTCACAGCATGCGCAGGTTGTTATCGAACATGGAAGATTGATGTCATCGAAGCTGGATACAAGTACGACTTTCAGGTATTACACATCACAGAATTTCTTGATGAATTGATTTCAAAAGGTGTTGCTTCTTTTGAATTGGAAGATAGATTACGTGTTACATACCACGATCCATGTCATCTTGGCAGGCATTCCGAGGTCTATGAGGCACCACGACGTGTGATAGAGTCTATAGGAAATGTAGAGCTAGTTGAGATGACTACAAACAAAAGATATGCTCACTGTTGCGGTTCCGGCGGTGGATTGAAAGGAACTTATGGAGACCTAGCAAATGAAGTGGCAGGAAATAGAATAAGAGAAGCAGAAGAAACTGGAGCTGAATTCTTGCTCACAGCATGCCCATTTTGCTTTCGAGGACTTAAAGATGGAGCCAGGCATATTGGAAGTGACATCAAGGTTCTTGATCTACCAACATTCCTTCTCGATACAAAAATCAGCAAGAGTATGAAGAGAGTAAAAGAAGAACCGTTGAAGCTGAAATTCATGGAATACCTTGCAAATCATCCGATGATCTTTGATGGATTAAAGAAAGGTGCAATAATAGAATATGAAATAGAAGATAGTCGATTCCATATTGAAGTCACTGGAAAGAGAGAAATCATTGCAAATCCTCAACGAGCTGATAATCCTGATGTTGAATTGATGTTTTCACCAGCAGCAGTGACCACACTTGTCACATTTGACTCCGAAGACAAGTATGCAGAGCAGTTTGGCAAGTTTTTCAAAGAACCAACAGACCTCGAGTGGATCAGGTTCAACCTACGATTGAACATCGTCAAACTATTAATGAAGGGCTATAGAAAGTTCGCACAGAAAGCAGGACTGATATAATAGATACATATGAAGCAGATAATATTGTTTAGAGATTAATCGAGGAAGTGCTAAGTTGATGGTAGACTACATTCTAATAACCAAGTTCTATAATGAACGACAACGTCTACCATCAATCATCGAGAATATCTCCAAGCAGACTTTAAGACCAAAAATATTCGTCTTCATCAACGATGGATCTAATGATGAAAGTGCAGACATTGCTGCTGAAACAGCAACAAAACTAGGTATCAAATTTGAGATAGTATCAATGCCTCCAAAAGCAAAGGGTAACTTAGATACTCTTGGAAGAGCTTGGAACAAGACCCAACCTCTTTTGTTAAGGCTCCTGCAAAATATTCCATATGTAGCAACTGTAGACGTAGATACCCGATTTCCCACGGATTATTTTGAAAATATGATTTCATTCCTTGAAGCACATCCAGATATCGGTGTTGTTGCTGGAGAAGTTACAGGCGAACCAAAACGTACTTTCCCTATGTTCACTGGTAAGGTATTTCGAGCTAGTATCATCAAGGGAATTCAGAAATATTGGGATATTTCTGCTGACTCCTTCATAAACGTGAAAGCACTCAGGATGGGATATAAGATTATAATACGAAAGGATATGAAAGTGGTGTCGCCTCCTACTCACCTCCATACTTGGAAGGGGAGATTCAGGGCTGGGAGACTAGCGTATTATACAGGGACATCACTTGTTTATGTCATAATAAAAGGTATATCAAAGCATGATGCGCAGTATCTTAGAGGACATTGGTCGGAAGTGTCAAGGGGAACTTGGCGTTGTGATGATAAAGACATTCTGGAATACTATGGAACATTACACAAAAGAAAGCTTACTCAAATCGTAAAAAGGACATTAAGATTATAAGAGTGGAGCATCTGCGGCTTCAATAACCAATCATCTACGTGTGTGCCCCCCGTGCTGAAGATTCTTGCAATAACCGAATATTATAACGAGGTAGAAAACATACCAGGACTCGTAAAGAATCTCTCGTCCCAAACCCATGTGCCGGATTTGTGGCTGATCATCGATGATGGTAGTTCTGATAACTCAACTGAAGTCTTCATTGAAAATCTAGAGAAATTCAACATACCACATTTGCTCTATCGAATGCCTCCAAAGTCAAAACCTAATGCAAATCTGAAAGGTAGGGCATTTACGAAAGTGGATATCCTGAACAATGAGTGGGTTCAACAGAATAAATTTGACTTTCTCATATTGATTGGCGCAGATACAAGATTCCCTCCAACGTACATCGAACTTAGTACAAAAATCATGCATAAACTGCCCATATTTGGAGCACTCGGTGCTCGCATCCGCAATGAACCGGGTGGTTCTACGCCTATGGGAACAGGCAAGATTGTTTGCTGGGATGTAGTTAAGGCAACATCAGGCAGATATTGGGATCTCGATCCAGATTCGCTTTGGAATTTGATAGCTACAAACATGGGCTACAAACTACTAATTATTTTAGATTTAGTAATCAATGTAACAAGACCAACGCATATGTATGCTCCTTCAGGATTCTATGACTATGGTAAGAGAGTGAAATATCTTGGATGGAATCTTTCATCAGCCCTTGCTTATTCAGCAATACTGTTTGTTAGAAGAACTCATCCACAACATTTCTTGCGCGGATATATTCATTCACTCATTCGAGACAAGAATTGGCGATGCAACGACCCCGAAGTAGAAGAACACTTTAGCGTCAAACGAATGATTCAACGTTTGATTGGAGCTGTGCGAAGTCAAGATGAAGCTTTAATGACTCGTATTGGCATTGATAAGCAGAGGGAATCAGCTATTGACGAGGAATTTGTTCATCGAGCTGTTTCAATAATTAGAAGTAAGATATCAAATCGGTAAACATCCATCCCTTTTTCCTTATTCAATCAAACAATGGTGACACATCGGATTTAATGAAAGAAAGTTTACCGGTTGAGCTGGGGTCAATTTTTTCAACGGGTACAAAGTCTATTTTCATATCAGATCCGAGTGTTCTCTTCATCATCTTGATTAATTCAAAGACCTCAGATTCCGAATATTGAACATTCTTCACAACTTCTACTTTAATTTCAGATTCGGATACCTGGTGAACAAAGTATCTATCAAATCCTTGCACTTTCTGGAAAAGGTGAGGTATGAACTCACCTGCAATTGGTCGTCCGTCTGTCGTAGAAAGAAAGTCATGTGTACGACCTTCTACTTTGCCAATCGTAGAAAGACCTCTACCACATTTGCAACTCGAATTGTTGAAATTAAGAACATCCCCAATTTCGTATCGAATAAATGGCATTGCAAAATTGTCAAGATCTGTAAGTATTGCAGGAACTCGACCATTTTTACTGTCTAACATCTTTTCATTTTCGACGATAACATGTTCATCAAACACATGATATGCCTTTTTTCGCTCACACTGCGCAGCAATCGATAATATCTCAGCAGCTCCATATTGATCAAATACATCAGCAGAAAGACCCGATTCTATTGTTGTTCTTAGATCAGCATAGAGCAATTCTGAAGTTGATTGAATGATTTTCACACCCGTAAAATCAAGCCCTTCAGATAATGCATATTTTGCCAGGACATATAGTCCAGAGGGATAACCTCTGAATATGCGAATTCCTAGTTTTCTCGCGTTATCAGAAATCTGTTTTGCCATATTCAAATCCAAATCAAATATTGGATAGAACTGAATTTTCTGGATTCGTTTTAGTGTATTGGATAGAATATCTTTTACTGTTCCTTTTTTCAGGAAACCACCTAGTGACCCCCCGCCGATTTCAAATCGACCTTCTCCAAGTTTCATACCAGTCCATAGGTAGTATCGGTTCATCGCGCCCCAAGCCCAACTAAGCGTGTTTGCATCATTATAGAATTGTAGAGGTTCTCCTGTCGAGCCGCCAGTTCTATCCGATCTTCGCATTCTGGGAGTGTAATTGGAAGCTAATAGCTCGTGTTTGAATTTTCGTACCTGTGGCTTTCTAAGTACTGGTAGTTTGGTTAGATCTTCTACATTCTTGATATCAGAAGGATGTAAATTTCTCTCCTTGAATATTCGTCGATAATATGGCACATGATCATAAGCGTGAGATACAAGTCGCCGGAGTTTTTCCTCCTGAAAATCACGAATCTCTTCCTGATTCCACCACTGACTGTCGCAAAGAAATTTTGTCTTTTCTACGAAGGAGGTTCCTCGAATTATATCCGCGATAGGTAGAACCACCTGAGAAACCAATGTTCGTCTAATATCCACATTGTATCCTCCAAATCAAATGAAATAGTTCTGTTTCCCATATCAAGATTTCCTGAAAAGGCAGTTTTGATTGCCTGTGATTTATGGAATCAATCTTTTTCTTCTTGCTCATTCAGGTATTGCTTGAAAGATGGATATCAGCACGATGAATATATCTTAAACTAATAATGCGTAGCTACAACAAAACCAACTCATATGCACTACCAAGAATTGGTGATTCATCTACGTGCATAATCAGAAGAAATGTCGTAGTTATAATAATGCTTTTGAATCCATAGGAGGGATTTGGCCGAATCCTTTTTCAAGATTTCAAGATGCAAGTTTCAAGTGAACCAAAGTAGACAATTTAGAGAGGTTATAGAGAGTGTCGTGGGTTCAGGATTTCATTGAGTTTCAGAGATTGGAGGATGAGCTCAATCTTTTCGATATTACAATACAGGGCGTAAAAGTCTGGGAACGTATCAGGTTTCAGATTTATTCAGCAATCGAAACGAGGATGCTTGATAAATCGTTTACTCATCAAAGAAAAAACAGATTTTCTCGATTAATAAGACTACTCAAGGCAATATTTTCTTTTAGGAGAAATCCTCGATTTGCACCTAAATCAGACATTATGTTTGTATGCAGTGCTCGGCGAGTACTTGAAAATGATGGCATGTGGTGGGATATATACACGGATCCAATAACCCAAGAATTCGAAGTGACACCAATTGCTTTTGAAACTCATTTCAATAATCAACATTATGGACCTGAGAAGACTCCAAACCTTCGATATTTTGACTTCTTTGAAACAATAGCCTATCTTAAGAGAACTTTGGGAATAACCAAGATTACACTCGATTCGCGTGAAATTCAATTACTTGGAAATATTGCTGATGAGTTGAATAACAGATTCCAAACAAAACTGAAAATTGAATCTATCACACGCAGACTGTTGGAAGAACGAAAAGTAAGACTACCACAATATATTAGTTTACTAAAAAGGATTAAACCGAAAATAGTGGTTCTTGCTCAAGGATATTATTGGGAAGATATGATTGAGGCATGCAGGTTATTGGGAATAAAAACAGTGGAGCTGCAACATGGAGTAATATATCAATATCATGCAGCATACTCCTACGAAGGACACTCGCGAAGGAAAGATCAATTCGCAGATTACATCCTTTTATGGGGAGATTATTGGAAATCTAGCGTTGTATTTCCAATTCCTGAAGAGAGATCTGTCAGTGTAGGATTTCCATATCTTGAAAGTAAGAGAAATTCGCTCTCGGGTATAGAAAAGAAGCGGCAAATCCTATTCATATCTCAAGGGAATATTGGAGTGAAACTTTCGGAGTTTGCGGTCGCTGTAAGTGAAACCATTAGTCGCGAGTACAAAATTGTATACAAGCTGCATCCACAGGAGCAAATGGATTGGAGAGAAAAATACCCTTGGCTCGTTTCTAGTTCGATCGAAGTAGTAGATCCGTCAAAGATAACACTTCACGAGTTATTTGCAGAATCGGAAATACAAGTGGGAGTATGTTCCACAGCTCTCTTTGAAGGCCTCGCCTTTGGATTGAGAACATATGTTCTTGATGCATCATGCGTTGAACTTATGAATCCTATAATCGAAAAAGGAATAGTAAAGAAAGTGTCTTCTCCAGAGGAGTTCTCGCGAGATATCAATCGAGACAGCAATATGTCTTCATTCAACATCAATCTTGTGTTCAAAGATCATGCCACTGAAAACATCATCTCATTTCTTAGAGGATTATTGGATGAAATGCACCAATTAGTCAATTAATTCCCACGAAAGAGGGGTTCCTTTCGTGATATGGTGTTTTGCTTTTCTTCCTAGAATATCATTAAGATATTTTGGTGCCAAGCCAAATGCAGGGCGGATTGACCTTACATTTTCATGAGTGAATACCGCTCCTTCTTCAATATCACAAATTGAAAATAATGATCTTGAAAATTCTCTGTTCCGTTTTATCTTTTCGCTCAGAGTGTAATCAACGGTTCCCAACGCTTCTTCAACTTCTCTTACTGACTTAACCATCATTTCAAATTCATGCGGTTCCAAAGAGAATGATGAGTCGGGTCCTCCTAGCGACCTATCAAAAATGATATGCTTCTCAATTAGACAAGCTCCAAGCGAAGCTGCAGCGATGGGGAGAGTGATACCTGATGTGTGGTCAGAAAGACCCACTAAGGTATTGAATTTTTTAGCAAGATCAGGCATTGTTCGGAGGTTGACCTCATTCATTGGAGTAGGATATGCGGATGTGCATTTCAAGAGGATGATATCATCATTGCCTTTATTTCTGCATGCCTTCACAGCTTCTTCAATATCCTCTAAATATGCAATGCCAGTTGAGATGATGACGGGCTTCTTTTTTGATGCTACGTATTCTATCAATGGAATGTCTGTGATTTCAAAAGAAGCAATTTTGTAAGCAGACACTTGCATATTCTCTAAGAAATTGACAGCAGTCAAATCAAAAGGTGACGAGAAACATTCTAAACCTAATTTTTCTGCATATTGCTTGAGCTTTGGCTGCCAATCCCATGGAGTGTATGCTTCTTCATAAAGCTCATAGAGAGTCTTTCCATCCCAGATAGTGCCTTGCTTTATTTGAAAATACTCATTATCACAATTGAGAGTGATTGTATCTGGCGTGTAGGTTTGAAGCTTGACTGCATCAGCTCCTGCCTTGTGAGCAGCTTCAATAGTTTTGATTGCAAGATCATAGTTTTGTAGATGGTTGGCAGAGAGTTCAGCGACAATAAATACAGGATTGCTTTCACCTATCAGACGATTACCAATCCGAATCTTTTTCATTGTTATACCTCTTGAGGAAATCATCTCCACCGCACATCGCATTCTGTGCTTTCCCCTTAATGGATATTGGTATATTTAAATGGGTGTTGCAACTTGAACGGTAGCAAGATCTACATGATGGAATTTGTATGAAGTCTAAAATTGTTGCAGTAATTCAAGCAAGAATGAGATCATCAAGATTTCCAGGAAAACCCCTTGAAAAAATCGGAGAATGGTCGCTTATCGAACTAGTATTAAGACGAGTTAGTAAATCTTCCAAAATTGAGAAAGTTATTCTAGCCACTTCTTCAAATCCGAACGACGATATCTTAGCCACACATGTTGAGTCTTTAGGTTTTCCAGTTTTTCGTGGTTCAGAAAATGATGTTCTATCGAGATTCTATGAAGCTGCGAGAGAATATGAGCCCCTTGCCGTTGTCAGAATCACTGGAGACTGTCCTCTTATATCGCCGAGTCTGATTGATTATGCGATTGAGAATTTTGCTGTTAAGAACGTCGATTATTTGACTATCTCAATAGGAGAAGAAAAGGAGCGAGCATATCCCAGAGGTTTTGATGTTGAGGTTGCGAGTTTTAAAGCCTTGACCGAAGCTGTGGAGAATGCTTCTAAACAGTATGAACGTGAACATGTTATGCCTTATCTGTATACACACAGAGATAGATTCTCAATAGAATACCTGGATCCCTCTCCGGATGTTTCTAGACCAAGATATCGTTTATGTGTAGATACAAAGAAGGATTTAGAAGTAATCATGCGAATATATGATTTTTTCAAAGGTAAATTGGTTGACATTGAATATAAAGAAATAATCAGCTTCCTCGATCGCAACCCGGATGTACACTTAATCAACCAGTCTGTTAAGCAAAAGCACTATACTGAATCGGACAAAAGAATAGTACAATAAGATTCAAATTACGAGTGTTGATTTGTCACATGAGCTTGGTAAACTATTATCTGAGAGTGGATTTCTTTTGAATAAGTTTGAAAATGAAATTTGGGATTGCATACAAGGCAAAGTTGTTCTCATTACAGGAGGAACAGGATTCTTGGGGAGAACACTCACCTCTAGATTCCTTGAGTTCGAACCGCAATCACTTCGAATTTTTAGTAGAGATGAAGTAAAACATTTCCGATTCAATAATCAGTTTGAATCGCATCCACACTTCGATTGCATTCGTAATCTTGTTGGTGATGTAAGAGATTATGACAGAATATCAAAGGCTATGGAAGACGTAGATGTAGTAATTCATGCAGCAGCTCTAAAAAGAATCGATATGATAGAATACAACGTTGCCGAATCAATCAAAACAAACATTTTAGGGACACTTAATGTAGCAAATGCAGCACTAAGAAATAATGTGGGCAAGTCCCTATTTGTTTCAACAGACAAGGCATGTTCTCCACTAAATTCGTACGGCGCGTGCAAATTACTTGGAGAGAGAATATTCACAGAGATGAATTATAGTAAAGGAAAATCAAAATCAATTCTTAGTTCTGTTCGATATGGGAATGTTCTCGCTAGTACCGGATCTATTATTCCTTTCTTTAAAAACAAAATAGAAGCTGGGGTATCTATCCCACTAACTCATCCAGAGATGACCCGGTTTATAATTTCAGCAGATGAAGCAGTGGATTTAGTTCTAAAAGATTTAGTGTATAGTGTGGGCGGAGAAGTAATGGTACCATTTATACCATCAATGAAAATTGTGGATTTAATTGAAGTCATGAAAACATCTTTGGGTGCAGATAATGAAATTGTTAACATTGGTATAAGACCTGGTGAAAAGATTCACGAAGTTCTGATAAATGAATTTGAAATTCCTCTGACCTACAAGATTGATAATACCTTTGCAATAACCTCACTAATTGAGAGATATCAAGATGGGACAAAAACGCCTATTTACAAATTAAAAGGAGAGAAGATGGACAATAGTAAGATGAGTGAATACTCATCTCGAAATCATCTCATCTCAAGACAGGAAATTGAGAAGTACCTAAATAAGTTCAATTTATTGTAGTGTGGCAAGAATGAAGATACCTTATGGAAAACAGTGGATAACTGAAGAGGATAAAGAAAAAGTGCTTGAGGTCCTTAAATCAGATTACCTGACGACGGGTCCTACTATTGCAGCATTTGAAGATGCATTTGCACGGTTTGTGGGTGCGAAATATGCCATAGCTGTAGCTAATGGTACAGCAGCACTTCATCTAGCAGCAAAAGCCTTGGACGTCCATTCTGGAACAGAAGTGATTACCACTCCAATGTCGTTCGCAGCGACCTCGAACTGTATTTTATATAACTCCGGAACACCAGTATTTGCAGATATCACCAATAGAGGACTCATTCAACCTAGTGAGATTGAAACTAAGATAACTGAAAACACTGCAGGCATCATTCCTGTCCATTACATGGGATTGCCTGCAGAATTGGCGGAGATATCCAAGATAGCAAAAGAGAATGAACTTTTCGTTATCGAGGATGCATGCCATGCATTGGGTGCCAAGTATAGGGGTACTTCAATAGGAGATTGTGATTATTCAGATATTGCTGTTTTCAGCTTTCATCCTGTGAAACATATCACTACAGGAGAGGGAGGGATAGTTACAACTAACAACGAAGAAATCGCATCACGAGTTCGAATGCTACG
>JAOUFI010000046.1 GCA_029858305.1 Candidatus Thorarchaeota archaeon
CTCCTGGGAGTACTGGGTCTGATGCCATTGATGCAGTTTGTGAATATGCCAGGAGGACATCCTGTCTAGTGGAAATAAACTCGCTTCCAACAATGTTTGATAGAATGTCAATGAGTTTCCTATCCACTTCTTATCCCTCCGGGTCTATCAGGGGAATTTTCCCAGGATTCATAATATTGCCAGGATCGATTGCCTGCTTTAAATCGCGTAGAAAATCAAAATATGGCTCCATCTCAGAAATCCCATCTACCCAGTACGGTGCAAGTTTGAACGGAACTGCGCCAGTCTTAAAGATACGCGTTGAGAGTTCCTTATGTGCCGCTCGAACTCGATTTTCTTCTTCTTCATCTTGAGGATCGTAATATAGCTGGGGATAATAGTTGTATGACGCATGGTCTGACTGAAATCCAGCAGTATGTCCTAGAATGCCAAACTTATCGAAGACACTCCACAGTTCTTCAAGTGTTCTATGCCATTGTGATATTGTTTGGTGATGGTAGAGGATGCGCCAGTGCCAACCGTGCACATATGATGACCTAACAAATTCTCGCATTCGGTCATTCCATTCATTCTGTGGGAGTTCGCGAACGCCTATGACATGCCCCCCGACTTGTTCGCAGATTTGTTTCGCAACCAGTATATCGCTCTCCAGCTGCTCCTCCCTTACTCTTCCAATGACGACTGATACGGTAATGGGGGGCCAATCATGTTTGGGGACTCCATATTCCTCTCCAACCATGTCTAAGAAAAAGTCAAGAATTCGTCCTTCATATATTGCTATCCAAACCATACTGACATCATTTTCCTTGGCTTCGAGGATATATTTCTCAGCATCCTGAGGAGTTTGAAAGCCATAAGTGTTGAAGTCAAAATAATGCATTCTCTTGAAGATTTTGAGAGACACCTTTGTGATGATGCCAAACTCGCCCAGAGATCCAATGAAGAGTCCTGTTAGGTCTGGACCAAAGGCATATCGAAGGAATGGTCCTGGGGCGTTTGGATTTGCTTCAGAACCAGTCTGAATCACCTCCCCATTAGGAAGTACGACCTCAAGACCCAAAACAAGCTCAGCGATGCATCCAAACCTGCTCGAGCCAAAACCTGATCCATTGACTGCGACATTACCTGCGATTGATGCTGTAAGAGATGACCCTGGATACACAGGTACCCAAAGATCATGCTTATTCAGGTATTTATCAAGCGCTCCAAAATTTATTCCTGCACCTACAGAAACAGATCGTAAGTCTTGGTAGAGCTCAATGGTATCTAATCTTAGCAGGTCAATAACAAGACCCCCCTCAATAGGAATGACCTCTCCCTGAAGGCTCGAACCACCAGACCTAGGAGTTACAGGTATCTTGTACTCATTTGCAATTTTGATGACCTGCGATACCTGCTGAGTGTCTGCTGGTCTCACTATGGCACCAGGCATAACAGGTTCATAGCTCGTGGAGGCTGATACCGAGTAGGTGAGAAGAATATCTTCCCTTGTGGAAACGAACTCATCTCCTACAATCGCAGCTATTTTTTCTACGATATGCCTGTCCAAATAGGGACCTCCGAGGAAACCACCTTTTAGAAGATATGTCTAATCTTCATGAGGTCTGATGCGGACCCCTTGACCTTGAGCTTCCTCTTTAGGAGTGCAGCCGCAGCACTCATCTCCTCAAGGAATAGCTTGCGAATTGTATCCTCGTCGCTCTCAATCTTCATATCTGGATTATCAATTCCTCCAGAGTTCACGAGTATAGTGTTGTCCTTTACTATGAAATGATATTCCCTGCCTTCCTTGAGCATCAAGAGTGCTGTTCGTTCCCAACCTTCAATTGCTTCCATGGTCTTCTCACGTTGGAGACCAATCGTAATCCTTTCGCGCATTAGTTCAAGTAGATCGTCTGTCATCGCAATTCACTTCGGATGACTGCCGCAATTCACAGCGAGATTAAACTGTTGTCCTCGCTTAGAAAATGGATTTAACCGAGCTAAAGTTGCGCAGTATGTCTATTTACGATGAGCCTTGACAATGTCCATGAACTTCCGAACATTCTCTGTGATTATTTCGTACTTCCCTTCTTTGATTGCCTTCTTATCAGTGATAGCTCCGCCTACACCGAGTGCGAATGCTCCTGCATCAATCATGGGACCAGCTGTTTCCAAATCTACACCACCTGTAGGGACAAGGGGAATGTGAGGCAACGGTCCCTTTATCGCTTTTAGATACTCAGCTCCACCAACATTTCCACAGGGAAATACCTTTACAGCATCTGCACCGAATGTATATGCCTCATAGATCTCAGTTGGAGTTAGGGCTCCTGGGATAATTGGTTTCGAATGCTTAAGCACAGTTTCGATAAGCTCTTGAGAGTAATTGGGACTTACAATGAAGTCGCTCCCAGCCTTGATAGCCTCAATTGCCATCTTTCCATTTACTACTGTACCTGTACCAATCAGAACCTTGTTCCCAAATTGCTCAACCAATTGCTTCACAACATCAATGGCTCCAGGTACGCTCATAGTGATCTCGATTATATTAACGCCACCCGCGAGAAATGCGTCTGCTACCCTGAAAGCGACGTCCGCAGACTCAACACGGATTATGGGAATTAACCCAGTATCATGAATTTGCTTCATTGCCTTTTCTCTATTCCACAATTTGATATCACCTCTCGATTCGGAGACTTCTCTCTCTTCCCTTGAGCATCTTCTCCACCTCGTCCTTGTAAATGAACGCAAGATCTCCTGGAACTGAGTGCTTCAATGCTGAGAATGCTGATCCAAAATCTACAGCCTTTTGAAGATCCTTAAGCACAAGATATCCATAGATGAATCCTGCACTGCACGAGTCTCCTCCACCCAGTCTATCTACTATCTCCACATCATAGGTTGGGCTCCTGAAAATCTTTCCATCCGAAAAGGCAAATACCGACCATTTATTGAACCAAACCGAAGGGGTCTCACGCAAAGTGATTACCACGACTTCAAATCCGAATTTGTCAACTAATTTTTGCGCCACCTCTTCGTAGTCCTTGCCTTCGATGCCATAGACAACTTTCGTATCTTCCTCTGTTGTGATAAGGATGTCAATGTATTCCGATGCGGGTTCAGTGAAAGCTTGAGCCTCTTTTGGAGTCCATAATTTGCTCCTATAATTCACATCATAGGAAACTTTGCAACCTTGCTTTTTGGCAATCTTCAATACCTCTATAGTCGCCTCTGAGCAGCTTTGGCTTAGTGCTGGCGTTATCCCGCTAGTATGAAAGAGTTTCGTACCCTTGAGGATGGTTGTCCAATTCACTTCTCCCGGTCTAATCTTACTGATTGCAGATTCTTTTCTATCATAGATTACTCTGTTCGTTCTTGGCGCTGCACCAAATTCCACATAGTAGACTCCACAACGGTCTTCTGGATCCCAAAGAATATGTGAAGTATCAACTCCATGCTCTCGGGCTTTGTTTCTTATGAAATGACCAATTGAGTTATCACCCAGTTTTGTCACATATGCCGATTTTAGACCAAGTCGTGCGCATGCCACTGCAACATTCATTTCTGCTCCGCCAGCGTGAGCATCAAAGCTATGTGTCTGTTCAAAGCGCATAAAATTAGGGGGTGAAAGTCTGAGCATCACTTCACCAAAAGTGACTACGTCATAAGTCATCAGAAACAACTCCAAGTCGTTTAATATGATTTAGATGATGATGTTAATGTTAAATCTGTTGTAAGATACCATACTCGTTATGCGCTATGACTTGAGAACTCTGTTCTCGCTATCACCTCATCTTGAACAAATGGGTCAAGTTCTATGAAATACGCACTATATCCTGCGACTCTCACAATGAGGTCTCGATGTTTCAGAGGATTCACCTTTGCATCTTCGAGTATTTCACGCGATACAACATTGAATTGAACATGGAATCCTCCCAATTGGAAATATGCATCTATCATTCCCAAGAACTTCTCACGCCGCGATGTTGTATTAAAGAAGTCAGGAGTAAATTTCATGTTGTAGAGAGTTCCGTTGTAACAGAGTCTGTGATCAAGTCGAGCTACTGATTTCATTGCAGCAGTTGGACCATGTGTGTCTCGATTCTGTGTGGGAGATACTCCATCCGAGAGCATGTAGCCAGCCTTTCGTCCATCAGGAGTTGCCCCTAGAACCTCTCCCTGTGGGATATACATAGAAACTGAAAAAAGCGCTCCATGATATGGACCATTTCTTGTGGTCATTCTACTTTGAATCGACTTGCAAAACGCTCTTCCTGTGTCACGAGCTAGATAATCCACCTTTTCAATATCATTACCATACTTGTCAGGATCATTCTCGAATCGTACGCGAAGTTCTTCGTGGTTTTCATAGTTATTCGCTATGATGCTGAGGATTTGATCCATAGACATCTCTTTATGTTCGAATACATATTTTCTAAGGATTTCAAGAGAATCTGCCACAATGGCAACTCCAACCCCCATTATGCCGCCACTATTATAGACAGCACCACCCTCTTGCATTGTAAAACCTGAGTCAATACATCCTTCAAGTAAGGATGAAATAAATGGTGTCGGTTTATGTTTAGATAAAACATCTGCAGCTAATCTATCTGCTCGAGTTAACAAATCAATTGCGTAGTCGATCTGTTCTTCATATGCCTTCCAGAGTTGATCAAAGTGTGCGAAAGTTCTTGGATCTCCAGTTTCTTTCCCAACTAGTTCTCTGGTCTTTGGATCTCTTCCATTATTCAGTGTTATCTCCAGAATTTTCGGTAAATTCACATAGCCTATGTTTGGTCTAGGATCTGCTTTTCCACCAATAATGGGTTCAACACAGCCAAGTATCGCGTAATCATAGGCTTCAGCTTCGTCAGTTCCCTTATCGACCATTATTGGGATAATCGTTTCATCATTGAACAATCCTGGCATCCCGAGCCCCTTTGAAATAACATCGACAACCATGAGCTTTAGGTGTTTGGGCGTCTTTTTATGCCATCTAAAGGAGACCGTAGGTTGTGTCATTCTTATGTTTGCAGTTGTTTCAAGAATCAGTTCTGTTAACTCATTACTTGCATCATTGCCCTGTTTGTCTTGACCACCTACAGTAAGATTCTGGAACATAGGATGTCCGGCAAATGCCACACTATAGTACTCATTTCTCAATTTTATGAGTGAGGTGAATTTCACCCACAACATCTCAAGCAATTCAAGAGCATATGCCTTGTTTATCTTTCCACCTTTCATGTCATTATGGAAGTACGGATACAAGTATTGATCGAATCTACCTGTGGACATAGAATGCCCATTGGATTCAGTCTGGACAAGGAGGTGAATAAACCAAAAAGCCTGTAAAGCCTCGTGGAATGATCCGGCTGGTTGTGCAGGGACTTTCGCACAAATCCTTGAGATTTCAGCTAACTCTTCCTTTCTCTTCTCATTCTTTTCTTTGTTAGCCAATTCCTGTGCAAGGAGAGAGAACCTGTTTGCAAATCGAATGACAGCTTCTAATTCAATTCTTACAGCCCTATAGAATTGGACTTTCTTCTCATCCTGTTTGCTCTTCTTTTCATGAATACTAATCTGAGAGAGAATATGGTTTAATCCCTTATTGATGACCAATGGGTAATCCACAATAACATGTCCTATTCCAGTACCAGGAGCTCCTATTGTAAACAGTCCTGCCTTGGATGCCCTCACAGATTCCATAGGCATGACTTTTGCCGCAATCTCTGCAGTGCTCTTACCACTCCAGAACTCGAAGACCCGACTTAGATTCTCTTTATCCTTCTTGCTAAGAAAGAATCTTTCAGTTCTCCGTTTACTGAATCTGTCTAGCTCATCATTTATCCAAGCCCAACTATATTCTGGAAATATCTGGCATGATCGAGGTGTTGGTCCCATATTCCCGACAATTAGTTCCTCTGGCTCAATCCTTATGGTCATTCTATCAAGCACATGAGCGAAAGCTCCTGCCAAGCGGATTATCGTGGGCTCAGACCAATGTTTGCGAACATAATCCGTGAAAAGGACTGCTCTCTCTGAGGAAATGGTTGGTTCTGATTCAAGCATTCGTTGTTTCATTCTCAATGTCCGAGCTGTCATCCTAAAACATATCATCCCTTTCATTGATTACTCTTATCATACAGGATTTCACAGCAGTTTTGGAAGATAACTATCCAACCTGCTAAGAGCTTCCTCAATTCTCTGCGTTGAAACAGCGTAGCAGAGTCTAAGGAATCCTTCTCCAAATTTACCAAATGCAGAACCATGAACTGTCACGACACTCGTATCCTTGAGGATTTTGAGAACAAGGTCATAGGATTTCATTCCATAAGCCGAAACATCTGGAAAGACATAGAATGCACCCCCTGGCGGTTCTAGCTCAACTCCTTCGATTGCATTCAATCCCTTGGTTATTATCTCACGTCGTTTCTTGAAAGTCTGAAGCATATCTTCCACACAGTCTTGTGGTCCTGATACTGCAGCTTGAGCAGCTTTCTGTGATATCGTTGTGGGCATAGCAATGATATGTTCTTGAAGTTTTGTCATCGCGCCTATAATCTCTCTCGGACCAACACATGCTCCTATGCGCCAACCTGTCATTGCATATGTCTTGCTGAGCGAGAAGAGTGATACTGTGCGCTCCTTCATTCCTGGTAGAGACCCGATAAAGAGTGGTTTTTCTGTATCATACCTGAACTTTTCATACGCCTCATCTGAAAGAACGTAGATATCATGCTCGATACAAACATCAGCAATTCTCTTCAATTCCCTATTTGGGATGATTCCCCCAGTCGGATTGTTTGGAGAATTTAGAACTAGCATTTTGGTCTTGTCTGTTATGACCTGCTCTAGCTCCTCTGCAGTAAAACCAAATCTATTCTCTTTTTTCAATTGGATGGGTACAGGTATGCCTTGTGCTAGCTTGATATGTGCATAATGACTGACAAAACCAGGATCTGGATAAATCACTTCATCCCCTGGATTGATGACGACCATATTTGCTAGAACAAGAGCGCCCATGCCACCAGCAGTGCACATAATTTCCGTGACAGGATCAGAATCAATTCCATTATCCCGTTTTATCTTCTGGGCCAGGGCTTCTCGAACTTCAATTAATCCAGCATTGTGAGTATACCGTGTATATCCATCATCAATTGCTTGCTTCGCAGCTTCCTTGATATGTTGAGGTGTATCAAAGTCTGGGATTCCAACTGTCATATCAAAGACATCTGTTCTGCCTATGACCATGTTGTAGATCTTGCGAATCTCGCTTCCTGGAACGTATGCATTTCTGTCTGCTAGCAATTGTACCACCTTGGATGAAGCAGCAGTGCGTTTTCAGGTTTATATAACCTCTCGAATGGACACATCTCTTAAAGTCGATTCTAATTTGAGTACAGAGGAGTTTTAATATAGGCAACTCCAGAAGAATCAATAATCCATCAGGAGATGCAGAAGATGTCACGACCCAGCGCTGATGAAGTGAGAAATAGTTCTATGCAGACGCTTGCTGACACCCATGTTGTTTATGTAGAAACTGTACGTCGATCTTTCGGTACTGAAGGACTCAAATCTATAGGCGATGCAAACAGAGTACATGGGCGGAACCTCGGCGAATCTGCAATAAAAGCAGGGAATCTTCGCAGGGGAGACTTGCGCTCTATCTTTGAGTTCTTTGATGCGGCTCATCCTTATTTCGGATTCGATCTAGAAGTGGAACACATCAGTGACAAAGAGCTGAATTTGAAAGTAACATCATGTCCTTGGATTGATTCTTTCAGAGCCAGAGGCGCGGGCGAAGACATTTGCACGTGGGTCACATTGATCGACGAAGGAATTGGTCAAGCAGTAGACGCTGAAGTAAAATTAACAATTCCTAAGTGTATGATGCGGGGTGATGACTACTGCATTTATCGATGGGCGAAAGAATAGGGGCAGATTATTTGACGAATAAACGAACATCCATAATCCAAAGAACACTCAAACTGTATGTTGCTGCTTTGTCTGATGCCGCTGATGAAATAGGACTGAATCAAGTCTGCATGGACCGAGGGATATTTCCTCTCACTGAAAACAAGAGGATGGCCGGCTTTGCAAGAACCGGAAAACTGGTACGATCTCCGGTAAACCAACCCTACGATGAGGCTCAGCTAGATACTTTCATGAGTCTTGCCACGAAAGCAATTGATGGTGATTTGATCACAATTGATATGTCTGGTAGCACTGACTGTTCAGCTTGGGGGCAAGTTCTTACTAGGATTGGAAAACCCTTGGGAGTACGTGGAGCGCTTGTGGATGGAACATCTCGGGATATCGATGACATCAACAAAATGGACTTTGCTGTCTTTGCGCGAGGTCGTCATCCTGGAACAATGAGAGGAAGAATGAACATGGAATCTGTGCAGGAGCCTATCACATGTGGAGGCATCACTGTACATCCTGGGGATCTCATTTTTGGGGATGGTGATGGTGTTGTAGTAATACCTATTGACCATATCGACGAGATACTGGTTCATGCAGAGCATGTTGTATCAACAGACAATTGGTGGGCTGAAAGACTTGATGAAGGAAGGGATCCTCATGAACTCCATAAGGAAAGACCAATTCCCTAGTCCCACTTTAATTAAAAATGATGAGACAAATCCACAAGGCTTTAAACTCGAATATAATCAAATTGGGCGGCTAGAAACCAGGTGGAATACCAGGTCGATTGGCGAAAAAAAGAAAATCATCCGGACGAGCAAAGGGAGGAGCCGGCCACAAGGGTTCGGTCCAATGCTCAAGATGTGGACGATTAGTCCCATCCGATAAGGCAAAGAAATTTACTAAAACTGTCAGTTCTGTTGAGCCACAGATTGCACGAGAACTTCGTCAACAAGGTTCATACATCCCTGCACATCGGACTACTGCTTACTATTGTGTAAGTTGTGCAGTCCATTCTGGTAAGGTGCATATTCGGGATAGCAAAGCGAGGAAGACAATCCCAGCTCGCTAGATCACTTCAAGATGAAACTGATAAACTCTCATCTACAGAAGAATTGTCGAAATGACAGTGTTAGGTGACAGACCGTACGCATCATCTATAAAGTCTAATCTGAGGATGTGTTTTCTTCCCTGTAATTGTAGCTATGTGTATCTACCCTTCTTTAGCGCATAATCATAAATCTCAAGTATTTTCTGAGGAGTTGAGTCTGGTTGGATGTTGTGAGCAGGTGCTAGAATATAACCTCCACCAGGAGCAAGTGCCCCGAGGCGCTTATCTATCTCTTCTCTAAGTTCTTCTTTTGTTCCTGATTCTGCCATTGCGCGTTGCAGGTCAATTCCACCATGGAAAGAGAGTCTGTCTCCATATTTCATCTTAAGGTCCTTTGATTCCATTCCAAATGCCAAGGGCTGAATCGGATTCAGAATATCAACTCCGACATCAATCAAATCTTTGATGAGAGGTTCAATTGCGCCGCAGCTATGATATAGCAACTTAACATGCGGTGCTCGTCGATGTATGTCCCCATAGATTTTGAGATGACGTGGCTTAATCAAGTCACGATACATTTTGGGGCTGATGATCAATCCTTGTTGATGTCCAAGGTCATCTCCTACCTGAACAATATCCAAGTAGTCGCCAACCTCATCCAACAAAACTCGGTTCATATCCAATGCAAACTCCATGCATTTGTCCATCATTGCCTCAGCCAGTTTCCTGTTCTTTACTAAGTCAATCAGGAACTTGTCAAAGCCCCTCATGTAATGTTCGCAGATTTCAAAAACTCCCCAAGGTCCTCCAACCATTCCGACTACAGCATTGTCTGTCTGTTCATGTAAATACTTGGCCCATTCAACCACTCCATCCATCCTAGAAGAATCATCAGCATCTGGCCATGCATATTCCTCAACTTGTTCTACCTCTGTGAATTCCGCCCATGGGTAGTATGTTATCTCCCAGTAGGGACCAAACCACTTTCCTCTAAATCCATACTCGGAGTCTGTCGTTCCATCGGGATATGTCTTAGCTTGGAAGCTTTTCGCGGTGTTCATGTAGACTCGACGAAAGTCAACATGAAGTCGTTGGAGGAGTTCTTCCGATGTCTTCCAGCTCGACATGATACCCCACTCTTGGGTTTCCTCTGCAGTGATTCCTAGATGATCTCTGAGTTTTTCATATGCCGCTGGAGTGGTCCAATAATCAAGAGGCACTCTATCCGGCTCTTCATGATTCAGTGTTGTTAAAACTCTCTCTCTTGATTTCATAGTATTTTGACTTAGGACATTCCAATATTAAAAAGAAACTATCTGTTCGACTTTAATAAGAGTTAATACCGGAGCCCTTAATTATGCCAGATTATACGATATCCAGAAGATTTCTTCAACTGAACATGACCGAATAAAATGGAGTTTCATTAGATGGTTGATGTTGCAAAGATTACTCGCCTTCTAGGCGAAATTGTACCGCCTAAGAGAGTGAGTGATAGAGATTTTGATCTTATTCCCTATAGCAGGGATCTGAGTCCTGCAAGACAAAAGATGCCTACTCATGTTGTCATCCCTGAATCTAAAGAGGAGATACAGGGGATTCTGAAGATTGCCAATCAAGAAAATGTTCCAGTGTACATCAGAGGTGGAGGCACTTCACATTGGGACGCATATCTCGCTCAGGAACCAGGGATTATGCTCGATATGAGCAGGATGAATAAAATAATCAACATCAATGAGCGTGACCTTGTTGTTACAGTTCAACCCAACTGTACATGGGCTAAGCTGGATAGAGAGCTTCGGAAACATGGACTGACATATCTTTGCAGTGAAGCAGGTGGTCCAGCTATGACAGTTGGAGGTTCTGTTATGAAGGCTGGTAGTGGTCCTCATTCTACGGCCAAATTCGGTTTCCATGGTAATCAGGATGTAGTCACACTAGAAATGGTCCTACCGAATGGAGATGTCGTTCAAACTGGTTCTGCAGCTTGGCCAAGTGCTGGGAAGTTTGAACGCCAATGCCTTGGTCCTGATCTTGGTGGTATGTTCATTGGCGCAGAGGGAATCCTCGGTATCTGTACTGAATTGACAATGAGAATTCGACCAGCCTCAGATTTCAAGGAGCGTTTGGTGGCTGTAATGCCTTCACTTGATAGTGTTGTCGAGTTTGGTCATTTCATCAATCGTCATGTTGGAGATGAATATCTTCAAGGCACATATCTATGGGTTGACCCCAACACTCCAGATGTCTTCCTTTTCATGATGGATATCTTCGGATACGAGGAAGAAATCATAGAACACAGGAAAAAGAAGCTGATTGAGAAGGTCAAGGAACTAGGTGGACAACTCGGAGACCGAGCCCCTGCAGATGACTACTTTGGTCGTATTCTCACGGGATTGACCGATCTATTCAATACTGGAGTATGGCATTTCTTTGGGGCTGGAACTCTTAGGATTGATGATATCCAGTTTATGTATGATGTTTGGAGAAGAGAGCTAATCGAAAAGAGAGGATATCGGAAAGCAGGATTTGGAGGACAAATCTTGCCACGTCGTTGGCTTGCTTTCATGGTGACCAACTATCGAGAACCTGGAGAATGGGATGAGCTAGTCAAAATGGCTCATGAGATTGATAAGATCATTCTCGCAGGACCCGTGATTCCGTATGGCATAGGTGGTCGTGATGGGCTCAGGAACATTGTTGCATCTCACGATACTGGTTACTATCGTCTGCTGAAGACCCTAAAACGAACACTTGATCCTAAGAATATCCTACAGAGAGGAATATTCATACCCCAGGAGGAATTGCATTGAGAATCGAAGAATTTCGAGATATGATCTACGCCTGTGGAAGGTGCAATTTCTGCCGAGGAATAGATTTCAATGAACGTTGTCCTGAAATCTTTACTCAAACTTGGGAGTCTTCCACAGCTCGAGGAAGAATGGCAATTGCCCGAGGAATCCTCGAAGGAAAATTAGACTATTCTGAAGAGATGGCTGAACGTATCTTTGGTTGTTTTATGTGTGGCCGTTGTAGAGAAGAATGTAAGAAAGCGGCCCAAATTGATGTCATAGATATTACAAAAGCCATGAGAGCTGATTTCATTGAGCAGGGAGTGAAGATTCCGGAAGGCGGCTCGAAGATGGCTGATACCGCTATCTCAAGTGGGAATATCTTTGCAGATACTCCTGAGATTCACACAAAATGGGCAGAAGGTCTAGAATTTGTAGAAGGTTCTGGTACGCTTTTCTACCCTGGTTGTTTGGCAAGTCATCGATTTAAAGAGAAGACGAATATCCTTGTGCAAGTATTGCAAGCTGCTGGTTATGAACTAGATTTCCTTGGTCATGATCAGACATGCTGTGGAACTCCCCTATGGGTGACAGGAAAAATCAAGAATGCCAAAAGATGGGCGCAAGACTACCTCCAGAAGTTGCAAGATCGTGGTGTCAAAGAGATAATCACTCCTTGCCCAAGCTGTTTCAGAGCATTTGACGAAGAGTATCCTGTGCTCCTTGGATTAGATAAGTTCCCAATACGTGTACGACATACAAGTGAAATTCTTGAGGAGATAGTAGAACAGAAGAAGCTAAAATTCAAAATTTCCATTAACAAGCGAGTGACATATCACGATCCATGCGAAATAGGTCGATACAAAGGTATCTATGAACCTGCGAGGAAAGTGTTTGCAGCTTTACCAGGGATTGAGTTTATCGAGATGTCACGAAACAAAGCGGATGCCTTCTGTTGCGGTGGGGGCGGTGCCGTGAAACTGATGTATGAAGACTACTCGAATGCTGTGGCAAAAGAACGGATTCAAGACTTTATTCAAACAGGTGCTGACGTATTAATAACCATTTGTCCAGCATGTGAGATGAACCTCACACACGGTACATATGCAGCAGATATTGAGGCACGTGTCCTTGATGTAGCAGAATTGATGGCTGTAGCGGCAGGAATAGTGGATCCAGAGATCTTGGAGACCGATTATTTCCCAGAAGACTAAACAAGTGGATTAAAGATTCCCGATTCCATGGAGAGACTTCCCAGGTTATCCTCCAACTGCAGCTATCATGAAGACAATCAGGTCTCCTTTTGAGACCTTTGTCTTAATACCCTCTCGGGAAACCATATTCATTCCATTGATGAACACAATTGCATCTCTTCTTAGTAGTCTATCTTTCTCTTCATCAAGATAGACCTCAAAGCGGTCACCGTACTCCTCATGTAGCTCACCGATCAATTCTTCGATAGTTGAACCCTCTTTTGTATTGAAAGGAAATTTATTGTGCTCTGAATTCTTCAAGCCTTTGTTCATCAACTTCACGAACACTTCAGTCAATTTAACGATTCACCACTGATACCTAGATGGATTAACTTTAAATTAAGTTTGTCGAAGAGGAGGTTAATATAAAACGCCCACCGGTTGAAAGGAGTATAACTTAAAGGGCGGGGCATTCATAGAGCATGTCGATACACATATTCTAAACTGCCACAAAGCATATGTACCCTTAAGTTTCGATTCGTATCGGGCCGTATTAAGAATACAAGAACAGAAACATTGGTTGCGATTAATTTGGCAAATGCAAAAGAACGTAGAACTCTCAGAGAATGGCTGATGGAAAATGCACGCGATAGCCCTGTGCACTATACTGAGATTGCTGAGAGACTAGGCAGGGATCCCGCCTCGGTTTCTGCTTCTCTGTCCATAGAGAAGGCACAAGCAGAAGTCGATGGAAGACCCGCATATTTCTTGAGAGTCGCGCCTGGACTCTATAGATTCAATGATCTCTGCGAAGGGGCAATCACTGAACAGCAGCTCGATGAAGACCTGCGAGAAAAGTCTCGTGCAAGCAAGTTGGCTACTAGGAATGAGATGAACCAAGCCATCGCCAACCTCGACCTGAATGGATTTAGAGAACTTGCCGAGGTTATTCTTGTCAATGTCAGGGTCAACCGAGAAGAGATTCGGGAACGTAAGCGGTACAATAACACAATTGTTATGACAACCAGCTGGCTAGATGATGGTGGTCGAGCACCTGTCGTGTTCTATGCGAAGAAATGTGAGCTCGATGAGCCGATTGGCGAGGAAACGATACTCGAGATACGTGGAGCGCTGCCTACCTATCGTGCAAACCAAGGCGTTCTCATATCGAACGGTATTTGTACACCTGATGCAAAAAATGAGGCACTCCAGCCAGAACTCACCGTGCCGCCTGTCCATATCATGGACAAAGAGATCATCCTGAATGTTCTCTTTGAGAGCAGGACCGGAGTCAAGTCCAGCAAAGTAGAGATATTCCTGCTTGACACAGATTTCTTCAAACATCTCATGCCCGAGGAAAGGAAAAACCAATAACATTGTCCTATGAGTATCAGAACACTTTCTGTTCCTTCGATGTTGTTTTTTCTTTGATTATAGAAAATAGGCTCAGTGTAGACGAGCGTTCTTCGACTTAAATATAAGCGTTTAATAAAGAAGATTTCAACCCCTCAACTTAAATATCAGCGTTTACAATGTGGATGGTATCACGATACGATTCTTTCTTGTCGTGAGAGAGAAAAAAAAGGAGAACAATACAATTGAGTGAGGACAAACTCCTCTTTGTCAGAGAGTCGTCCGGCCTCGTTAAGGAAGTAGGTACGGGCTTTGCTCTCCTCCTCCCAATAGCACTGACATTGGGACCGTGGTTCCACTACTTTGGACCCCAGGTCTCGACTTGGAATCCTGGCGCGCATCTTACACCAATGTATGCAATTGGTGCGGCAACGGTCTTCTTTGAGGCCCTTGCACTCATGTGTTTGATGCTTGCCATGCCAAGATCAGGAGCCTCATACCACTTCACAGGAAGAGGTCTGAGCCCGATTTTCGGTGTAATGGAAGGTTGGCGGAGCGTAATCACGAACCCTGTCTTCAGGGGAACTGGGAGCTTCTTCGCAGTACAGATCTTCGCTGGTGGTCTTACGGTCATTGGCACAGCAACAAGCAATACTGCATTGATCTCATTTGCAGCGACACTTGGATCAGATGTCATTTGGCTGTTCACCGCTGCTTTTCTGATGATCCTTGTCGGATTTTTCTTCAGCTATTTGAGTGTAAAGTGGCTGGGATGGTTCGTTATAATTCTGGGAATCATCAATATAGTAGCATTATTGGTTGCAGATCTTGTAATGCTTGCGACACCCATTAACCAGACTGTCTGGGAAGGTACGATGGGTGCTGGAACATGGGCTCCAATAGCTGCCTTCGATAACACTGCTTACGTAAACTTCAACTGGGGAGCAGTTGGCCCCGCACTCCTGCTCACTGTAGGTGGTATGTGGCCATATCTCATTATGCCTGTCGCAGGTGAGGTTTCGCAACCGAGCAGAAACATTCCACTAAGCAACCTTGGTGGATGGGCTGGAATTGCAGTTTTCTTCCTGCTATCCGGTTTTGCTGTAGAGTCCTGCATGGGACCCTACCTATATGGCATAAACTCTGTAGGTGGCGTCTTCCCCGGCTTCGGTAACTACGCCGCAGTCATTCTTGGTGCTAATCCACTAGCCTGGTTCGTGATATTATGTCCGATATTCGCAAGTGTTTTAGACTCACCAAGTAACGCGTTGTGGGTCACCCGACCTATGCATAGCATGGCTATGGACCGATTCTGTCCTGAAGCATTTGCACGCGTCCATCCGAAGTACCATGTTCCACACATCACTCTGTGGTTCTGGCTAATCCTCTCGGCTGGTACAGTCGCATATGCTACAGCTCTACAGTACTTCTACGGTACTGCGCTGGCCTCACTGATTGGCGTGGCATATACCTACGTCTTCATCAGGTGGCAGATGGCATTAGCAGCAGTCTCGTTACCATATTACCGACCGACCTTATGGGAGCGGAGCGGAGGATGGAAATTCCTAGGAATTCCGTTGATATCCCTCGGTGGTTTGGTATCAGGAGCTATGTTCTTCTGGGCTATCATCGCATACGTACCGGGACTACCCTACGAGGTAGCGTTCACGGTAGCTGTCTACGTGATAGGTCAGATTGCTTACATGTACTATGGAGCAAAGAACAAGGCTAAGGGCATTGAGATGTCCGCCATCTTTGGACAACTACCCCCCGAGTAGAATATAGACTAGTCGAAGAGAGCAGCAAGCTCTCTTCTTCCCTTTATTTTTGCGATAGATTATCTATCACGAATTATCAAGAAGTATAGTTATTCTCTAGTACTCCTCTACAAAATCTTTGATGGGTGGAAACTTGTTTCTACTCGCCTTACTGGAAAAGGCTTCAAGTTTGTCCCATGTCCTATGAAACCTAGAAGGAAATGACCAAGGTCTAATCAAAAGATACTCTTCTACATCATCCGATGAATTATATGTTTCAAGAGCCTTTTCTGCCTCACGACTGAATTCATGCCGTTGGTCATCATCCAAGACTTGTTGTTCGAAGATATAGGCGTCTTCTTTCCACTGATATCGAACTGTGAATTCCTCATCGTCACAAAAGACACGGTGTATTAATCTCCATGGCCAGAATGTTGACATTTGCTCCAACTGTTCACCGGCTCCATAGAAATCGATTGCCATTCCTTCTTTGCAAAAGACGTAGTCTGGACCACGTTCTCTGAATTTCTTATTCGGTTTTGCCATTCGCCCTTTCTTAGCCCAATCATAGAACTCCGCTCTAACACGACTATAAACTTCGCAGTGATCTAAGATGTACTTTACTGCAGCCGCGGTACCATGATGGGCAAGTCCAGGTAGTGACGGTCGGCCAAGACGGTCTTCAATTAACTCACGCACCATCGAAATGTCTTCACTCGGAATTGTTGTCCAAATAGGAAATACGGCTCTTTCAAATGGTGTAGTATACAGAAACACCATCCCTGCAGTTCCAATAGGCTTCATTCCCTCAGGAAGCTCTTCATCAATAGGCCAGGTTTCTTCGTCCTTGCAATAATGAACCTCAGCTACTTCAAAAGACACTACTTCCTTCCACTCAGCATCGAAGACTGCCTGATACTCCTTTCTCTTCTTCTGACGTGGCAGTATGAATCTTGCATATGTAGGATTGATCTGCAATTCATGGCGTGATTTGCTATGGGGGCAGTTTCCAAGATATTCGATATCTGGCAATCTTTCTTCATCCGACATTGTGATATGACCGCCTTTCATAATAGTAGGTTTATCGATCTGAGATTGGTTTTCGAGGTGCTGTTCTTAAAGGTTCTTAAAAGACTCCACGACCTCACCTTAAGAATCAAAAGGGTTAAAGGCTTGATACTCGGTGGCTCCTAAAAGAGGATATTCCACGATGAGTCAACATCCAAAACGAGAGAGAGAGACCTCTACGTCTCTAGAAGACTTTGAGTTTGATCCTTCTGAGATTGATTTGAAGTACAGTAAAAACCTAATGACTGTCTTTGATGGCTATCGTATTCATCGGACCTATGACCTAGGATTCATTGATAAGGCAATCAACAAAGGCGCTCTTCCAAAGGCGTTCATCCGTCAATGGGGAACAATTAGATCCGTACTTCACAAGTTGGCTGCTATCGGTCCGAAGGTCCCTGGCGTGGAATCTTGGCTAAACAAGAAGCAATACTTGGCCTTCATATCTATGGCTGTACTTACAATTGTAGCACCATTACTATTGCTTACATGGGTGTTTCAATGGGATTTTCTTGTACCATATGCTTTGCCCTTAGCACTTATCGCAGTTGGTCTAATGCTTGTGAATTGGCTTGCCTCATCTTGGTTCAATCGCAAGGTGGCATGGGCCATACACTACTATATAGAAGATAATCAGAACCTAGTCGCTAGAGAACGTGTGCTGCTAAAGAAATGGGTCCAGATTCTAATTCACCATACCGCACGGGTGATGAGAAAAGGTGGATACGATCCTGCTAAGAATTTAGTCAAGTTCTTCAATGACGACTACGTCGGGATAGAAGTGCTCAAGGTACCTGCTGGTCTTCGAAAGAACTATGTTGTAAAGATTAAGCTAACCGGATGAGCTATTCTATAATTTCTGAGAAAA
>JAOUFI010000150.1 GCA_029858305.1 Candidatus Thorarchaeota archaeon
CTTGTCCCCTTTGAACATCTTTACTGCTTCAATAGTTGTGAGTCCAACACAAGGGTCTCCGCCCAAACCGATTGCAGTCGAGATACCTATACCTGCATGTGTCATACCCGCAGCAATCTCATAGGTTAGAGTGCCACTGCGGGACATGAGACCCACATCTCCCTCAGCAAAGACATGTCCTGGCATAATGCCCACTTTCTGTTTTGCTCTTGGAGTAATGACTCCGGGTGTATTTGGACCAATGATTGTGATTCCCATCCTCTTCGCCTCGTAAATCACTCGGATCTCGTCCTTGACCGGAACGTGCTCGGTAATGATTACGATTGGGTTTAGATTACAGGATATGGCCTCGAATGCTGCGTCTGCGGCGAACGGCGCGGGAATAAAGATGATTGATGCAGTGGCATTCTGTGCATCTTTTGCTTCTTTCAAGCTATCATAGACCGGAATTCCATGAACCTCTTCTCCACCTTTTCCCGGAGAAGTACCTGCGACAATCTTCGTACCATATTTTAGCATTGCAGCAGTGTGGAAGGTACCTTGCCCTCCTGTGATGCCCTGAACAACCACTCTTGTGTCTTTGTTAACAAGTATAGCCATCTATGCCACCTCCCTTACTAATTCGACAACCTTTGAGGCGGCTTCTTCCATAGTCTTGAGGAATGGAATCCCAGCTCCATTGAGTATCTCTTGTCCTTCCTTCTCGTTCGTGCCAACCATTCGGATAACTAATGGCACTGTGATATCTCCATCTTTTCGAGCTGAAAGAATTCCCTTGGCCACCTCGTCGCACCTTGTGATGCCTCCCATGATATTGACAAGGATTGCTTTCACCTTGGGATACATCATGGCAATCTCGATGCCTTTCTCCACTCTCTTAGCATCTGCACCGCCTCCAAGGTCCAAGAATGTGCATGCTTTTCCGCCATAGAGAGACACTGCATCAAGTGTTGCCATTGTCAGTCCTGCACCGTTACAGATGCATGCAATATTCCCCTCAAGTTCGATGTATGCCATATCATTCTCTGTGGCCAATCGTTCCCTATCATTCTGTTCAATAGGTTCACGTTTAATCTTCTGAATGAAATCCTGGTGTCTGAAGAGGGAGTTGTCGTCAATATTCAACCTGGCATCTGCTGCAAGGAATCTCCCATCTGTGGTCAGAATAAGTGGATTGATTTCAGTTAGTTCAACATCATACGCATTCACAATATTCCAGAGGGTCAGAAAGAAATTACCAAGTTGAGTGATCTGTTTGCCCCTGAATCCCATTGCGATAGCCATCTCTCGGGCCGCGTATGCCTGAAAACCCAAATCCGGATCTACATGCATCTTAATGATTTTCTCTGGGCTTTCTTCTGCCAATTCCTCGATTGACATGCCTCCAGCCGCACTTCCAATAACGATATACTTACGCTCATTTCTGTCGACGGTAATACCAGCGTAGATTTCCTGCTGGATGCTCAGTTTCTCTTCGATTAGAACAGCTTCCACAGGTAGGTCGTTGATTCTCATAGAAAGGATTTCTTTAGCATACTTTTCCGCCTGCTCTGGCGTATCTGCGAATTTTACACCACCCGCTTTCCCTCTTTTACCAGCAAGCACTTGAGCCTTCACAGCAACAGGTTTACCAACCTCTGCAGCACGTACCTTCGCCTCTTCAGGGGTTCGTGCGACGCCGCCGGGAGGTGTTGGCATCTTGAAGGCGCGGAAGATGTCCTTCGCTTCGTATTCAAACAGTTTCATCAATAATCACCGCACCAGGCTTCTATCATAACCTATGGCGCCTCATTGCATATCAGTAAAAAAATTACCGCATGGAATCAAGCAACATGAGTAGGTTCGTTTCCATCTCTTCACTTTTTTTCCGGAGAGGGTGTTTTTGGTCCATAAGACTGAGAAGAATAAAGTTGATGTACTCAAGCTCCTCTAGAGCATTCTCAAGAATGCCTGGCATGTGATCCTCGCAAACTATTTCGTCAATACTATTGGCAGGTAATTTTTTCAGCATCTGATTTATGATTGATTCCGGAATATCAGATCTTGCCTGAATAATGCCTCTTAGAACCAATTTCAAATCGGAACGTTTGTCATTGATTGCTGTCATCACTTTCTTTGCATCTTTTACTGGAACGCCTAACAACGATACGTTCTCGCCAAGTGGTGTACATCTGATGCTTTTTCCTTCACGAGTGATAAGCCCATCCACCTCAAGTTCACCAAAAACCTCAAGTCCTCGTAGGGCTTGTCTAATCACTCCTGCTGCATATGCTTTCGTTTCTTTCTGTTTTAATGCGAAAGTCGAGAATTTTACCAAGTGTTTGCAGAGTCGATGCCGTCGAATCCCCTGATACTTCCATGACTCGCATGAGCAGGAAACTCCATCTCGGGATCGTAAGGCGATATAGTGCCAAATCTCTCGACTTCCGCTACGAACTAAACCCTCAATCTTATCAGGTCTTACAGACACGAGTTTCACACTCTCATCTGGAATCTCAAGTGCTCGATTGAATGTTGATTTTGAAGAGCGCATGACTAAAAACGCCTCTACAGAAGCATCATCTGGAATAACACTACCACTTCTTCTGGCATCAATGACCCGTGTACTACTCCCCCAGAACGTGCGGTCTATGACCGAGAATGGATCATCCTTTTTCTCTTGTCTTCCACATAATTGCATGAGAACAAGATCCTGTATATTCTCGGTCTCATCCATGGCACTATCGACTTCTCCATGAATGGGCCGCAAATTGCCCTTTTGGTCTGTATCGAAATACTTTGCCAGAACACGTATCCGTTCTTGTTCATTATCAACAACTACTATTCCAAAAGCCTCATTATCAAGCCCTCTTCTACCAGCTGATCCAAGAACATCACTCAGCTGCCACTCCGATAACATAGTGACTGCATCTTCTTGGGACAACTCCTTCCCGACCTCCTGCATAAACACCCCAATCAGAAAGACTAGAGATGCGCGTAGACCACTAGCAATGGCAAAACGGATTGGCATAATGATTACTGGGAGAAGGCCTTCTTCATAGGCTACTGTTATCTCGCGTCTTTGCGATGTAGATACGCCCTCGTGGAAGAATGCAACTCCCCTTGCAATCATTTGGCTCAGTTTCACTGTCGTTGCACACTTTGGATATTGTTCCTGTATCTCTCGTGCAAGGTATCTAAGGTCATCACGATGGGTGGGAGTCAATCTCAAATCTAGGATTGCAGAACCTGGCTTCTGTTCGACGCCTGATAGAAGACTTCCAAGATCCTCACAAGATTGTATATTGGCACATAGTATCATCACTTGCCCACTGCGATGATGTACAAATGCTGTCAGGTCTGCGAGAGAATCGTTAACATTTTCAAACGCTTTGACACTGAAAATCCGCTTCACATCTTCCTTCCTATCCTCTACAAGCTCAGCTTTCAACCAATCACTCAGTTCAAGTATATTTTCAAGAGGCGGACAAATCGCAATATATTGAACGCGAGATAGACCCAGTAGTGTAACAAGTGATGTTTCCAATCGAGCTCCCAACTCAGGTTGTCCTATCAAATCAAGACGATCAACGAGTACACAAACGACACCCTCCATAATTTTAGGATTCACTCTGGACGCGATATCGAAGGCGCGATAGGTTGTGACAACAACTCTACCTATTCTAGGACCGACTCTAGATGCATTTCTACGTCGGATAATCTCTGTTGCTTCAATCCCGAGTTTCCGACACTTTTGACTTAGAGATTGAAATCTTCTATCTGCTTGGTATGGATTTGGGCAAAGAACCAACGCTCTAGCTCTATGGTCAGAGGCAACACGATTTAGAAGTGCAATTTCTGCGATTACATATGCTTCATCATAGTCATGAGTGACAAGTATTTGGCTCACTCCTTTTGTTATGCCCTTCTCCACCGCATCTTTTTGGAACTTGGTTAGACTTGCTAGCCCTTGCCTTCTTAGCACCTCCAGCAAATTTGGTGCGACCTGCTGGAGATCTAGTTCCCTAAGAGTGCTCAAGTACCGCTACTCCGTGCCTTATTTGCGCATAATTTGCTATGAGGATATTATATCAAATCCTATTAGTTTTACGTGTATTTGGTCCAAATAATGTAAAGACAGTCTAAAAATACTCAGTCGAACATGTATACTATGAACACTTCAAACTACCTGCGCGAGGAGTAAGTCTATCTTACACAGACACATACAAAGTCTCAAAAGCAGCAGGCTACTGACTGTTAATTATAAGGTATAATGAAAGGATTATGAAATAGGTCCTTTCATT
>JAOUFI010000047.1 GCA_029858305.1 Candidatus Thorarchaeota archaeon
TCATGTTACTCAGAGCACATTCTCTTGTTAATAATAACAATGTAGTTCAACGCAAGAAATATGATGATAGAAAAGTTCAATCTGTGGTCTTACAAGTAATCGATAGTTTATACGAATGCAAAAGTTAATTCTCGCTTCTACAATAAAGTGAGTATGCTCTGCCCAGACCACACGAAAGCCGAGAAACTGGCATCTGCAGTACTAGGTTATTGTGGATCATGCCTTGCAGAGAAAGGAGAATTAGTTTCAAGCATTTTGGTTAAACACGAAGATCTGAGAAAAACTTCTGGCCTTGTCGGTTCAGTACCAAGAGATGGTATAGTTGTGTGCGTTGAATGTGGTAACCAATGCAGGCTTGATGAGAGCGAAACTGGATTTTGTGGTCTTAGATATGCATCAGACTCAAAAGTACTAGAGAATTTTCCTGACCGAGCAATTGTTTCATGGTACTTTGATCCTATTCCGACCAACTGCACTGCAGATTGGGTGTGTTCAGTGAGTCAGGAGAGAAAGCCGCATAAGCTTGGTGCAAAATTGAACAATCTTGCAGTGTTCTACGGTTCTTGCAACTCCGATTGTTTCTTTTGCCAGAATGCTAGCCACAAACAGATGACTGTTGCTGGACGACCATTGATGTCCCCATTGGAATTAGCGGATGCAGTCGATAGCAAAACGGCGTGTGTTTGTTACTTTGGTGGAGACCCTGGGTGCAATTCAAAACACTCTCTAGCTTCATCAGCACACATTCGTGACAAATGGAATATACCAATCTGCTATGAGACCAATGGCAATATCTCTCGTAAGTATCTAGATAGAATTGCTGAGATTGTTCTGCAGAGTCATGGTACGCTCAAGTTCGATCTGAAAGCAGTCAGCCCGAACCTGTATCGAGCGCTCACAGGAGTATCCAATGAGACTGTCATGCGCAACTTCAGACACCTAGCGAAGGCTGGAAGGAATAGAGACCATGAGTTCTTGGTGGCAAGCATACTACTAGTTCCGGGCTATGTTGGGATTTCTGAAACAGAGCGTTTGTGTAAATTTATTGCAGAGTGTGATGTTACTATTCCTACAGTGCTTCTCGGTTTTTATCCTCACAACTATATGCGCGATCTACCAAGAACGAGCCGGCGTCATGCGTATGAAAGTAAAAAAGCAGCAGAAACCGCTGGTTTGACGAATGTTAGGATTGGCAACATAAACCTTCTATCTGAGGTACAATACAACATCGAATAACGAGGAAAGCTGCTCTCATACTCATTTAGAACCAAAAATCCTTCCCTTGTCAGATATTTACGATTCTCGTTGTTTTTCTATGGTCTGCTTCTCTTGTTATTGATTGGCTAGATGAGTCCACCCTTCTATGGGTGATGAGAACCTTTATTCGTTTGAGATGAACGCGAGCTGATTGAGGTGCATTCCTATATTCATAGAGATGAAGAAACAGGCTTTCGAAAATGCTAGGCTTCTGTTCAGAGGTTTCGATTATCAGGTTATTGTGAGAGCAGTAATCGATGGAACTTCACCTGGAAAGATCTGGGTCAATGATGTCAATCATCCTGAATGCGGATTCATGGCAACAACTGAAGGCTGGTTTTTAGCTGGCGGTCCTGAAAAAGATGAGTTTAATCATGGCTTGAGGAAACTAGTGCATGACATGGTACTAAGAGGTGACTACTACTCACCAGTTAATCCTGAGTTTCTTAGTGAGCTCTTCTTCCACATAGATACTGAGAGATGGATATCTAAATTCGATTTCATTTTTGATATCCGTCCACCATTGCCATCACACAGGATTCATTTCACATGTAATCAGGTCGCCTTTGATTGGCGAGAAAAGATACCAGAGGGCTATAGATTACTTTCAGTTGATTCTACACTGGATGTTGATGCTCTCGAGTTTCCTAAAGATATCAAAAAGTGGATGGAATATAATCTGGAGGACCAAAAAAAGAGAGGATTTGGCAAGTGCCTTGTTCATGGGAACAAAGTAGTTGTATGGATCAATGCTGATTGTGCGAGTGGTGATGAGTGTGAGATTGGTATCATTACCACTGAAGACTATAGAAGGAGGGGTCTTGGAGCTCTGACAGCTGCGGCAGCAGTCGAGGGATGTTTCTCCAGAGGATATTCTCTAGTTGGATGGCATAGTGATGATATAAATTCTGGGTCAATTGGCACGGCTCAGAAAGTGGGATTTACGAAGGAACGTGACTATATCCATTATATTTGCATGTTCAGTGAGGCTGAGCACTTCGCAGAGTCAGGTCTGAGACATTTCTATAACAATCAATTCAAGGATGCACTATCAGATTTCGAAGAAGCGTTTCGAATTGGTGAGGTTTCGACATGGGCTTATGTTTTGGCTGGTCGTTCATGTACTGCGCTAGGTGATACGAAAGAGGCTTCAAAATACTTCATTAGTGCGAAATTAGAAGGTTGGAGTAATTGGGACTGGCTATTCAAGAATGAAGAGATGAAATCCAGATTTGGAGCCAAAGAATGGCAAGAACTTGTCGCTCAACTAGAATAGTTGAGCTGGGTATGTGCGAATATTGCTAGGATTCCATTGTAGCTAAAAAACCAGCAACAATGATACTTAATAGCCCCTTCAATTCAGAATTTTCGTTGCGTTAGATGGAGGAGATACCGTGCTTACGCGTGTTCAGAAAATTTACTATGGAATGGCTCGTCTTGGTCCAAGCATAATGCTTGATATGCTGGACTTGGCAAGCGCTCTGTTCTATTTCTCAATCCAAGCGCTACCAGCAATTTACACCGGTTCTGCGATAGCTTTGAGTTATCTCTCAATTATGTTGTCAGAGTTGATATTTGGAAATATGAGTGATAGAACAGCCACAAAAAGGTGGGGACGACGAAAACCGTATGTTATGGTTGGAGCTCCACTCATGGCTATGTCGTTCTTATTGGTTTTCAATCCGCACTTGTTCCTAGCGCAGGGCAATGTGATAGGTCTCTTCTTCTACGCCGCAATTACAATGAGTCTGTTCAAAGTATTTTATGGTATGACAATGACTCCGTTCCAAGCCTGGATGCCTGAACTCACTGAACCTGATGAGCGTCCTGCGGTTTCTTCATGGCAGAATGTTGCTAATTTCACTGGATTTGTTATTGGCACATTTGGAACCAGTTTTCTGGCTATTGAGGCTGTAGGATGGGGTCTCCCAAGCACAATTCTCTACATGATCTTAGGCTTTGTTGCCATCCAGCTTCTAGGCTTCGCTCCATCACTAATAGGTCTCCACAGGGAAGGTAAGTTCATACCACAGCCTGATATCTTCAAGGATCTTGGCGATGCATTAACTGATAGAGACTATGTTGGTTGGCTTTTTGCTCAAGGACTCCTTTCGGTCGGCATCGCCACTATTGTTAGAACCACATTTCCGTACATCAATGACTATCTGTTGTTTGGTATGACCGAACTCATTATCTTTGGAGTGGAACTCCTCTCGGTTGTCTTTGTATTTTTCATTATTTTCCAATTTAGCATCCGAAAGAAAGGCAAACGTTTCACACTGCAGCTTTCTATGATGTTGGCTGTGGTTTCGCTTCCCTTCACCCTGATAATCACAACTTCATCTGCTGCCTTTATTCTCCTAGCATTTGTTGGTGCTGGCGTTGCTGGATACTACCTGATGCCATACATTATTTACGCGGATTTCGCCCATAAGAATGAGATATTGACTGGAGAGGGCAAGGCAGGACTCTACACCAGCTTTCCATCAATTCCACTGAATGGTATGCAGGCTTTCTCAGCTATTCTATGGGGCTTCATTTTTTCGCTACCAGAAGTTGTCCCTGTTCCAGGCCAAGCTACCTTCGTCACACAGGGGTATCTGTTTTGGGGACCAATAGCAGCGTTGTTTCTCTTCCTCTCTGTGTTAGTACTCTTCAAAGTTAATATTGACCCGCACTTTGAGAAACTGAAGGAGGAATCTCCTTCCTCTGGGCTTGAAATCAATCCATAATACAATGTGGCTTTGGATTGCTTGGGCTTTTACACATTGAAGCTACACATCTTAATCTCTCTTGCTCCAAAAGTGAGCATTATGCTATGAGTTGAGAGTTGGAGTTTCTTGATGATAGACCCATCTATTCTCACCTCTGATGCAGTCTTAATACGCTCTGCAAGTTCCAGTTGGACATCAATATCTCTATTTTCAATGTTATAGAGTGTTGTCAGAACGGAATTCCCGCGAATTCTTAATGAGGATATTCTCACTGCTGGATTCTTAAATTGGATAATAGGATCAAAGAGGCTCTGCGGAGGTTCAGCATGATCCAACACAATCGCCAATGGTCGATTTTGAAATATGTCTGATTGCTCTGCACTCATCGCCAGTTGCTCCTTACGAGAGTGAACAAGAAATCCATAATGAAACTCGTACTCCTTGTTCATTTCTTGAGCGCCTGGTGTCTCCTCTGCTGGCCCTGCATGCATAGGTCTCTCGGGGAAATCTGAACGCGACAACCATCCAACACAACGAAGCATTGTCACAGCTATTCGATATCCATCAACGAGCTCTACTTCAGGTAGTCCATTGTTGAGAACTGTAATAGCATCAGTTCCTTTTTCATCCTCAACTCGTATGAATCCTTTCTGAGGCTGGATGCCTGACGGTTTCTCAGGATAGTCTGCCATTGTTCTCTCTAATTCTTCCGCGTCGGGTATTGATTCTGCATTTGATGAACGTCTAACTGTCCCAAAATGGGTTGCTGTCAAAGTAGAACTCGATTTGAACGGAAGATCAAAGCATATTCGAAGGCGGTGGTCTTTCGCAGTATTTGTGAGTTTGGTCGTCACTTCAATCCTTGGAGTATCACGATAGAATCTAAACGATGAAAACACCGATATTTCCGCTTTCCCAATTCGCTTCTCTCTGGCGGGGTCAAGAGAATCATAGACTTCTAGTATAAGCGTTTGATGGATCTCTGCCAAGATAGGACCTGAGCTTATAACAGACCGCTTGACATCCTTCACTCTAACTTTTTCTGGCTCAAGTCTACCAAAACTATATTCATCGCCACGATCGCCGTAGTCCTCGAAGACATGAAGTTTCGGATATTGCACTCCACTTTCTTTATTGATGAGAGTCAGGGTTCCATCTTTGTTAAATGACACAGAGTAGAACTTGTTTTCGACACGATTCTCATTTGCTTCGAAACGATTTTCGGTTAGAGATTCTGGCAGCTCCGCCACTATTTTGAGCTTTGAGAAAGTCCATGGTTTTAAGGTGACGACTGCCGCATATACATTCTGAGTAGGACGAGCAGCAACAAGGTGAATCTTCTTGTATTTCTTGTTGCCCAGTATCTCATTAGCCTCGTGTTTTAGGCTCTCCATATCGAAGTCGCCCACAGGATGCCTGTCTGCAATGAACCTTAGTTCTAGTAGACCTGGCTCATCTCCATCAAAATATTCTACGCCATTAATATAGAAGTCCATCAACTTCCTGCCAGGAAGTAATCTCATTCCCATTTTAGCAGCTGTCATGCCTAGGGTGGTATCCAAGAAGATGTCCTCTCTGGATTTTAGTTGTTGTGCATCGAATATTCTTCCATCCTCTGTACGGAGCCCCTTTACAGTTGCACCTCTTGGATATGAGAATTCGAAATAGACTGGTGTCGATGAGCTGCCCCCCGAGTTGAAGACAACAACAGATGATTCGTCACATGGTTCAGCAATCCTGTGGATACTCTTTTCTGCCTCCTTAAGTGCTCCTTCGCAGATTGACTCAGCCCATGAGAACCGAGCCTTCATCTCTTCATGTGTCTGATCCACCGAGCAGCCGCATATCGAATCATGAGGTTGATTCTGTAGGAGCCATTTCCATGATGTCTTCAAGAATCCATTTGGATATTCAAATTTCAGAGTGGATGACAAGTAGGCCCAGATTGGCTCAACTTTTCGTGTCAGTATGTCCTCTATTTTCTGGTTCCACTGCTTAATCCACATTCGAGCCGAGTAGGTGTCCTGAAGGAGATGTGCTCTTGCAGGAGATCTAAACTCACCTCCGTAGACAGGACGTTCACCTCCTGATTCTGAAACCTGAGTGTCGAGTTCCTCGATGAACGCCTTTAGCGTAGATACAGAAATGTCAAGGTCTTTTGTTGCCATTCGTTTTGCATATTCCTTGGCAAATGGCTGTGGAAAGCGATGGTCAGAGCCATTCATGAGAAGGTAGACTTGTACAGGAGAGAATGGTTCCAGTTCTGCTATCTTCTCATTGACTGACTTGGTGAACTCCTCATAATCTTCTGGAAGCATAGATGCATTGCCATAGCCATGTGGGAGATAGACTCCCTTGACAGATGTTTTAGAACTCTCATGAGATTTCCAGATAAACGGAACCGATGTGATGCTTGGTGGTACACCTCGCCAGAGTGCAACAGTTTCAAGAGTGGTTAGGTCACCAAGAAGCTGAGGCATCCCACTTGTGTGCCCAAACTGATCGGGAAGGTAGGCGATATCCATGAGAGGTATTTTGAATTCTTTCCCAAGATCATGACCAAACTCAAGGTTGCGGATAAGACTCTCACCCCCGACCAGCCACTCATCAGGAAGAAGATACCAAGGTCCTACTGATACTTTGCCCTGCCTAATTCGTTGCAGTAATTCCTCCTTTTTTTCTGGGCGTATTTCCATGTAGTCCTCCAGAACTATTGTCTGCCCGTCTAGCATAAACACGTAGTCTTGACCTTCCAATATCTTGAGAAGCTCATCGATTAGTTGGACGAGATTGTATCTAAACCTCTGGAATGGGAGGTACCACTCTCGATCCCAATGTGTGTGTGGTACGATGAAAACCCTCTTGGATACCATGTCATCACTCAGCTATGATTGAACATTATCGGTGCAAGTGGCAAAACGTTCAGAAAAGGATTGTGTGAAAGAATGACAATCGTTCACTTCATTAAAGTGTGAATCAATTCGAAGCAAAAAGATTTCATAATCGTGATAAGTAAACCTGAGCTGTTGCAGATCTATCTCTTCATATCTAATTACAGCGAAAACTCCAATTTACAGCGGACCTACTTAAGAATTGGATAGAATCATTGACTGCCTATTCAGTCGCAACAGGATGAGTTGTAAGTCTTCTCATACTGCTTACCTTATTCCCTGCATTCTCAGCGAGGTTTGACTGTTCCTCCCCATTCAACAATATCTTTGACAGTGGATATAAGATCCCATTTTGGTGTATAACCAATCTCCTCTTTTGCTTTTGATATATCAATCAGATACTTGGTTCCAAATAGTTTCACTCTAAATGCTGTTAATAGCGGAGCATTCTTTCGATTGAAAGCTTTGTATAATCCACTCATCATTGAACCAAGACATACAGAAACAGTATATGGAAAATTTCTGTAATTCTTTTCAGCCCCCAATTCATCAGCTAAGGCATCTAGAAATTCTTTGAATGTGCAGTCAAATGAAGCTACATTGTAAGCATTATCAGCTGCTTTGTCCATATTTTCAGCGCAAAGGACAAGACAACGTGCGAAATCTTCTCCATGACAATAGCTCTGAGGATTTTCACCTCTCCTAAAGGTTACCATTCTTCCTCCTTTTAGAAATTCGATCATCTGTGGTCCAGTATACATGTCTCCTCTCCCAAGAACTGTTGGGGCTCGAACCATAGCCGCCTTCATTCCTTGATCTCTGATATATTGTCTTACAAGTTTCTCGGATTCTGCTTTGGATTTCTGATAATTGTTCATAGGTTTCCATTCATCATTTTCATTCAGTGGTGTTCTCTTATTTGGGAATCCGTATACTGCAGTTGAAGATGTGAAAATGAGATTTGGTATTTCCTTCAGTCTAGCTATTTCGAGAATATTTCTGGTTCCTTCCACATTCACTGAAAAGAATCTCTTCTTGCTTCCCCATTCTGCCATTATTGCAGCATTATGAAATAACCATTCAGTATCATCAGGAATTCCCTGTTTAAGACTCTCCATGTTCGTGACATCACCTGTCACAACGCTATAATTCATTCCTTCCAATAGATTAAAACTAGAACTGTTACGAGCTAGAATTGAGACATCATGATCTCGTATATTTAGTTGATTGACAATATGTGAACCAACGAAACCAGTAGCACCAGTAATAAAGCATCTAACCATCGCTATTCTCTTTGTTATCTATTTTACTTCTTCTTGAACATTGTTGCTGAACTTTATATTTCTACGAACACAATTGCACATATGTCAGAAGGAATTTTAGTAGTTACACTTCCACATCTTCCAGGCTATCGGATTATTCGTGTACTGGGGACAGTTCATGGACTTACAGTTAGGACGAGAGGTGTGGGGGGAAAGATTTCTGCAGGAATAAGTGGAATTTTTGGTGGCGAAGTACACTCCTATACAGAAGAATGTGAAAGATCAAAAGCTGAAGCACTAGTAAGATTAAGAGAAAATGCACAACAGATGGGTGCAAACGCAGTCATAGGTGCTGATTTTGAAACTAGTGATATTCTTGCGGGAACAGCCACGGTCTTTTCAGCATATGGGACTGCAGTTATTGTAGAAGCAGAATATTAGTTACTCTTAGGAAGCTCTCATAGGAGCAAGTTTGTATGAGTATTAATCCCATCGTTATCATAGTTTTCATAGAGAATGCCACTGATCCTCGCAGAGATAATCTATCGCCTACTTGACACATTTGGATGGAAAAATCAAGTACGCTTTATACTATTAGCACTTATTAGAGAGATTAAGTATATTCCAAATGTTATGAAAGTCACTCGGGTCGCTGTTGCAGAGCGTAATTACCTGAGGGGCATACTCAGGACTTATCTGCTCGGCAAGAAGAATCAGAACTATGTTATTGGTTGTTTCAGAAATGTTCCTATCAAGGTCTTTGATGAGGTTGCCAAAGAACTTGTGGAATATGCACAGCTACCCAGATTTCAGGAGCTTTATACGATTAGAAAACTCTTGGAGGAGGCTCTAAATAAAAGCGAGTCGAGGACAAAGTGGAGTCCTTGGGTTATTAGCCAATACTAGATTGTCTTTCCCAATTCAATCTCTGTTATTTTTCTTGTAGCTGGGAATGCTACGTTCATAATTCTAGTAGGACCAATCTGTATCTCGGGATTGGTCGCGTAGTGAATGTGACCATGAACTATCCAATTTGGGGGAGTATTTTCAAGTGCCTCTGAAATCCACCAGATTAAAGATTCAGGATAGCTATCTGTGGAGAGTGGACTATAGTGCATCAAGAGAACTGTCCAATCACACTTCGTAAGTAATTCAAGGACTTCATCATGCATGGTCTTTATTCTCTTATCCATGATATCTTGAATCGTACTTTTCTCATTATTCTTTGCAGCATCGAACATAGGTACGCCAAAGATACCCAGACTCTCACTAAGTCCGTGTATCTCACAGCTATCTCCATCGAGGAATCGTATCCTATCTTTTACGACTTTACGAATACTTTGTTTGTCGGTGCCTTGTTCATCATTTCCAAAACAAGCAACAATAGAAATTTGTGAACCGAAGCGGTCGTTTATCGCTTCGGCAATCTGCTGGTATTCATGGAATCGACCTGCCTCAATCATGTCACCTGCAAGCAAGAACACATCTGGCTTCTTTATTCTCTTTAATTCTGTAATGAATTCAATGAGGTATCTTGGACAATGGATATCCGCGACTGCAGCTATTCTCAATTCATCATCTCATTGCAATATGTCTAATTTAAAATCTTATCATGAGATGGATTGTCCACTTATGAACTATTATTAGATTCAAAAAGAGAATGACGTGGAGTCTCAGCGAGAGGCTCCATCAATGACTGTGAACTACTCGATGAGTTCAAAGTCTTCTTTTGCCCATTGGGTTAAAGAAGAGTATTAAATGGAATCAGTGACTGCAAACTCAACCGCAACAGGATGAACTGCCAGTACAGCAGCTATCTGTCTCGCTATCTGGGCCAATTAACTTGTCCTGTTGTTGCCCTCGTCGTCGAGCTGACTCATTCCAAATACATCCGCAGCCAATGTTCAATACAGAGATGGCGTATCCTAGGCAGTTTTGAGCGCATGCGGTACAGTTTGTGCAGTCTTGTGGTCGTGCTAGTACTGCGGGCCCATGATCTGGAAAATCCCAGACGTTGAAAGGGCAGACCTCAATGCACATTCCACATCGATTACAGTTTGATGGATTATATGAAATATCAAGTTTAGATTTTTCCAATACGAGTGTCATGTTCTACCACCATCCTAAGATAATTGCCAAGAGATTGAAGGTTATTATCAGAGCACCACTAACTTTCAGCATCGTCACCATATATGGATATTCTCTTCTTATCACCTTTGGATCACTGACAGACGTCATTCCTGACCAGTCCATTGTCAGTGAGGTCGCCATAGCAAACTGAAGTATCATCCATGTAACAATGACCGTCCAGTGAGATTGAAGTCCATACATTATTAGTGCCGCGAAAGGAAGAGTTCCTAAACCAAGTGCAACACCTCTCCTCCAGAAGGAGTTCCCTTTTGCGGGCAATACAGGGAAGAATACTCCCAATATGAAGGCGTTTCCAAACAGCGCTATGTTAAACTCCGCTATGAGAATAATGATATTGAGTACTGCTGAAAGAATCTCTTGGTAAAAGACTGGGAGAATAACAAGGAGTCCTAACCCACCAAAGAGTGATATTGCCAGGATTGCCAGTATTGGCTTTGCAAGGATTGCTGCATACAAGAATGGAATATGCGCAACTGTTTGCTCCATTCTCTCACGCAAATTAAAAGTGACAATTGCCATCTTTCTAGGTTTGGGTCGGGGTTTTCCAAGGTTCAACCATTTACCTAAATCATGAATTCTAACAGGGCCATAACGGGCTCTGAATCCTGTACGTTCACGTATCTCAGTTGGATTCATTCCAGCTGCGGCAAGCTGTGGCAATAGAATCTCTCTGTGAGTAACAAACTCAGACAATCTTGTTATCCTGATCATCTGAATCACATCTTCTGTTTTGAAGTGAATTCCCCGGGCCGCACACCAGACATTAATTCCAGCTGTGTCGCACACAAGCACCCATGCATCCAAATTGTCTTTGGATAGAGCTCTCATGACAGTATAATACGTCAGCTCATAGTTTGCAGTAACAATTACAGGGCTATCTTGATTTGGATTCCCGGCTCTGTACAATCCCGGATTGATGGGTATCCCTCTCCATCCTCCAGTAACGTGATTGTACCAAATCCTGGCTCGTGCTTTTATTCCATGGTAAACCAGTTTTCTATTCTGATACTGATTGGATATGACTTCACTACCCCTCTTTCCAATTATGAGCGAGATTTCATGACCATACTGTTCTACTGTATCGATTTCTAGACCCATCTCTTTTGCTAGGGATGGAAGGTCTTCAATAGGATACGGCAGCCGCTTCTTGGCCTCCTTCTCTGCCAGGGAGCGGTTTTTCCAAAACTGATTCAGCTGTGACTTATCCTGAGGAATGACTTCAGAGGCAATCGCGAATGTACCATCATCTTTCAAAAGACTCTGTACAATATGCATGAAAAGATGCCTTTGATGTGGCTTCAGCTCTGATAAGAGAAAGGTGCTCACAATAAGGTCGTATTCTCCCTTTGGCAGTGCTTTTGGATCAAAATCAGCCTTTCTTCGCGCCTCTGCGGTTTCAGAGTCAGTGTATTCCTCCAGTTGCAGAATATTCTCGGAGATGAAATTCGGGGGAGTTTCCAAAAGAGAAGCTCTTTTTCTCGCAATCGATATCATTTGATCGTTCGCATCAATCCCAACAACTTGAGCTCCTTTCCTTGATGCCTCGATTGCAAGAAGGCCGGGGCCACACCCAAGGTCAAGAACGCTCATTCCGGGTTTTACTAAGTCCAGAATCCTGCTTCTAATCCTGCTGGCTCGCCCTTCAAGTACTTCATCAAACTCGTTGTCGTAACTCTCAGGAGTCTTCTCCAATGCAGCCATGAATGCAACAGCCATAATAGTTACTCTCCAAGAAAATCAATCAATTGAAGCATGGATTCTCTCTTGTTGTCATCGAGACCGTAGTATGTCCAACGGCCACGCCTTTCGCTCTTGAGCCATCCGGCCTCATGCATTTTTCTAAGATGATGCGACATAAGTGGTTGCCTTGGTTCATTCAAAGCATATTGAAACTCGCATACACAAGCATCCTCAATTTTGAGAAGCAACATAACAATGCCAGTTCTCAAAGTGGCTGTGAAGATTTCCGGACTCACTGATGAGAAGGCCTGTCTGAATCCCTCGATTGTTGCTCTTCTTTTGTCATAAGGTTCACAGTATGGCGCTTTATCCGGAACTGTTTTACAATATTTTTCGAGGTTCTCAATTCGTTCAATATGCTCTTTATGCATGTAGTTTGTATCAATCTAGTTTATATAAATCTGATGAATATAGTAAGAGTCGTGTTTGAGATGAAGTACTACAACAGGTATTCCGGTATCGATAGAAACATGGAGAGATGAAAATCTACCGTATGATTATCTTAACTACAGAATAAACTCAAATTTATCGATCCGGATTAGAGCTGGATCAAGGCGGACTCTACTGTAATCTACTCGATTGCCATACCGAGTAAAAAGAGAATGAACAGGAGCCCCGAACCGAGACTCCTATTGACCTTCGATGGTCTAAATGGGCTCAAAGTCTTCTTTTGCTGCTCTAGTCCTTTATCTTCCACCATGGAATATTCCTATTTTGAACTATCCACCATATGGTTTGTTTCAGCTTGTCACTCATCCTCACGTCTGAAGTTGAGGTTTTACCAGTTCTTAATTTGAATCCTAACTCTGAGAGAGTCTTTTTGACTAGTTTTAAGTCTTCATGGTTGGCAGTCGGGGGTATTCCAAGAGTGGTTAAGATGTTATAGCCATAGGCAGTTAGATACAGCTCTCTCAGGTCAACTTCCGTTTTACTCGCTCCAACAATTACCTGTCGCATTTCCTTCTCTCGAAGCTCGACAATCTGATGCATTCTTTTTGCAATCTCACTATGTTGACCGCTAAGCCCCATAATGTTTAGACCCGTGGTTGCTCGCTCCTGATTTATAGCTTCAATGATTTCAATTACTATTCTATCTATGACCTGCTCGCGAGCCAATTCGAAAGGAATGTCTTCAGGGATGGAGAGAAAGAGGTCAGCTAAATCACAGTCGATAAAACCGTAGTCCTTCAATCCCATCGCACACAAGATGTCTTGCTGCACCCGACAGTCCGCCTTAAAGTGTTCTGCAACTCTGTGCAGGAAGGGCCAAGGGTAGGAAGTTGTAGGTCGTTTATACACGCCCTCTCTTTTCTTAAGCCATGAATATTTCGCATGGATACCCTTGAACCGGGTTGCATCCAGCCAGAGCCTTCGCAACTTTGTACAAAGAGCGAGGGGAGTCAGATCAATAGATTTGAGCTGATTGCCAGATAGCCCACATGATTGCAGGTTGGAGCAGGTTGCGAGAGGTGTCAGGTCGATGCTCTGTAGCTGGTTATTATCCAGAGGAAGTGCTTGCAGGTTGGCGCAGAATGCGAGAGGCGTTAGGTCGATGCTCTGTAGCTGGTTATCGAACAGATCGAGTTCCTGTAGGTTGATGCAAGCAGCAAGAGGTGCAAGGTCGATGGACTGAAGCTGGTTCTCTCTTAGTTGTAGTATGCGCAGGTTTGTACATTCCCTGAGTGGTGCCAGATCGATGGACTGGAGCTGGTTCGTTCTTAGTCCTAGTGTTTGCAAGTTAGTACATTGGCTGAGTGGTGCCAAGTCGATGGACCGGATATAGTTGTGAAAAAGACTGAGTTCTTGGAGTTCCGTACATGTGGCGAGAGGTCTGAGATCGATGCTCTGGAGCTCATTTTCTCCTAGCTCGATTTTTCGCAGGTCGATACAGGTAGCAAGGCTGCCTAGATTGATGGACTGAAGTTTGTTATGATACAGATGGAGTTTTTGTAGGTATGTGCAGTTAGCAATACTGGTCAGATTGATAGACTGAAATTGGTTCCCACTCAGATTAAGCTCTAGCAGATAGGAACAAGCGGCAAGGGGTGTTAAATCGATGGACTGGAGCTTAGCTTCCAGAAAAAGATACTCCAGCTTGCTACAAGAGCTGAGAGGTTTTAGATCTATTGTCTGAAGATTGTTACGAGTAAGTGCAAGCCATCTTAGGCTGGTGCAAGTTGCAAGAGGCGTCAAGTCGATAGTCTGGAGTTCGTTATCAGTCAGCTTTAGTGTTTGGAGGCTGGTGCAGGCAGTAAGAGGAAATAAGTCGACATTTGCTATTTTCCGGTAGGAGAGGTTAATCTCGACGGCATCATCTGCAAACTCAGCCCGTTCCTCCACGCCATTCTCTGTCGTATATCTCAGTGCAATCGTCATACTACTCGTACCTTTGCCTAACTCTGCCAGGATGAATGTTCAAAAAAGGATTGCGTGGGATACTACTAGACTCTCATATAATGCAAAAAGAGAATGAACAGGAGTCCCGCTATGAGACTCCTATCGACCTTCAATGGTCTAAATGGGCTCAAAGTCTTCTTTTGCTGCTCCACACATAGGGCAGACCCAGTCGTCGGGTAAATCATCAAACTTGGTGCCTGCAACAATACCACTATCAGGGTCTCCAAGGTCTTCATCATAGATCCATCCACAAACCATGCATTCATACTTTGCCATTTTAGTATCTCCGCACATGTTCTATCAATTGGGGTACAGTTGAAAACGTACCGCTAATTCACAGAAACTAGCCAATATTCGTTAAAAGCCTTCGCTTATAATCCCCGAGAGGGAGAGAGTGAATAAAACATCCTACTCGTCCCACAACTCGGACTCTGGCTCATCGGGTTCCTCACTTTCATCGTCAAAGCTTTCCTCTGAGCTTGGAATATCCTCAGCGAGAGTTCCATCTTCAACGTCGACAGACGGTTGAGGTATCTCAGACACCTCATCCTCAGGTTCTGCTTCTTCAACAGTTGGGAGTGGTACCTCCTCAGGAGCGGGGACAGCCTCTGCTTCCTTCCTCGACCTTCTGATGAATAGCAGCTCCATGACTAGCGCAACAAATGGGAATACGAATAACTTGATGACATCCGGTATCCGTTCACCTATCAGACCGCCTGATAGTGTTCCAAATAGTGCTTGCACGACTAAATATCCAGAAGCAAAGAAGAAAGTAATTGTAGCCGCTAGTTCACTAGATATTTTCAATCTCGTGTCCAAATGCGCTCGGCTTGCTAACGTGAGACCAACAGAGCTCATAGCATAGAGAATGAAGAAGATTGACATACCTGCATCAATTAGGAGTGAGAACAAGTCAATAGAGGCACTTGCAGGCTTGAGGATATTATACAGAAAGTAGGCGGCATATGACGCAATGAATAAGCCAAGCAAGGCGAGATTATCCGTTGTAACTTTCTTGCGTTCTCTAATCATGATGAATCCATTTAGAAAGTTGAATCCGACCGCCAACGCTGTCCCTAGCCCAGCCGCTAAGACTAATGCCCAATCCATCTCCAACCAGGGCGTATTAGCAGCATACCAGATATATAGGAAGATGAATGATCCTATCACAATCACATAGCTGAGGATGTGGAGGGTACCAAATACGAAGGCGACCACGCGGGACCTGCTCTCGATTTGGACACTCTCAGCGTATCGCAGTGCCGACCTTGATGACAGATATGCCTGAAATCCTATCCAGCCTAGGAACGCAATTCCAACCATTATCCAGAATACAAGTCCAGTTAACCATAACATGAGATACACAAAGGCGCTGATGACGATCCAGATTATAAAGTAGGCAAAGGATTTTGAGTATGATTCCTCACTCGCAACAAATCGTTGGAGTCCAAAGAGCGATAGAAATGCAGTGATCATGAAGAATGTCGGAAAAATTCCGCCGATGATGGCAATGAATCCCCCTGCAAATATTGGCAAGAAATTACCTAGTTCTCTAAACAAAAGTGTAACCACAGCAGAGAGAATGAAAATAAAGAAAAACCATCTCAATCTCTTTGATTCAAAGAACAGCTTGAGACCATTTACGAAGCGAGTAAGAACCGGAATATCCAATTTTTCTACCTCCTAAGACGATTATGATGATTAATGCCTTAGCTATTTATGTTTGAGCACATGAACTATCTCTTCTTCTAGAGTATCTTTTACGGTCGGTTTCTCGATGAGCGTGCCAACTTTTTTTCCTTCTGCGTCAAAGAAGACAAACCAGGGTATTGCAGTAGCACCCCACTCGTTGATTTCTGGAGGTGAAGGCGGAACTCTCCATTTGGCAGCTTTGTTCAGTGGATCTGTCTTGATATCGCCAAACACCATGATATCAAGATCAGTTTTCTCTTCAATATGAAGCATGACCGGCATAGCTCTCTTGCAGTCACCGCACCAAGCGGCACTGAAAATGACAACCTTCAGTCCCTTCACCAATCTCTTTAGTTCCTTCAAAGCTTCCGCATTAAGACGGTATTCCTTGTATGCCTCCATTACGATATCTTTGTCTTTCTCGGATAAGGCAGCAATGTATCCTCTTACATTCGTCGACCTTTTCCTGATGTCATTGAAATCTATCATTAGTCTAAAAAATGGAAATGGGCATTCTAAAACCCTTCGATTTGTATTCTTCAAAAGCATGAGTAATGCTGATAAGTGACATACGAGCATCTCTCTATAGGGACTAGCAAACTGGTGGAATAGTTGGTAGCAGAGCTTTACAAGGCAATCATTGTGGGAGCGCCTAGTGTCGGGAAATCAAGCCTTGTCAGACGCTACCAGACAAACGAGTTCAGAGAGGATCACACCGCTACTGTGGCTGCTGACCTTAGTGCGATTGCATTTGATTTTCCTGAAGGAAAAGTTGTGCTAACAGTCGTTGATGTCGGCGGTCAAGAGACCTTTGCAGGACTTCGAAACAGATTCTATGAAGGAGCACATCACCTAATCATGGTATATGATATGACCAATAAAGAGACCTTCAAGCGAATCACTCCTCTTCATGAAGCTCTCACAGACAAGATTTGCATTCAACGTGACAAATTCTTGGGTGGCTCTCTAGTAGCTAATAAGTGCGACTTGAAGAACGAAGCAGTGATTACCGAACAAGAAGGTCGTTTACTAGCAGATCTACTTCAGCTTGATTATATTGAGACCTCAGCAAGAACTGGGCATAATGTGCCTGAAATGTTCTTACATGCAGCTACGGAGTCTCGACGATTACGCCATAATATCTAATGAACTCATTATTGCGTAGCAGCTGTCATTCTGCAATCACGTATTCTCATAGTAGGTATGAATGTCGGCGTTCTCACTTCCCACCAAAACACCTGCGTCCGGTCTTTTCCAAGAGCGTCGATATTGGCCATCATTCTCATTGTGTTATCACTAATGCGCATGTTCTTTATCGGTGTCATCTCGCCCTTCTTCACAATAAACATGGCATCTCTTGGAATTGTTGAGAAATCACCAACTTGATAGTTCTGGAACCTTGAATACCAGTTGCAAGTTACATAGATAGTTGGTCGAGTAACATCTGCAAGCTCATCGAAATTTTGGTCTCCATTCTCGAAGATGATATTTGATGGGCCAGGTAAAAGCATCTTCATCCCCATGAACATTCTTGCAAGTCTAGAACTCCCGGTGCTTTCAGTGTCAAACATTCTGGCCGTTGTCGTATTGTGCACAAGGGTCTTCAGTATCCCATTTTCGATGACAGTAATCGTTTTGCTTGGAGTTCCTTCCCAATCAAATGAGGTGCTACCAAGACCTCCTTCAAACAGGGGGTCTTCATAGGCTGTAACAAAATCGGGGGCGATTTGCTCACCAATACGATCTTTCAGGGGGGACATCCCCATCATGATCAGGAATGGATTTGCTTGTGTTGGTATTTGACCGCTAACATCAGCTGC
>JAOUFI010000151.1 GCA_029858305.1 Candidatus Thorarchaeota archaeon
TCTACCATAGCCTTCACTACCTCTGATATTTGGCGTAATGAGTGCAAATCCTGATGCAAGAAAGAATTGAATTATTGGATTAAAATCAGGACGCATTTGTGCCTCCGGACCGCCGTGAATCATAAGAATAGCCGGCCATCCATCACTCGGTTTGTGCCCACTTGGAAGATACCTAAAGTATGGAACACTAACATTATCGAAACTGTGGAATCTATGAAGTGTTGGTTCTACAAAAGTAGAAGAATTAAGACCTGCTGTGCTAATTTCAATCGCTGGCCAATTTGTCATGTCCTTGATATCTATGATCCAGATATTGGTTGGCTGAGTTCCAGAACTATAGGTTATGGCTAACAAATGTTCATCGTTTGACAGGCAGAGGGCTTTCGTCCAAGATCTCGCATCTCCAGAGGGAACAACGCCTCTCAGAGGAAAGGGAAGTATTTCGTGATCACTCACTTCATCTCTTGTGAACTTACCTCTATGAATGGTCGTATAGCCTTCTTGATTTTCTGTGAAGTATGTCCAAAGTGAATTCTTCGCATATGTATGTTGGTCTTCTAATTCAAACTCCATACTTTCATTTATTTCGTCAAGTGGTGTGAACCTACTCGATGTATTTAGAATCCCAAGACGTTTCAGATCGGAGTTAAAATCTGATATAACAAGAATATTCTCATCATCTAACCATCTTACTATATTCCATCGTGTGGGTATATTTTTGCAAATCTCCGTGGTAAGATTATTAATTGCACTCTGGTGAATGTTAAGTAATAGAATATGCTGATCCATATTACCAATGTATTGAGTCAAGAGAAGTTGTGATTCATCATCAGAACATGCAGATATCTCGATGACTCCCTTTTGGGGTCGGTATATCAATTCTGGCTCAGTTTTCAGAAGAGGTAGTTTCCATCGATATACATCCAGTCTTGCTCTATCAGTGAGATTAGCACAGAAGTAAATGTACGAGTCAGTAATCAACCCAATCCTATATTTTGCTCCCAAATCAGAAGTCAGCCAGTGCAGAGTACCATCTTCCTCAATCAGACCGATTTGAAAGTTCTCATCTCCTCCGCGATCTCTAGTGAAAATAAGTGTACCATCCGGAAGGTATCTTGGATCCGTACAGCGGTCTATTTCATTTGTAAGTTGTTTGCGGGGCATTGGTTTACCCTTGGTAACCTCACAAGTGTAAATCTGATAATAACCCGATACATTGGATGTAAAAGCAATACGTTTTCCATCTGGATGCCAGGTAGCTCCACCTGCTGTTTCTATCGCAAGATAGTTTTCAAATCTTGTTTCAACAATCATGATGTTTTTAGATTTCATCTATGTTTTGAGTATTTCTTTTCGTCCAGTTTATTCATAGGAATGATTAGATAAGATACCTTTTCGCCTCCTCTAGATGCCTCAATACTTCTTTCTTTTGTCCACTTCTCATCAATTCATCCCTGATGGACTCCAAGTTGTGCTCAATGTGGCGATGCAGCTCCGAGGTTTCCATGGAGCTCAGGTCTATTCTCCATTCCTTGAAGTTCAATAAATAGTCAATATTCCTTTGAATCAAGTCTGTATTCTTCAAAGGAGGATCATGCCCTGCGATAATGAGGCTTGAATCAAATTTAAGATAGGACTCTAAAGTCTGAATATACTGATCGAAGTTTGGATGATTCAGGTAGGGAAGTGGACTTTCAACATTGTCCCCTACAAATAGAACTCTATCCTTCTCATCATAGCAGGATGCGGAATCCAGTTTATGTCCTGGTGTGTAGAAGAAGATTACGCCATCCTTTTCAAATCTCAGGTTCTCTTGAAACGTGATATTTGGTGGCACTATTACGATTTCACCCTTCTTCTCATTGGCATGTTTTATCAGATCTCCCTCACTCTCGGCTATGATTCTCTCTTTGCACAGCTCATGTCCAACAATGTTAGCATTATCGAAAGCACAGTTTCCCCAGTAATGATCATAGTCAGCATGAGAATTGAAGATCACGATTGGTAGTTCTTCTGTAGTTCTTTCTTCGATTTCTTGAAGCACATATTTCATGGAATCAGGACCGAGATGTGTATCGAGTATAAATGTGTGCTCAGGTCCAAAGACGATATAGACATTAGTCAAATAGTCCTCGTCGAATGTAAATAGAGACCCCCTTGTTCCAAGTCGCTGTATTTTCAACTTCTTTCGATTTACCATTTCTAGACGAGTAAAAGAATGTGGCGAAAGAAGTAAAATATGAATCTCTGGATTAAATATCAAAATAATCATGTTTGAAAACAACATAGACTTTCATCTATTCAAATTGGAGAGTCCAACTGCAGAGCCCTGAGTACAATAATATTTCCAGCGCATGCTCATTGTTTTGGTGATTGAGCATTCAGAGCATAGACACCCTCTCTGTTCACTAATTCCTTCTGATTTTCCAAGCGTACAATATACTGCATTGATTTCTCCAGTTTCAGTATTTGTTTGACACTTGTTACATCGACAAAGATGAATCACATTTTGTGCACTTCTTTTTTGATCTGCCTCGGACATACTTCCCATCATCATGCTGTACTTCTCTTCGAAAGAAGCTGTTGCCCATTTTTCATCCGGAGTCGCCATGCATATCACCATCATCATTCAGCGAGTAGGGATGATTGTGATTTTTTAGTATCTCTTATTTCTTTCTTGTCAAAATGAGCCGAAAGAGAGGGTTAACTTTCTAACCATCAATTTTGAAGATATTTTCAGCGTTGAGCGCAATGGTCCAGACTTGTCTATCTCTTATTCTATTGGCCCTAGAGAACGCATACTCACTTTCTGAATCAAACTTACTCGACCTTTCAACTCAGACGAAGACCTGTCCACATACTCAAAAATTGAGTATGAATGAATTCTTGTGTCTTTGAATTCTCCAGCTGTATATACTCGTAATTGCTGATGACTTTCTCTCTATCAAGGTCTATCGTGCGACTAATCCGGAATTCATGCTTCATATTTCTATTAGTGTACCCTGACTTGCTGGAGTGCACTCCAGTGTACCACCAATAATTACGTTATCCAGCACGACCCAAAATGTACCTGTCGCAACTTGACAAATCAGATCGCCATACACTGTTGAATTTGTAATATAGATACCATTGTTACCAGGGCAGTTTATTCCATGATGGAAGTTTATGTTTGAAAATGTCGCATTGATTGCAGTCAGGTTCATGTTTCCATGACCTGCTAGTGCCTCGATATCAAGGGTATATGCTCGGTTGATAGTAACATTGACCGTTGCTTCCGCGTCACCTTTGTTGAGTGCGCATACATCGCTGGGATTCTCTTTCAGTATCTGAATGGACATATACTCATCATTCACTATACTGTTAACTTGAAGCCCCGTGTTTTTCCCTTTAGCACCTTCAACAAGAACTGTCAGTTTCCAATTAATATTGATTATGAAACCAGGATCATCAACCACGTTGAATGTCACATTGTGAAAACAGACATCATAATAGATTGAGATGTTTTCCACAGATGGATATGTGGCCTCGTTGAGGGTCAGCGTTTCATCATAGTCAACCAAAGGCGTTTGCGAGAAGTAAACGTATAACAAACCAATTGTCATGGCTGAAGCCAATAATACAACAAAGAGGACACACATTGATCTTCTTCTCATATTATTCACATTGTTCGCTATTCGTTGGATGGTATTTATTGTTGATGCGTATATGCTTCGGTTTGTAGTACTTCCTAGATGGAGCTCTGAGATAGGTGAGCGTGGGAGGTGGTGTGGAAGTATGTAGTGCCCACATGAGAATCTCACAGATTAGGAAGCATTCGACGCAATCCCAAAAGCAAAAAGAATGCTACCAATTCTCATCTTCGTCCGATTGACCCTGACCCCAATCCTCGCCCTCAGGAATTCTCACAACATTTAGCTCTAAAAGTCGTTCGAAAGCCTTCTCAGCCGCCTCCTGAATTTGAGGCTCAAACTTCGCACCAGTGATCACAAGTTTTCCAGAGCCAAAGAGAAGAATGACGACCTTAGGGTCTCTCATGCGGTAGATCAATCCGGGAAATTGCTCAGGTTCATAGAGAGTGTTCTCCAGCCTCATCGCCGCAAGTTCAAGGTTTAGTTCAGCACCGAGGTTTGCGCTGGCTACAATATTTTGGACGGTGATTATAGGCCTACGCGACATGTTGATTCCAGCTTCGTTTACGAGCTTAACGATTTTGTGAACAGCTCGCCGTGCTTCCTTCTCTGATTTGGCACCTGTGCATACCATT
>JAOUFI010000152.1 GCA_029858305.1 Candidatus Thorarchaeota archaeon
TCAACAAGAATAAAGACATCATAATTTGCAGTTATTAGTTTTCTTTCACTTATATCATGAACATCTATAATGTCGACAATATATCTTTCTGATTCTAGAATCGCAGCCATTCCTGTTGCGTTATTGTTAATGCCACCTGCTGATGTACCAGTATAAGTTGGGGCAGTGCCATTTGGTTCATTGTATATGGCGATGCGAAAAGTTCTCGGAACTTCTGCTGTAACGCTATGATTGTTTTTCTCAATCTGAAGAACAGGCGTGCTGGCCGAAGTAAGCGTGAATAGCGGCAGGCACAACAGTCCAACAAGTATTAGGAAAGTAATTTTCGATTTTTGGGTTGTAATCACTAGAAATCCCTTCTTGAAATATCTTTGAACATGGTATTTTTCTGCATATATTTTTGATTCCTACAAATCTAGCGCCTATTCAACATCAAAGATGTCGGGTTCCCTCGGGAATTGAATTCAAATCATACCTCTGCGTTAGATTTATCGGCAAAGCTTTATAGTGTGCCTGCACTGTACAGACATATCACGGATACGGGGATTCTGTAATGCCTTCCGATAAGAAGCTCACTGACAAAGAAAAAGATGCAATGCAGGACGCCCTTAAAGGGGCAGCTCTCTCGGATGCTGAGATAGAGAGACTCGCAGAAGGTGTCGACGAGTCTGGCGATACAATAATGCCCGTGGAGAATGGAGAAGATCTTATCTCAGCTGCAGCCCTCGCCCTGGATTTTGTAGAAAACCTTGAAACTACAGCACCTGTAGAACGAGTTGAAGGGAAGGACGCAGTTGCAGGATTTGATGCTCTCCTGATGAAGTTAGAGAGATTGCGCTCAGATATCTCTCAACTACAGCGTGGAGTTGTTGGAGTCTTTGCAGCCCAGCTTCTAACTTTCAGAGGAAAAGTCGTTGAACTCAAGTCTCGAATCTCTGAGGAGATGGTTGAGCGGCTTAGAATGAAATTCTTCAAACAATTTATAGAGACTACTTTTGTGGATATTGTTGACAGTGAATTTGCCGCTCTGGAGAAGGACCTAGTAGATAAAATCGTAGAACAGACGCAAGAACGCTTCAAAGAGTTTGCACTCAGGGTCAGAGAATCCGAGGTTGACCTCCGTGGTACTATTGTTGAGCAACAAGATATTGTACGCTCCTTCATGCAGAGTCTAGAGGAAGAGACCGCTGCTCAAAGACTGGAGCTTGCTGAGAAACAGGCTGAACTAGCAAAAATGGAAATAGAAGTTCGCAATCTCCAGAGTAAAATAGTCGAAGGTCGTCAGTCTAGTATTGCAAGTGAGGAGTATGAACGTCGAATAGCCGATCTGGAAAAGCAAGTCAGCTCTTTCAGGGATGATCTACTTATCAAAGATGCCATGATTGATGCGCGTTCTAAGGACTTTGAAAACGCTAAAAGTGAAATAGACGACCTCAAAATGCAGATTGGTGAATACCAAAGCCAAATTGGGATATACAAGGCTGAAGCCGCCCTAACAAAGCCTCAGGTTGAAAAGTCGGAAACTGAGATGGATGCGATGAAGTCCAAGATTGAGCTTTTAGAGCGTGCCATTGAGGACAAGAGGCAACAAGCTGATGTGGCGGCAGCTAAGATAAAGGAGCTTGATCTGAAAATAAAAGATACAATTGCTGAGAAGACAGCTGCTGAGAAAGAAGCAAATGCCCGTCTAAAGGAACTCGAATCCGTACAGGGAAGATTTGCTGAGATTAAGAGTCTGGATGAAAAGATACATACCTTAGAAAAGGACTTGAAGGCAGCAAAGGAAAACACCTCAATAATTGAGATGCAGAAGGAAGCCTTTGAGAAGGCCACTCGCTTAATGGAGAAGGAACGTGATCTTGCTCTTGAACAACGAGACCTCTCTGATGATCGCACCCAACGTTATATCCAAGTTCTAGGAATGGAGAATAACACGAAAGTGTTACTAATTGTTGACGAAGTTGGTTCGATAACATTTTCAGAGCTTGGGAAATCGCTTGGTACTCCTGTAGGGTTAGCTACAAAGCATGCTCGAGAACTTGAGAAGCTTGGCGTACTGAAAATACAGGGCGATAAAGTCATCTCAACGCTACGTCGACTAAAGATTAAAGAAGGCGAGGTCAAACTCGATTAGAATTCAATCGCTCTATCTCCTTCGCTATGCGACTGCACCAATTCGTTCCAATACTCTGAGAGTTTACTCATAGCTCGAGAAAAATCCTCACATACAACGAAATTTCCCATTTTCTTATCGACCATTCCGACATCTCTTAGTTTTCTCATGACTTTGACATAGAGACCTCTGCTTGATAAAACAAATTTCTCCCATTCAGAATCCGGCATTTTTCCATCATTGAGCATTAAGGTGTTTAGGATATTCGCAGCTTGTTCCACCTGCATTTCGGTGAAGAATACATACCGAAGAAGATGCCTGGGGCTAATGAGGGATGGTCTTCGCACTAGTTCAATCTTTGCCATACTCGAAACCTGTGTACAGCAATCATTTTGTCAATATGATATTAGGTATTACCCGGACCTTCTCAGGGACCGTATCATTAACATGAGTAGAGTAACACCAATGAATACTCCAAGAGATATTATTGTCTGAAGGGCATAGGTGAAGACTGAAAGGCTTAATTCTCCAGTTCCTGTGAGATACCAGAAGAGACCTCCAGTAGTCAAACAAGCAATGAAAGGTATCACTTGGAATGGAGAACGCAGTTTCGACATCGCGGCAACTAGGATAAAGAATCCATAACCAACAGCGGCGAATGCTAGTGACAAGGAGAAAAGAACTGCGAGTGTTTCAAATAATCCATAGAGAATCCATCCGGCATCCGGAAGAAAATAGGCAATAACAAGCCAAATGATGTCAAAAATAATTATGACCTTCAGACCTGTGGCGGCATTTCTAATATCCATGTCTGATGGAGCATTTGAGAACATAATCGTCATTGCAAGAAATGCTACAATCCAGAATACTGGATTAATTACAGTGAGTTCCGAGAATGTATAGAGAAATTGGTATACGAATCCCAAAATTAGTGTTACAGGATAGAACGCGTCTGGATTTCCCTTCGCGCCTATCAGATTGCTTATCAATTCCAAGGCATCTCCGCCAAGTCCAGGCGTACTAGGAACAAGATAGGTTGCTGCAAGTGCAAAAGCTATCAATAGAATGAGTGATACCATGACTGGTGCTAGGTTAATGATTGCATTTTTGAAACTACTCGGAGGTTTGCGATATTTCACATAACCAAGAATGACCTGATCATCTTGAACCTCAATATTAATCGGCTTAAACTCGACAACTTCTGTCCTCGTGACTTTGCAGCCAAGATAGTGGGAGGTCTCGTGCAACGCAACTCCTGGACCTACTAACATAAACCATGATCGTGTTCCTGGCTCGTGTGTTGTGCGGAGTAGAACATGTGAAAGTTTCTCTAGCAACCATCCTAGAGCCCATACCAAGAAGAAGAGCCCTACTCCTAAAAGTACAATGACGAAATATGTATTCACTGCAAACCCTCCGTAACTGTTCCTCGATCTATGTGCCTAATCCAAGTTCTCTTCTCTTTTCTTCTTCAACACGATTTATCTCACGTGCTTTTTGCTCTTCCATTTCTCGAGCTTTCTCTCTTTTAGCCTTTTCAACGAGTCTCTCTTTTTCCTTATCTAGCTCACGGAACCGTTTCTCTTTGACTTTCTCTGCGTCTTTGATACGTTTCCTAAGAACCTCTACTGTCTTCTTCTTCTCAGATAGAGTGTTGTTTTTTCTTTTGAGCTGCTCTCGATATCTTTTATCTGCATCCCGCCACTCTTGTTCGACGGAACGTAATCGAATTCTGAGCGACTCAAATGCATCTCTTTTCGATTTTTCGGCAGCTTTGAATGATTCCAATTCGGAATCAAGTCTAGAGTCAAGTCCCTCCAATTCCATTTCTGCCCTCTGCAGATCTGTTTTGAATGTTCGAATATCAGAATCAATCTTCTGCACTTTCTTATCCTGTAAATACTCCTGATCAACCATAGCCATCACACACCGTATTGCAATAAAGTATTTCACTCTTGCCTCGAAATTACCCTTCAATATTCATTCCTAGAGAAATTGCAAATTCTCTGAGAATTGCTCTCTCAGCTCGTCTAAGGCGTTCTTGGAAAGCTACTCGTTTGATTCCA
>JAOUFI010000048.1 GCA_029858305.1 Candidatus Thorarchaeota archaeon
AATTCTACGAACTAGTGGGGATAAGGAGTTGCTGAAACGTACTATGATTTTAGCTTTGATATTGCTCTTGATGATTCCTTGTATTAACAGCAATAACATCATTGGAGAATTCGACCTCTCTAATTCTCTGAGTATGGAGCAAACAACTTCACTCGTGAATGATACTTCATGGCATCATGACTGCTCCAATGTCAGCGGATGGTTAATTGATCCAGACCCTCCACAGCCTAGACTTCCTGGCATTCAGGATGATGTTGACATTCTATCTGATGGGTCTGCGATCTATTCAAGTTCGATTCCATACGCTGAAGGCAGATGGCATGGCTCAGTGTTTTTCTATGAACTGGAGAAACCTGTGTATGTTGGGTATGGGCTCAATTTTGAAGTGGAATTGAACCATCCAGGCACATTGAATTATGCGGGTGGCATTGAGGTTGGCCTATACGACCAAGACAAAAATGTCAGCTATTGGGTCAGTATTACTGATTCATGGTACAGCTCATCATTTTTGACAGATGTCGCATATGGTGATGATGGAGTGAACTATGTGCATACAACATCACGTTCAGGTTCCCTTCAAGCTGACTTTCGTGTCTGGCATAATGAAACGACAAATACAATTCAAGGTCAAGATGACCAGGGAACTTATACTCTTGCCAATGAAAATCAGTTTGAGCCAAATCGAGAGATTTTCTATGTTGGTATTATGTTTTGGAATGTAGAATCTTACAACTATGAAAGCAACCTTGTCTTGGATATTCTTATTGAAGGTACATCTGTTGAAGATACAACTCCCCCAACTATTCAGGCTCTTCCTGATTATAGCTATGAATTGGGAACAACGAATCATGTCCTTACATGGACTGCTTTTGACATTAATCCAGCCTTTTACACAATCTCAAGAGATGACGAGATTCTTCAATTTAGGCCATGGAATGGGTCTGAAATTGTGATAAATATCGATGGACTTGATTTGGGGCGATACCTGTTCACTCTCAACGTTTCCGATACATCACATCTATTTACATTAGACATGCTGAATGTGTCAGTTATTGATACCACTCCTCCTCAGATTGATCATCCTTTCGACATCATTATAGAACCTAGCCAAGAAAATAATTCAATAACTTGGATTCCTAGTGATTTGAAACCCTCCGCGTATGAGATATACGAAAATGGTACATTGGTGGCATTTGGTAGATGGAATGGCTCTCCAATTGTCTATCCTTTTAATGGGGTAGTTCCTGGCGTTCATCTGTATACTATTTTTGTTAATGATACATCAGGAAATCTTGTGAATGATTCAGTTCTGGTTATTGTCAATCCTCAAGGATTTCCGGTAGATTTGACAATAATCATTTCTCTTGGTTCAGTTGGAGTAATAGTCATCGTAGTTATATTGATACTAAAAACCAAAAGTACTTCCAGTGGAGGCGGTGTTGCAGACTATCAGTGGTGAATATCAATTCTGATTTCACCTTCTGATATTTCTGATAATGTATACGTAATCATTTGCTGCGATTTTTCATATTATCTTCAATAATCTTAACAATCTCTTCCTCTATCGTGGCTGTCATTCTCTGGCGGGTTTTTATCCTGCCTATTTCCTCGCCCTTTTTGTCGAAAATCAAGATTGTTGGACTACTCGTTATTCCAAAAATATCAACTTCTTGCGGAGACGGCGGAACAGCCCAAAGTTTGTTTGAACCATATGGTGGCTTTGTCATACCGCCAAGTGCGGGAATCTTCTTTCCCGTGTTTTCCTCAATGAGTGCAAGGACTGGGAGAGCTTTTCTCGAGTCTCCACACCAATCAGCATAGAGTATTGCACATGTGTGATCTCTGCACAATGTCTTCAGTCGTTCCAAAGCTTTCGCGTTAAGTGAGTACTCCTCTTTTTGTCGGAGAAAGCCACCACGATACATTTGGGGTATATTCTCAATGCACTCGGATGCTCCCTTCGCATCATGTGAAATATGGTCTAGCGTTGGCATAATTACGAACACTCCAGTATCTTTGATTCCTATTCAGGGTCACAGACAATGTCTGTACCCTTCTCCCCCTTCTTTGATTGCAGTGGAGACGTTTTTATCAAATGAACAAGCTTCTTGAGATCGTCATGATGAGTACCTTCTTCATCTCGCATATGTTCAACCAGAAGCTTTGCAATCGGATCATCAATCTTTTTGAGAACTTTATCTAAAAGCGAAATCATCTGGTTCTCATCTTTAATGAGGGCCTCAAGCTCTCGTTCGAGCTTAACCCTTCCTGCATATCGCCCTACTTTTGCAGACCACTCATCGCAAGGAGTTGTAGTAAGCAGTTCGATCATCCCTTCTAGAAACTTCATATGTTTCCACGTATCCAAGCGTAGATCCATGAAGGCTAGGCGAACTGCTGTTTCTTTTGCTCCTTCCTCTAGATTGACAAGTTTTTCAAGAGTTTTCTTCTCAACATCTATTTGCTGTCTGAAAATATTAATGATCTCTGAACTACTCATCTACTCATCTCCATCATCAATAGTTAACTATTGTTATTTATTTAACAGAAGTTCGACTATTTAAGATTTTGTTTTGCATACTATTCAGTGTTACGGTCTGAAAACATCAATGCATTATTCTATATGCAATGCTCGTCGATGATCTGGATGATCGAACTCCTTCTCTTGCTCGTGTGCATTACCTAGAAATTGATTCATCATTACAGCAGCGTAATTTCCGGTGCCTACTGCCGTAGCCACTTGTTGAGTAATTGGTCGTACATCTCCAGCAGACCAAATTCCCTCAATCTTAGTTTTACCACGATGGTCTGTAAGTATATTCCCCTTTGCATCGACTTCTACGCCAATCTGTTGTGCAAGCTCTGACCGTGCAACATCGACAAAAGCAACAAAGAATACATTGGCTTTTAGTTTTCGACCATCAGCGAGAGTAACTGATTGTACAACTCCTGGTCTGGGGAAACTAATAGACTTGATTTTTCCCTTTGTCCAAGGAAAGGGCGAACTATCCAACTTGGAGAGATCCTGATTTTCAATTGGAACATAGGCATCTTCAGTCATCAGAATTTGGATCTTGTCCGTAAAACGTGAGAGTGAATTAGCCACATGGAGCGCACTTCCTACTGAACCAGTATTCACGATAAGGACTTCCTTGTCCTTACAGAGCGGTGCTTCACAATCAGGGCAGTAAAATGCTCCATTTCCGACATTGGCAACAGGCAACCACCCGCGCCATTGACCATTGACTCGTGGATGTTTTCGAGATGTTCCAGTGGCGATTAGAAGTAGTTTCGCATGATATTCACTTTCATCATTAGTACGATAACTCGGACTCGTCTTGATCTTGAAATCGGGATAACGTCCTGAAATTTCTATAACATCAGCGGCGATAAACTCAGCACCAGCGGCACGAGCTTCTCCTTGAATACTCCTTAGGAGACTTCTGCCTTCGTGATAGACTGATCCTGGAAAATTGAGGATTGAGTTTGTATGAAAATGCATGGGACTTGTGCCTCTATCAAGTACAAGCACACTGCGTTTGTGATATGCGAGATGCAAGGCAGCAGAGCAACCCGCGGGACCTCCTCCAATTATAATGGCATCGTAAATCTTAACCATAATGAAGAATCCTCAGATAGTAGTCCTCTTTGAGCTGTTAATAACTCTATGGAGTGTGCAGAACCGAAATTTACCTCTTCGAAACATCAAACTCAGATAGCAATTGGTATCTAGAATTACTTTTAACATTAATTGCACATACGATTATTTAGGGAAATTATTTTCGTGAGGTGGTGTCAATGAAGCTTACAGCATCTTTTCTGATGATTCTATTGCTAAGTATGTGTATGTTTTCCGCATCTGTCACAGCTTCTACGAACCAGGGTTTTGAATGGGGATTTGAAACTGGAGATGAGTTCCAATTCGTGTTGCATGCTCTTGGAGATGGTTTGATGATTGACGAAGAAATTTACATAGAAGCCAATGCATCCACTCCGATTCCGGATTCTATCACAAATTGGACTGATATTCCTGTTGCCACTCTGGATGCATATTACGCGAATGGAACTGAGATGGGCATTGAGGTCCTCCTTTTGATAGCCGCATATAATATCGAACTTCCTATTGGCAATTGGACATACTTGAATTATCTGGCTTTTTACACTCTTGGGTTGGAGAACTTCACATTCGATGATTATGATGAGTACTTCTGGGGATACAGTTGGGAAGATGATAACTGGACCATATCTGGAGAAGGTTGGACACTATTCTCAAAATATTCAATCGCAGTCCATGTGGATTACCTTAAAGTAGACGGATTCATATCACACTACTCAGTTATTACTACCAACAGAACTACACAAGTGAAAACGGGGGAAATCACTTTGGAGCGATTGGGGATTGAACAATATACTGATCGGACGAATCCAATTCTCAATCAACCAGAGGATATTGAGTATGTGTTTGGCGATATTGGCTACAATATTACGTGGGTCGCATCAGACGACCATCCTGTGAGTTATCAGATTCAGAAAGATGGCACAGAAGTACTAAGTGGGGATTGGAATACCACTACTGAGGAATTCACAATCGAAGTTGATAATCTCGAGGTTGGAGAGTACGCTTACCACATAACCGTTGTTGATATTGGAGGAAACGCCGCCTATGATGACGTATATGTTATTGTTCTTGAACCACATAATGCTCTCTTTGATAATCCATTGCTAATTGTCCTCATCGTTGGTTTAATTGCGGGTGCTGCTGTGGCTGCAATCATTGTGACAAAGATTGTCAGGAAACGATAGACTAAATTCCCAAACACCCGGAACTAGTTTCTCGTCCCAGATCGAATGCCTTAGAATTAGCTTTTTGCGTCTTCGGTGGTACTAATGCCATAACTGCTTTCCTAACCTCCTCTGCAGGTATTGGAAAATCCTTGCAAGCAACAGTTGCTCCTATGAGAACTGAGTTTTCTGTTCTGGGATTACCGGCTTTGATTGCAAGCTCAAGTGAATCAAGAAGAACTACTCTTTTCGTTACCTGTCTGAGTTTTTCAACTATCTGTTCAACAGTAAGATACTTTGTCTTCTTCTCCTTGTCCAGAGCAACCATTCTTGTCTCTGTGACTGCGGGCATTATACGATTACTCATAATCACCACTCCATCGTCCTTCAGATACTCTATATACCGAAGTGCTTCAGTGGCTTCCATAGCAATCATCATGTCTGCCTTTCCATATGGGATCAGAGGTGAGATTGGATCTCCAATTCGAAAATGAACATAGATAGAACCTTGTCTTTGAGAGAGACCGTGTTGTTCGCCAGTCAGCACTTTAAGTCCGGAATCTAGACTTGCTTTTCCAAGAATTGCTGAAAGTAACATTAAACCTTGACCGCCAACACCACAGAAGATAATGCTGTAGGTTTCACCTTTCTTCATTATTTCTGCACCTCCACATGTCTAGGAGCGTTTACAGGACAGACTTGCCGACATTCTAGACAGCCATCACAAAGGTCCTGTTGTATCGTCATCTTATGATCAGACTCATCCACGATAATTGCTGGACAATAGAATTCCTTTACACAGGCGTAAATACCGCGACATGTATCTTTGACATTCTCACTTGGGATTATCTTCTCACCGGCCTGTTTCTTTAATCTATCTCCATAGAGCGCACACTCACGACGTGAAATGATAACATTAAATCCGTCGGCCTCAATTGCTTTCTTTATGGGATTGATACAATCTCGTGTTTCGTATGGATCAATTATTGTGACTGATTTGGCTCCTAATGCTTCAAACATCTTTTCCATGTTTATTTTCTGAGCTGGATGGCCACCAGCATTAAAGGCTGAGTTTGGATTATACTGTTGTCCGGTCATAGCAGTCACTGAATTATCTAGAACGAAGAGTGTTACATTCGAATTATGATGAATTAAATTGATGATACCTGGAAGTGCCGCGTGATATAGAGTGCTGTCACCTACCATAGCAATCACTCTATCTTCAAGTGCCATCTCCATGCCTGCAGATACGCCTATTGAAGCGCCCATTGCTAGCATCGAATCACTGAACTCATTGGGTGGAAGGAACGCCATGGAGTAACAACCGATATCATTATTGAAAACTATATTATCTCTGATTTTCAATTGCTGTAGAGCTTGTCTAAATGACCATAGAGTACCTCTGTGCGGACACCCAGGACAGAATATTGGAGGCCTCTCTGGAAGGATTTTCTTGAGCTCCCCAGCTCTGTTTAGTATTGCATCGTAATCGACAGTGGGTTTCATACCCATTACTTCAGCTAGGACCTTCTCAACAATCGGAACATTATACTCAAGCATCTCGCTGAAGTGCCCTGTTTTCTTACCAATAATGCTTAGTGATGGATTCACGAGGTGAGCCAATGCCGATATTCGAGTTTCAAGATATGGCGTTAATTCTTCTATGACAATAAGAGTTGAGAGAGATTTCAAGAACTCCGAAAGTTTGCGCTCTGGAAGAGGAAAGAGTGTTCCAAGTTTGAAGACTGGAAGTTTGATTTTCAGATTCTGCAGTGCTTCCATTGTGTGCAAATAGCAGACTCCAGATGTGAGAATCCCCACTTTGCCGCTTCCGGGTACAAGTTTATTGAAGGCGGACTTCTCGAAATCCATTCTCACAGCTTTCGTCTTTTCCAATAATTTTGCCTTAAGTGCTCGTGCAACTGAGCCTACTGTGAAGTATTGTCCCTTGACATCTTGCCACTTATTCTTCTTGAAGGGTGTTCTATTGAGCGCTCCAAGCTTAACCATCCCACGTTGGTGATTGACTCTTGTTGTTGTTCTCAAGAGAACCAGTGTCTTGTGCTTTTCGGAAACCTCGAATGCCCATTTTGTCATATCAAGAGCCTCTTGAGCTGTAGATGGTTCTAACATTGGTACATACGCAGCCTCACCAAAATATCGTCCATCCTGTTCAGATTGCGATGAGTGAGCATATGGATCATCTGCAATCAGACAAACACAGCCCGCATTCAGTCCTGTATACCCGATACTGAACATGGAGTCACTCGCAACATTCATACCAACACTCTTCATGGATGTGAATGATCTCTGCCCAGCCATAGAGGCGCCTGCCACAGTTTCGAGAGCGACTTTCTCATTAGCGGAAATATGCATCTTATAATCTCCAAAATGGTCAAGAACTTCACTGAACGTATCCAGAATCTCAGAAGTTGGCGAGCCCGGGTAAAAGGCTACAATCTTCACATCCGCTTCTAATGCCCCACGTACAACAGCCTCATTTGCTAGTAGTAAGGCATCTCCTGTCTCCGAACGCTTCACATCTTCAACTGTCATTCTAAAACCTCAGTAACTCTCAATTCAAAATTGGTTTATTGGATGCTTTATTGAACATAAGGCTTAGCAAATAGTAGTTTTCTAACTATTTGTAACAATGAATTAATTCTGACATGATATACAAGGATGATTAACCACCAGGGCTACCGTGCCATGGTGTATCCTTCCACATAGTATCCCAAATCATATCCTCAGTAAGAGTTTCAGGTTCTATGACTGCCTTATGAAGTTCTTTGAGCAATGCATGATGTCTTAGCTCATCCTCACGAATCATACTAGCTATTGTTTTGACTTGGTCATCTGTACTCTTAGCAACGAGCTCACCATAGGTTTTGACAGCTTCCTCCTCCATTTTGATGTGAGCCTCGATACCTTTAGCTATCTTGTCACGTTCTTTCTCGCTGATGAAGGGAGTAGGACCTTCCACTGCCTTTCTAAGAGATTTCAGAAGTACCGCGTGCTTTTTGGAGTCTGTTGAGATTCCAAGAAGCAAGTCCTTGACAAAGGCATTGCCGAGTTTTTCCACATTCTCCTTTACAATCTCAATAATCCTCAGTTCAAGATCAATCTGTTTATCAATGAACTTTAGAGTCTCTTGCTTATCCAATCTGGTACGCTCCAGTATTTGATGGCATACTAATTCTTTCTGTTACTTAAGACTGTTCACTAAGGGACAATTTGGACAATTATTGGTTGCTCCTTCACAATATATATCAATGAAGATAGCCATTGAGAGTCCTGCTCAAACAAAGTTTTGGAGAGGTCAGAAATGCCTAAGGCTACCATCTACACTGCACCGGATTGCCCTCACTCGAAAAAACTCAAAGCATTCCTAAAAGAGAACAAAATCGATTTTGAAGATAAGTGTATTCTGACATCACCTGAAGCAATTGCAGAACTAAAGAAAAAGAGCGGTCAGTTAGGCGTTCCCGTTACTGTGATAGGTGATGGAATATTCATAGGCTTTGATAGTCGAGCCGAGCGACGGATAAAACGACAATTGGGAGTGTGACAAGATGTACGACCTAGTAATCATTGGTTCAGGAGTCACGGGATATGGGGCAGCTATGTATGCTGCAAGACTCGATCTTAGTGTAGCCGTGATAGGTAATGTTGATGGTGGCACTATCACTCTCACTGATGATGTCGCAAATTATCCAGGCTATATTCAACTTACTGGCAAAGAACTTGCAGATAAGATCAAGGAACATGCTCATGATTATCCCATTTTTAGTGAAACAGGAACAGTAACAGATATTTTCAGAGACAAGCAGAATTTCTTTTACATTGTTACAGAGAACAAGTCATTCCTTGCCAAATCAATTATTATTGCCACAGGGATGAAGGAGCGCGAATTAGAAGTTCCTGGACATGATGAGTTGAAAAACAAAGGTGTGAGTTACTGTGCCCTGTGTGACGCCCCGTTATACAAAGATAAGGTCGTTGCTGTTATAGGCGGCAGTGACAGCGCTGCGAAGGAAGCGCTTCTCCTGGCGAAATATTGTCCAAAGGTGTACATTATTTATAGACGTGAAAAAATCCGTCCTGAACCAATCAATGCAACAAGGATAGAAAGAGAGTCCAAAATCGAAGTCATTACGAACACAAATGTTACTGAGATACTTGGTCAGAATAAAGTCACAGGAGTGAAGTTGGATCGCTCATATCACGGTTCAGACACGTTGACCCTTGATGGAATATTCATTGCAATTGGTGGAATACCTTACTCTGAACTTGCTGCGAAATTGGGTGTTAATCTCAATGAGAAACGCGAGATTATGATTGATCGTTCGAGCCGTACTAATGTTAAAGGTGTGTTTGCCGCAGGTGATGTTGTAGATAGCGAGTTCAAGCAGGCAATAACCGGTGTCGCAGAAGGTGTAAATGCGGCATATCAAGCATACAGATATGTTAACGAGAATGAGTTTATCTTCTCATGTCGACAAGAAGAATAGAGCACTCATCTTGTAAGTTTCATTTAGCCTTGAGAGCAATCCGCCAAGGGTGCAATTCCGCATGGAACACTCCAGATTTGACAGCGGGATCATCTTTCATGATTCGAAGAGCTTCTTCTTGTGAAGGTGTTTCAATAATGTCAAGGCCGATGAGGACTTCAGAAAATCTGCCTGCCATTGTAAGTACTCCTTTTTCCAATAGACCTTTGAGATACTCAAAATGCTCATTGACTCGTTCATTTGTGCCTGGATTTCCATACTCATTAGCAGGTCGGAGTATGATAACATATGATTGAGTTTCCATGGTGCATTAGAACTCCTATGTATCAGTGTATTCCTCAGACTAGAATCACTCTATCGATTCAAATAATTTCTCAACAAACATTTCAGGGGGAGTTAAACCTTCGACAGTGACTTTATCATTGAATATTGTCTTTGGAACGCCAAACACTTCAAACTTGGCTGCCTCTTCTTGCATTTCAAGTGACTCAAACATCTCTGAATCAATCAGAGGATTTAGAATCGCTGCCTGATGAGCAAGTCTAGTCATGCCTGGGCAATACGGGCATTGAGGAGTTACAAATACTCGGATGTGAATTGGTTTGTCAATTGCACGAATATCCTCGATAATATCTGGCGGCAATGGTACTGTTCCATTTGAAACGTCAATAATACCCCCAATGAGTGCTCCAAACTCATGACCTGCAGGTATACCGTAGAATTTCACTTTATACTCATCTTTGCCATGCAGAACTATAGCAGGGTGATGCTTGACTCCTAACTTTATCGCAAGATCAGTATCAAGAGCTCCCTGATGTTTCACTACCTTAATCAGTTTAGATAGTTCTGCAACCATCTCTACCATATCGCGAGTATCATTACAATACAGGCACTTTTCACTCTCAATGAACAGATGTATTGTGACCTCATTTACTAAAGCTTCAAACATCTCTTTGACTTGTTCTCGAGTGGCATCATCCATTTCAACAACCATTTTATCCACATCTCAAAGTAAACTTGCACGCGATTAAATATTAATCTCCTTATTTCCTCTTAAACATCAAGATAATTCATTTATCACATCAGAAGATGCAATATCATTTTCTTCAATAACATTGATTACAGCTTTTCCTCCATATTTTAATACCTGAAGCATTTCATGTTTCGTACGGACAGTAAAACTCGCACCCTCCCAAAGATACTCCATGACTCCTTTTCCGAGGGGGCCATTAAGATATTTCAAATAGGATTCTATTATCTTATTGATATCATATACCCTCTCGGACATACCATTCGTTCCTCAGATTTAGATAGCGCAAGACTTTGCTTTAGTGATATATAAATCCACTAGATTTGGAGAATTACTGAACTACACCCAATCAATTCTATCATCATTGATTATCTCTTCAATTGCAAGTGGTATATCTTCAGAATTCTGAAGTCTTGCTTTTGCCAAGATTCTTGTTTCATCAGCTATGCTCACATCTTCTAATTCTGAACATTTAAACAACGGTGATATATTGACCTCTTTGAATTGATTCTCATGTGGATGTTCACTATAGAGATACAGTTCGGTTAGTTCTTTGCAGTTTGCAAGAGGACCAAGGTCAATAGAGGTAAGTCTATTCCCCGCAATATCCAATGCTGTGAGTTTTTTGGCGTTTTCAAGAGGTGACAGATCTAATTCTTCAATCTCATTCATCGCTAGACCAAGACGTCGCAATTGAGAACACGCTTCAAGCGGCATGAGGTCAATATGCTTCAATTGATTTCCTCCTAGCCGCAGTATTCGAAAATCACTGCAATTCTCTAAAGGACGCAAATCTATTGAGCTTAGTCTGTTATGATGAAGATATAGAAATTTCAATTCTTTACAATTAGCAAGAGGTTTCAAATCCAACTGTGTTAATGAATTATACATCAGGTTTAGCTGTTGAAGATTCGTGCAACCTCCGAGACCTGATAAATCTAGTTCTGCAATTTTGTTGTTTTCAATTTCTAGACTTTCCAATGTCTTGCATGAGGCGAGTGGTGAGAGATCCAATTCTGCCAATTGATTATTGAAAAGACGAAGTCTTGCAAGACTCCTATACTTGGCCACGGGACTCAAATCTACATATTCTAAGTTGTTGGAGCCAAGATGGAGTTCTTTCAGATTTGAGCATCCAGAAAGCTGTTCAAGGTCTATAGCAGAAAGAGCATTCTTGAAAAGATTAAGAATTTCAAGTTCAGGCAAATCTGCAAGTGCACTCAGGTCTATCTTCGTGATTAAATTATTTGCCAGTTGAATATTCTGAAGATTTTCAAGACTAGATAGTGATTCAAGATGAATTGTAACTATATTATGTCGTGAGAGATCAAGAGTAGTTAATGCTACATCATCTACCTCGAATTTGCGTTCTTTGTCATCTTTGTCAATGTATTTTATATTAATCTCTTCCATCTTCAAAATCTCCAACTTGTGAAATTTAGTCTGTAGAATGGTTTCAGTTATCATGTATTCAATCTTACTGAATCACATTCATAGACCTTCATTACTTGCGCAAAGACTTTATGATTTCTGCTGTGAAGAGTAAAACAGAAAAATGAACCCTTCCGATAATACTATCGAATCATTGTCAGGTCTTCTATTCTTATTGCAGCTGCTTTTGCTATTTTACTTCGATAATTATGGACTGAATATCATTATATTTAGCCTAGGTTGGATATTATTGATTCCTAGTTTTTTGCTTCAAACGCTCTCACTGAGGGCTTTGAGCGTCTATGGGCATATACCCGAGGGAAAGAGCTTAGTCAGCACAACAATGATTGTAACGAAAGGAGTGTATGGGATTATTAGACATCCTCTTTATGTGGGCTACATGTTGATGTCAATATCTCTCGCTCTCATTTCACAATCTTGGTTCAGTGGATTATGTGCGGTTACTATCGTTCCTCTTGTGATGATTCTTCTCCGTCGTGAAGAGAAAGCAAATTTAACTAAATTCCTTGAGCAGTATGCACAATACCAAAAGGAAGTCCCTCCTGTAAATATATTCAAAGGTATTTGGAAGCACTACAAGAGAGATGCGATTTCCTAAAATCATCGTTTTCCATCTGGTTTAATTGTGTAACTAACAGGTCTAGGTATGTTTTTTTCAGAAAGCTATCGCACTTCAAGAGTATGCTTTTTAACAAGTAGTTTATCAATGCCTTCAACTTACTAAGGAGATGTTACTCATGGAAAAAAAGACGCTAGGCATCTTATTGATGACTTCGCCCTACACTTTCCAAAACAGCCATACCTTCTATAATTTATGCAAAGCAGCTCTCCAGAAGGAGTATGCTGTGAAAGTCTTCCTTTTTGTGGATGGCGTTAATAATGCGAAATTAAACCAAGATCCAGATCCTGATAGACCAATGAATGACAAGTTGCTGGAGCTTGCTAATGAAGGCGTTGAGTTCCAAGCATGCGGTCTCTGCACATCTGCTCGTGGATTTGATCAGAGAGGCAGTGACTTTGTTGAAAGCGTTGAAGTTAGTGGCCTCACTGAGTTTGCAGAGCAGATTGGCGAAGTTGATCGATTTCTCACCTTTTCGATATAGGAGTGATTGAAATGGATTTCAGAGAAAGAAATGTGTTAATTCTTATTGCTAGCAAGCCTTTTGGAAAAATATTTGCTGCCGAGGGATGGCGTGCAGCTGTAGGTATGTTTGGTATGGATCATTCAGCTCAAATGCTCTTTGTAGGAGATGGTGTTTACGGTCTTTTGAATGATCAGGATACTGTTCCAATTCGAATGTTCAAGTCGACATTTGAAAGCTTTGACGGACGCATTTGCGTAAGCAAGAAATCTCTTGATGAGAAAAAAATCACTCCAGAGGAGATTTTTGATGAAGTAGAAGTTCTCGATGAAGGAGATGTGGCGAAGGCATTCGTTGAGAACGATGTAGTAATAACATTCTGAGGAGGAAAAGAGAATGAAGTACTTGATATGGCTCTCGAATAATTATATTAGCGTCAGAGAAATAGTTTCTAGCCTTCGAAGTATCGATGTTGAAGTGGAACTGCTGCTTATACAGGATGGAGTCTATCTTGTGGATAAAGGATGTTCTGCGTCTAACGAGATAAAAGAGCTCAAACTAAAAATCCATGCACTCAAACATCATGTTGAAGAACGAGGAATAACTGAGCGCTTAGCTTTTGATGTGAACCTAATTGACTATCCTGAAGTTATTAATATCCTCATGGAGAAAGCTGACAAAGTCATATCCCTTTGAAAATATGGATTTTTCACCGGTAGTCAGAATACAACCTGAATGATTTCGATTGTTCGATTTTATCTAAAGCTTCTTTCCAGGAACAATAAGAACTTGACCCAATAGATCGCCAGGAAGAACAGAAGCATTGATTCGAGAACTGAACATTGACTTGTTTGCTGTTTTATCCTCATAATACAATTTCATCTCCATGCACCCAATGCAACCAAGATCCCCCATACCATTTGATCCATAAAACGATTGGAAAACAATTGAATATGCAGGAACAGCGATGGGTTTTATGGTAACGATTTTGGATTCTCCGATCTGGAAATTCACTTTCTCTGCTGCAACCACAGGTACAAATCTTACTTTAGACCAGTCAAGTGAAAGCATTGCCTCATCGAGGCCGTCAACTGATGTTCTCATCCGACCCATTCCGAGACCTACAAGGTCTTCTCTACAGCTAATCATATAGATTTTCTCTGGCAAATAACTTCACCCTGATTTCTTCGGTCTTGTCACAAACGCTGATTGGTCAAAGATATTGCATTACTTAAGAAGTTAACCAAACCAATAGATGCTATGACAATTTTGTAACTCATTAATTGATATTTTTTAAGAAAGCACAGATGTGAAACTGTTTACTAAGAAAATCAAAGTTTCAAAAGGGATTGGTACTCGCTTCTGATCAGCCTGGACACTTCTTCAATAAGTTCCTCACTTTCATCTGTGAAATTTTAAAGAGTTGCTTCCATTGTGTCTGAGAGTGGCGTTATGAGGGTCAAACATCTATTATCAACATTTATTTTGATTTGATGCGCGAAATATTTCAAGGCGATGAAGCCTTATCATGAAGCGAAGTATAACTCAACCTAAATTCAATAGATCACATACAATCCAAGTTGGGAAGCTTGGTACTATCAGCCTGTTCGATTTTTTCACAGATACTGACTTTTCAGTTTGTTGCAAAACAATCTTCGCTTATGTATCGTGTCAGGAGGTGATATAATGGGTAGACATAATCACTCTAGCAGACACGAACATGAGAGAAAGAGAGGACGACATAATAACTCGAGAACTTCTAGAAAGAACTCTAGTAATAGTCGATTAACGGTCGTTAAAGATCAGCAAGGCTTAGGCTGGGCGGGTGCATAATCTGCAATTCTAAACAGCTTATTGAATAACCCCTTTTCAGAATTCATCATAGGATAATCAGAAAACGGAGCGCGAATTCAATACCAAGAAAAGCATGAGTGGAAGGTGAATTCCCTCATGCTCATCTTTCTTTTGCGGGTATTTATCTAACAAAGTTGATATACGTTTGTTTAGACTCCAGGTTATTATTCGCGTCATACTGACATGGGAATACAGTGTGGCTTTTGATGATCAAATGCACGCTTATACAGTATCCGTTATGCAATAGACCGAATAGGAGATGCTTGAATGAATAGAATTAGAATTGGATTAATCACAGTAGTGATGCTCACACTCTTTCTATGTCCTGTGCTTCTCGTTGGGGGCAACTTAGCGCCTACGAATTCTCGTGTACAGGGAAATGAAAGACTTGCTTCACTTGCTGATGATGAATATGGTCAGTCAAGGAGGAATGACCCTGTTTCGATACTTGTGTATACACAATTTGCTGATTTGAGTACCGGAGGGGAGTATGATCATATGATGAGCGCAATAGACGCTGAATATGGCACATCATATCATTACTCAAATTTAACTGACTATCACGGACTTGCTTCGGTTATCAATGAGTTTGATATTTTACTGATTCCTGAGCAAGAGAATGCATATGTATCGAACATGACAGCTGTTGGAAACGCCTGGTCAACAATCCTTAATGGATACATTACTGATGGCGGTATTGTTATTACAATGGATTACTATGGACCTTTGAATGCGCCTGCTGATGCATTCGGTATAACAAGTCGAATTTTGAATGCCTCTGGGCTAGTAACTGTCACTGGTTTCTACGATCGCTATTCCGATCCAATGGATGTTCATGAATACGACGATGCACTTGCTCTGGGTGTAGCTTCCACTTTCGTAACTCCAGATGGAGCAATAGGCTATGTTACATCTGATGGTGTAGATGTTGTTGGCGACGCTCTTAGCTCTATGGTTGTTCATAAGGTAATTGGGAAAGGTCATTTAGTTTTGCTAGGATTTGACTTCTACTCCACAGAAATTAATTGTATCAAAATGCTTGGAAACAGTATTCGACTACACCATCATGTTGTAGTCGACGCCTCGCATGGACAGGACTATCATGTGCCGGTCGAGCTTAGCGACTTTGCAATACTCTTAGCATCACAAGGCTTCGCAGTTTCAACAATGTCGACCTTTGATCCAGCTCTGCTTGCTGCATGCGATGTGTTGGTCATAACCTATTGTAGTATTCTGTATAACACGACAGAAGTCAATCAAATCGAGGACTTTGTCAATAATGGTGGCGGTCTTTTTGTTGCTCAAGAATGGTCATCATTTGGCAATGAAATGGACCCAGTTACTGAGAGGTTTGGGTATGTTCGAAATAAGACATCATACCTTACTGATTCAGATGATTATAGTGTAAACCAATGGTGGGTCATACTCGATAGTGAGAATACCCACAATCATTCTGCAACAATCGTAGCAACAGAATTAGAGATTTACGCTGGAACTGCATTTATACAAGTTCCTGAGTCCGCGTACCCCTTGTACACCGCAGACAATGATGGTACAGCAACGTTTGCGGGAATCCCTGCAAATGATGCTGTCATTTCTGCAGCATCAACACATCAGAAAGGACGAGTCATTGTCGTTGGTGATGGTAGCTTCTTAGTAGGGACTGCAGACAGCGACAGTGATGGTACAGTTAACATAGAAGAAGCAAACAATGGTTACTTCGCCATGAATGCTGTTCGGTGGTTACTTGCTGCCGGGATTGAGGAAAAAATGGTGCTTTTCGATGAGTCCCATTCTCCATATGGTACAGTCGAAGGGGCTAATCTCGATTTTGCCTATTTCCTAACATTGAATGGCTATACAGTCCATTGGATGACAGCCTTCTATGAACAGCTGGTATTGCAAGCCGACGTACTCTTCGTGATGAGCGGATCAAGTACATACAACTCAAATGAGATAGATCCGATAGTTGACTTTGTTGCCAACGGGAAAAGTCTCTTTATAATAGGTGACTGGGGAATGTATGGCAATGAATCAGCATCGATTGGATCTGAATTTGGCCTCGAGCTGAATACAACGCAATCATATCTTGATGATACAGATAACTGGCTAGTGTTTCCATCTCTTCTTGTTTATAACACAAGTCATTTTGCTAATCATCCAATTATGACAGGCGTGGATAGAATCGAGATTGACCGAGGCACTGGTTTTGCCTCTATTGGCGCAGGTACTCCACTAATACACACTGATACAGACGGTACTGCATTCTGGCGCAATCAAACTATATCATACAAAGGCCCTGCGAATGGCGTTACTGTCTTCGCATCAACCACCTTTAACAAAGGTCGAGTAGTTTTCTTGACAGATGTCAACTTTGTTCAAGGAGGCGATCCAGATTCAGATGGAGTAATACAACTCTATGATTCTGATAACGACAGACTCATTTCGAATGCCTTCTTCTGGTTGGTTGAGAATCGTGCTCCCACTGTTCATCTCACATTCCCCAATGGCGGTGAAACATTGAATGGAACCCAGGTTATTACTTGGACTGCTGTTGACTTTGATAACGATGTTCTGAGCTATGATGTCTTCTATAGTACAAACAATGGCACCGATTGGCTAACTCTGGCTCTAGATCTTTCAATTCCAGAGTACGCTTGGAATACGACTGCATTTAGTGATGGAAGCGGCTACATGATTCGCGTTATTG
>JAOUFI010000153.1 GCA_029858305.1 Candidatus Thorarchaeota archaeon
AAAATCCTCCTCTTTCACAAAGATGTCAGCAATACGACCCATCCCAGCTTCGCGTAGCTCGTGATCATCCTTTCCTGCAGGGACCCTATAGTGAGCCCCTCCATATGCTTCCACAAGGTCATGCACAATATTGGCGCCGCTGGTGACAATGGCATCAATAAATCTCTTCTCGACAAGGTGACAAACTATTTGTCTGAGACCTCCTGGAATCATGGGGCCAGACATGGATAGAAATGTATAGCAGTCTTGATCTGTAAACATCCGATGCACAATCTGCGTAGCTCGTCCTAACCGACCTGCTCCAAGAACACCCACTCGAAGCATTGAGTCAAGGAAGTCAGGAACTCTTGTATTCAAACCAATGGGATCAAGATGATGGACCTTATCCAATTAGAGTCACCACTAATTCTGACGCATTCGATGTCATGATAAGTCATTCGATAAGAAAGAGAGAGGAGGCGAGCCCAGGCACACTTCCGGGAGGACAAGGCCTCGGCCCGCACAAACCAGAATAAACCCTAAACAATGTTAGTAGTATAGAGAGTTGAGCATTTCCTGAGATATACGTTAGACAGAGCGAACAATACAATAGTGGAGAGTTTGCCGAAAGTATTAGATTGTCGCCTTGTTCCATATCTTTAAACGGAGTTTTCTCAGGCAACAACGTATGCAGACCATTTTCAGTATAATCTCAGTTACGATATTGCTACAAGGACTGCTGCTCCAGACTGTGTGGCTATATTTAGGACGCATAGCCAGAGATAGATATCTGAACGATATCATGTCATTCAGATCACCTTCTTCAAGTCTGTCAAGATATTATCATTGGCGTGTGGACAGCTTTCTGAATGGTCTTATTGAGGGGTGTCTGTTTCTAATTATACTAATTGGCTCGATTATAACGCTTGGCACAATTCTATTTGGCTTTGAGTCACTAGTTGCATCAACTTTCATTGCATTCTTTATCGTGTTTCTATCATTCATAAGTGCCATGCAACATGCTTGGAGAGTGAAAGAAGTAGTTGATAGCGAAAATCGAATCGTAGATTCTGTGAAATACTCCACTGATAAGATTGGTATCACAAAAACAATGGTAGAGGAGCTCTTCATGCAGGGACCGATGGGAGATGGTAGAATGTGGTTTGCACTATTCAGACTTGCACAAAGACCTGATTCTGTTGGATGGGCTATAAGAGATGTGCTAATTGAGAAAGGAAAAGAAGAAGAATCTCGATTTCAAAAGAGTAAGACAGACTCTAGTTCTTTACCAGGGAGTGGTCCTGGAATAGATTCGTAATAGTGCATCAATGAGTTCATTCAGTAAGTCTTATATCCAATTCTTTAGGCGTTCACGCGAACCCTCATAGGAGGAACTCCGCATGTCAAAGAGTGACGTATTAAAAAATCGAAAAGGCATTGTCACGAGCTATCGTAGAGGCAAGTCCCTGCAACATACAAATCAGGTGATTTTGATATTCGATGAGATCAAGACTAGAGCGGAGGCTGCAGCTCTTGTTAGTCGTAAGGTAAAATGGACTAGTGAGAGTGAAAAAGAAATTTTGGGAAAAATACTGGGTGCCCATGGAAATAGCGGTGCGGTTCGTGCAAAATTCAATACGAACCTACCCGGTCAGGCTATTGGAACACCTGTCGTCCTATTGTAGGACAATCACGAACTTTTATCTGAGTATCATATGGAGTCTTGTTGGCTCCGATGATTGTAATGGCTATCGTAGGACTTCATAGTCCGATTACGAGTCATAGTTAAGATGAGGAGCCACCATAACTATTGTTGAGCAGGTCTGGATGGAAATAGGAATGATTGAGTGGGTAATGTATTTTTCAGCCTACTTCTTGGCAGGACTGATGCTCAAGTCTGGAGATGACCTCCTAGATGAGCTTGATAAGCCAGATTTGTCTTGGGTACCACTAGCCCTCTCAGGACTTCTTTTTGGGCTAATCATGACTGTTTCAGAATGGGATTTGGCACTGATGACTAGCATAATCATTGGTGTATTGGTCTCAGGAAAAGTGAACCGACCTCCGTTTATTGTGGGATTCGCTTTGATAACAATTGTTTTGATACTGAGAGGTTTGCCCCCAGTTACAGGATTATATGAATGGATGGCTCTGGTTGTTATGATGTTTCTTGCAGCGGTTCTTGATGAACGTGGAAATGACTGGACCGACCAGCGTGAGTCAATTAGAGCCTATCAATTCTTCAAATACAGATTTACTTTGAAGGTCAGTGTACTTTTACTATCAATACCTTGGCCCTTACTCTTACCAACTGCAATTGGGCTCTGGTTCTTCGATCTGGGCTATGAAATTGCAGCATGGATTGTTAAAGATAGACTAAAATAAGGTCTGATAGGCAAGACTGCAACACACATCTTCAAAGATGGGGGAAAGTCCTAGATGCTTTGCAAAATCCACACCCTCTTGGCTGATAAGTGCAATTCCGTTTACACCACTTCGAATAGCGTATAGATCAGTATCGATTTTATGTTGACCTATTGGACGTGCACAGCCTAAGAGGATAGGAATGTCTTGGAAACCTAGACGAGCCACTGTCAGTATCCGCCCAATCTCCTCAGGGGTTGGAGGTGCGACATTCCCCATAGGAGATTTACGAATAGGACTGAGAGCGATAATTACTATTGCAGCTGGCTTTCCATGTGCAAGTATTTGTAGAGCCTCTATTTCTCCACGCAGTTTTCCATAATCGAGTCCAACCAATATATGAGGCACTGTTGGAATATGATGGTTTTCAAGGATATCGAGGGATTCTCTCATCTTCCTTGGTCCTTCCGAGATGTGATAGACCCTTGAAGCAACATCAGCATCTCCAATTATATCTAACATCGCAGCATCAATCTGAGCCTCTGCAAGAAGGTGTGCAGTTTCAGGTGTCACAAGACCAGTGTGAACCACAATTTGCAAATTCAATTCTTGCTTTATACGGTATATTACTTCCCCGAACTGGTCAAGAGGAACATGCCCTGTTGAATTCGATCCGCCACTAATCAAGACTCCTTTGCCGCCTTGTTTCTTAATCTCCCTACAACGTTCGAATAGGACATCTGGAGTAAGAGTAGGTTCCATACCCTGCAATAATCGTCCATTGCAATGCTCACACTTGAGTGAACATGCTGTTCCAGTTACGCTAAGGGAGAGAAAATTATGTGAAATGCCTTGTTCATGATCTCGAATCTTATAGGGGTACGCAGTCGGACTATAACAGAGTAGGTTTCTACCAAAAGACCGAAGGCGTACTTGCATCGCTTCTTGCATCCAACCCTCCATCTCATCTCTTGTTGCCTTTTGTATCGCATGACCATCTGAAAGAATATCGAAGCTCAATACTTGTCCTCAATGTGAAAACGACAGGTTAGGCTATTAGCATTACCATATAGTATGTACAGCGATGACACTTGTGTGAACACATGGCAACAATCAAGTACCCATTAGTATCCAGAAACGTTCAATCATCACAAACAGGCAGAGTGTGCTATCGATGTCTTGTGGATCAACTGAATCAATTGATATTTTCTTTACTGCGAAAAGCGTTGCGATATATGGTGCATCTGCAAGTCAAAATAGCGTAGGACAAGCCATAATCCAGAATTTCATCAAACCTCAATTTACGGGAAAGGTATATGCTATCAATCCAAAATACAATCAAGTATTAGGTGTTCCATGCTATCCCACACTACAAGATATCGATGGGGATGTTGACCTTGTCGTCGTTGCTGTACCAGCAAGGATTACACCTAGAGTGTTCGAAGATATCGCCGCGAAGGGAATTAAAGCTGCCATTATAATATCAGGTGGATTCTCAGAAACCGGAAAGATTGGAGCAGAACTAGAAGATGAGGTTGTGGCTCTAGCCAAGAAACACGGCATTCGTGTAATTGGTCCCAATTGTGTTGGAGTGATTGATACTCGTAGTCATATTGATACTTTCTTCCTGCCAGAGTATAGATGCGGAAGACCAAAGCCAAGCAATGTGGCAAATATCTCACTCGTATCACAATCAGGCGCCTTTGCCGCAGCCATCTCTGACTGGACTGCTGAACTTGGTCTCGGTATAAGTAAGCTAATCAGTCTGGGAAATAAATGCGATGTGGATGATGATGACTTGCTCTGCTATCTCGCAGAGGA